>JADZDP010000044.1 GCA_020850995.1 Deltaproteobacteria bacterium
ACCAGCGGGAGCCGTCTTGGGTGGGGGCCCCGCGTCCGGCTTCGCCGGCGCGGGGGAGGGTCTGGCGACAGACCCTCCCAGAGGGACATCCCGATCTCGATGAACCGCGTTCATCGAGATCGGGGATGAGGGGCTGACAGGCACCCGCGGCCCTGGCCGCGGCGGGGTCAGGGTCAGTCGATGCGGGCGCTGCGCGAGGGCGCTCGTGCGTCCTCGACGCGGGCCAGGCGCCGCGCCAGCTCCCACTCCTCGACCTCGCACAGGGCGAGCACGATCTCGAAGGGGTCGGTGAGCACGGGGATGCTGTCGGTGGTGGCCTGGCGCATGGGGGGCTCCTGGGTATTGGACCCGGCTGTGCGCACCTTCGGAAGCTCCCGCGTGATCGCCGCGCACCCATCGCCAAACGAAAAGGCCCGCCTTACGGCGGGCCCTCTCGCGACCGTCAGGTCGTGCGAGCGCTCAGCTCAGTTGGCCATGCTCATGCAGAACGAGTTGCCGCCGTCACCGTCATTGTTGGTGAGGTGGATTGCGCCATTGGCGCCGTCGCCGCAGAGATAGAAGTCGACGATGTAGTAGCCGGCACCGATGGACGGCTCCGCAGCGACGGCCGGGAGGATCGTGCTGTCCGAGTAGGTGCCGCCGATATCACCATCCGGGTCGATGAAGTGCAGGTGGTTCGCGTTGAGGCCATTGTCGAAGGCGGTCTCGGAGTAAACGAGCGCGATGTACGAGTTGTAGCCGCCGTTCGCGCCGCTGGACGGGCAGGTCTCGCCGTCGCCGCCGGAGTCGACCTCGTCAATCGAAAGGATGACGGGGCCACCCTCATAGTCGGCGTTCGCCGCCTGGGCGCCCGCGCAGTTGGCAGTGAGCTCGTTCGGGTCGACGCAGACCGAGCCGTCGCAGGTATACGGGTCGGCAAGCACGTCGGTGTCGCGGTCTTCGAGGCAGGCACCGTCGTCGATGTCGCCGCCGTCACAGGCGACCTCGCCCTCGCCCTCACCCTCACCCTCGCCCTCGGCGCCCTCGCACACACCGATGGTGGTGTTGCAGGTCTCGGGCTCGACGCAGTCCGCGTCGGTCTCGCACTCGGTCGGGAAATCGAAGCAGCCGGCGGCGGCCATGGGAAGCGTCGCCAGCGCGACGCCGCAGGAAAGCAGGATCTTGGTCAGGTTCTTCACGCGATGCTCCTTGGCAGTGATGGCCCGGGGGCCGTGCACAGGCTTGGCCGACCTCGGGGCGGACGGGCGCGGGGGACCTTGTCACAAAACCGCGACCAGGCGCAACGTCGGCCGGGACCTCCTTGGCCCCTCGCTTCTAGCAACCGCCCTGCCATCACGCCGCGCCTGGGCTTGCGCGCGTTCCCCGATAGAAACCACGACAGGGGTGTCGCAGTGTCGGGGAAAGGTGGGGCGCGCCCGAGCCTTCCCCAACGGCGGCCGCCCAGCTATTCGTGCTCAAAGGCACTCCCGCGCATGGCTTCGCTCGACACCAAGTGGCTGCACGCCCAGTTCTTCCTGGCCTGGCGCCTGGTGATGCACTTCGCGCGCAAGCTGTGGCCATGGGCGCCACGCTACGGCTTCCACCGCTTCCAGGAGAACTACGTCGCCGAGGGCCTGCCACCCACGCTGCCCGCCTTCCGCTTGCTCGCCCCCGAGCTCGGCCGCTGCACGGCATGCGAGCTCTGTGACGACGTGTGCCCCATCTTGCGCGGCAGCGCCGTCGTCGAGTGCGCCGACGGCTTCTTGGGCCCCGCTACCTTCGTGCTCTCCGGCGCGCGCAGCGCGCCGCACCTGCACGACCTCAAGGGCACCTTGGCCGCGCTGAACGGCCCCGTGTGCGAGGCGTGCCGCGCGTGCGACGCGGCGTGCCCCGAGCGCATCCCCATCGCCAAGCTCGCCGCCACCTTCGAGGAGCAACGGCTCATCATCGAGCGCGCGCGCGCGGGCCAGCTCGCCATCGTCGACGCCAAGCGCGCCCTGCCCCCTTGGGTGGGGAGGGGCTAGGCATGGGTGCATTGGCGGGCTCCCTTGGCTACTTGCGCTTCCTCGTCACGGGCGAGGTGGCGCACAACCCTGGCGCCACCTACGAGCGCGCGCTCTCGTCGCGGCGCTTCTTGCCGCTCTCGCCCGCGGGGGAGCCCTTGGAGAGCGCGGGATGGGTGCCGCTCGAAGCCCCGTTCGACGACGAGCGGCCGCTCACGCGCGATCTCTTCGTGTTCGGCGAGCTCATCGCCGTCTGCTACCGCGAGGATCGCTACGCCATCCCGCGTGCGCTCTTGAAGCGCGAGGCAAGGAAGCGCCTCGACAAGATCGTGCGCGAGGAGGGCAAGGATCCGAAGTCCTTTGGGCGCGCCTTCATCAAGGCGGTGGAGGCGGCGGCGCTGGCCGAGCTCAAGGCCAAGACCATCCCGCGCACGCGCTTGTGCGACGTGGTGTGGGACACCACCCGAAGTGAGCTGCGCGTGTTTGGGCGCGGCACGCTTGCCACCGAGCGTGTGGCCTCGCTCTTCGAGCGCAGCTTCCAGGTGAAGATCGAGGTCGGCAGCTACCCCGCGCGCGCCTTCGCCCTCGACCTCGGCTCCCGCGCCGCCGGCGTGCTCGATCGCTTGGCGCCCGGCTGGCTCTTCCCCGACGCGGCGCGCGGCCAAGAGAACGCCGCCGACGAAGAGGCGGCCTGATGCGCGCCGACGACAAGGACCAGAGCGCCAAGGCGCCGCCCCCCGTGCGCCGGCTTGCCGAGAAGGCCTTCCTCGGCCCCGAGTTCCTCACCTGGCTCTACTTCACGCTGCTCGAGGAGGAGCTCGAGCTGCCCTTGCCCGCGGCCTTCGCCAAGGGCACGCCCGACGAGGAGACGCTGGTGGGCTTCGCCATCGGCAAGCGCGCGGC
Organism: Deltaproteobacteria bacterium; assembly: GCA_020850995.1. Taxonomy (GTDB): domain Bacteria; phylum Myxococcota; class UBA727; order UBA727; family VGSZ01; genus JACOUT01. The sequence goes on from JADZDP010000044.1 coordinate 2,886, forward strand.
GCTGCGCGCGCTCGACGCGTCGGGTGCGCGCGTGGCGCTCTCCGGCGGCGGCCTCGACGACTGCGGCGAGCTCTTGCAGGCAGTCCGGCGCGGCGCGCTCCTCGAGGTGCTCGCGCTCGAGGTCGCCATCCAGTCGCGCGTGTACACGCTGACCCTGCGCGCCGACGACGGAGGGCTGGTGGGCGTGAAGCTGCCCGACCTGTTCTCCGAGCCCGACGAGAGCCCCGACCCCACGGTGGCGCCGCCCGACCCGCTCGGCAAGAAGGCGCGCAAGCCCAAGCTCAAGCTGCCCCTCGAGGACGTGCTGGCGTTACGCATGCAGTGCCTGAGCGAGCTCGAGGCCGTGCTCGACGCGCTGTTCGCGCAATTCGTCACGCGTCGGCTGGCGCGCGCCTGGCACAGCGACGATCTCGCGCGCGTGCGGGCCAAGGTCGCGCAGGGCCTCAAGGCGCGCCTGGCGGAGGCGTAGCGCGTGCTGGCGCTGCTGCTCTTGGTCGCATGCAGCAACCCGCTCGACGAGGGCTGGGAGGTGGCCGGCCGCCGCGATGGCGTGGTGGTGTACCAGCGCCCGCACCCCGGCAGCCCGCACCCCGAGGTGCTGGCGGTGTCGATCTGGGACGTGCCGCCCTGGGTGGCCAAGAACGCCGTCGACGACGTCGAGGCCAAAGACGGCATCCCGTACCTCAGCGAGGCGCGCGTGCTCAAGCGCGACGACAACGGCGTCGTCATCTACAACCGCGTGTCACCGCCGGTGGTGTCGGATCGCGACTACACCATCCGCTTCTTCGATCAGAGCTACACCACCGACGGCGTCACGATCTGGATCGCGCGCTGGAAGACGGCCAACCACGAGGGGCCCCCCAAGCGCAGCGGCGTGGTGCGCATCCCCGAGAACGACGGCTACTGGCGCTTCGAGCCCGTCGACGGCGGCACGCGCACGCGCGCCCACTACTGGGTATACACGAACCCGGGAGGGGCCTTGCCCGCGAGCTTCGCGGCGGCGGGCAGCACCACCATGATGCCCGACGTCGTCAACGCCATCGCGACGCGCGCGAAGAAGCCGCAGTACCGCAAGAAGATGCCGCCCCTGCCCACCAGGTTGGCGCCCTTGCCGTGAGCGCTCACCCCGGCAACAGCACCAACCTGCCCTCGAGCGCCTGCACCATCGGGTGCACCACGTAGTAGAGATAGCCCGGGATGGCACCGGTGGTGACCAGCTCGACGATGACCGGCACGTCGGTCTCGATCTCCATCATCGCCGCCTGCACCTGGGGCAGCTCGCGCCGGCGCGGATTCAAGATGTGGTCCAAGAAGATGCGCAGGTCGCCGCGGAGGTGCGCGCGCTCGACGCTGGCGCCGACGCGGAGCGCGTCGAGCACCGCCTGATCGTGGGGCGTGCGCTCGATGGCCGTGAGCGCCGCGATGGAGTTGTCGAGGGCCAGCGGGCTCACGAGCTCGAAGCTGAACTTGAGCACGTCGGCAGACGCGAGGAACAGGTCTTGGCGCTCGCTCGCCGGGAACTTGCGCAGATAGAGCGCGGCGAAGGCCTTGGCGAAGCGCACCCGCTCCGCCGGATCGACCAGCGCGTGGCGATAGTAGACGTCGAACTTGTCGAGCGACCCGTTGGCCTGCGCCAGGCCGGCCACGATGGCGGGGCTGCCCTTGTAGATGGGCGCGCTGTAGGCGAAGTCGGTGCTGACGACGAGCGGCGAGCTCGCGAGCTCGTGCACCAGGCGCCGGTAGCTCTCGAGGTCACGCAGCACCACGCCGAACACCACGGGCGGTTGTGCGCCGTCCGACGCGTTCATGGTGACCCCCGCGACAGGCGCGCCGTGGTGTCGCGCAGGCGCGCTGCGAGGACGCGATTGAAGGCGCGATAGACGCGCAACGCCAGCGCGTCGTGTGTCTGCAAGACGTGCTGAAAGCCGCGTGACGCCAGGCGCAACAGGCGCGTGGGCTGCGCCGCCACCACGTCGACCGTGGCGGCGCCGTCGTCGACCAGGGTCATCTCACCGACGTACTGACCGGGCGACACCACGCTGAGCGGCGCGCTCGACCCCGGCGCGCACACGTGCAGCTGACCGGCCAGCACGATGCTGAGCGCGTCGGCGGGCGCCCCGGCGCGGATGACGACCTCGCCAGCGCTGACCTCCTTCACGTCGCACAGGTGATAGAGCGCCTTGAGGTCGACCAGCGACACCTCGGCGAACAACGGCAGCCCGTGGAGCGCGTCGAAGCCCTCCATCACGGTCACCAGGCCCTTGCCGCTCTCGGGGAGCTGGCCACCACCGAGGAGGATGGGCTCGGGGGTCACCGGGCCGGGCGCCTTGTGCGGCGCCACGTCGGCGGCGGCCATCTGGCTGGTGGGCGCGCGCTGCAACTTGGCCTCAGACATCAGCTCCTTGATGAGCTTGTTGGCCACCTTGCGGTCGGGGCTGTCCTCGTCGATGAGGTTGAGGATCTCGATGGCCTTCTCGTGCTTGCCCGCCGCCTGGTACGAGGTGGCGGCGTCGAAGCGCTTGTGCGCGCGCTCGAAGCACACGGCGGCGCGCAGGTGGTCGCCGAGGTCGCGGTAGAGCTTGGCCGCCTCGGCGACGGCGCCGTCCTTCTCGAACATCTCGGCCGACCGCAAGCGGTCGCCGGCGGCGGCGTACATCTGCGCGGCCTGCGCGAAGTCGTCGCAGCGCTCGTAGAGCTGCGCCGCCTTGGCGTGCTCCTCGAGGTGCTCGCAGCAGTAGGCGGCGCGCGCGAAGTCGCGCGCCCGGTAGAAGAGGTTCGCCACCTGCTTGAAGAGCTCGGCGTCGCCCTGGGCGCGCGCGATGATCTGGTAGCCGATGTCCTCGCGGCAGCGCGTGTAGACGTCGACCGCCTCGTCGATGCGGCCGGCCTTGAGCGCCGCCAACAGCCCGCCGAGCACGCGCTCGAGCGTGTAGAAGAAGTCGGTCTCGTCGGGCGTGCGCCCGCGGATGGTCACGGTTCCGGTCACGCCGCTCGACGCCCCTTCCCTCGGCCGACCATAGCCGATACGCGGTTTGGATGCGCACCTCGTCTCGGCCCCTGGCCCTCACCCTCGTCGCTGCCGCGCACGCCGGCGTGCTCGCATGCGCCTGCGCCACCGTCCCCACGCCACCGGCGCCGGGCGTGCACGCCGGTCCTCCGGTGGGGCTCGGGGCCCCCGAGATCGTGAACCGACGCGATTTCATTTACGCGCTCGACTTCGGTACCGGCGGCGCGCTCGCCTTCGTGCACCACGTGTCGACGCACATGGAGCTGTCGGCGACGGGCACCTGGCCCCTATCGCCGCGCTTCCAGGAGAAGGTGAACGCCACCGAGTTCGACGTCGAGGACGTGCTCATGGTCGACGCCGGACCCGCGCAAGGCACCATCGTGGTGCCGAGCCGTCAGGGTCTGCTCCGCGCCTTCGACGGGCAGACGGGCGCCAAGCTGCGCGAGTACACCACCGGCGCGGCGCTCTTGCGCGTGGCCCTCTCGCCCGACGGCACCATCTTGGTCGCCAGCGCCGCCGACGGCCGCGTGTTCTTTCTCGACCCCGCGACCTTCGCCATCAAGGGGAGCGCGCGTCCCCATACCGACGAGGTGCGCGGCCTGGGCTTCTTGCCCGACGGACGCCTCGTCTCCGCGGGGCAAGACGCGGCGCTGGTAGTGTCGAGCCTGACCCCGGGCGCTCCCGACCTGGTGCGCCTGCCCACGGCGCCGCTCAAGAGCGGCGAGCGCGTGTTCCTCGCGCACCTCGACGGCGTCCGCGCCGTGTCGTCGGTGCGCGACCAGCGCCAACCCTCGTGTGCCGTCACGAGCGGCGCGGTCAAGCGCCTTGAGCTCGCCATGGTTGCCGACGGCACCCAGCTCACCGCCACGCCGGCCACGGGGCCGGCGGCGTACCCGGCCGTGGAGCTCGGGCGCGTGGTGCTCGGCACCCTCGACCTCGGCGCCTTGCGCGCCGCCGTGTGCGACGAGTGCGTGCCGCCCGGCGCCGAGCTGGTGCTCGGGGGCGAGGCCTTGACGCGGGCCGTCTTGGCCGACGACGTGGCGCACGACGAGCTGGTGGTGCGCGCGGGCACCGGCGAGCAGACGGCCACCAGCGTGGGCGGCGCGGTGTCGCTGCACGAGCTGCGCCGCATCGCGCTGCCCGGCCCGGGCACCGACCTCGATGTCTCGAGCACGGGCGCCACGCTGGTCGCCTTCAGCCACGAAAAGACCGAGCGCAGCTTCGATCTCTACGAGGCCGAGAAGAAGGGCTTGTACCCCGAGCCGCAGCCCGGGAGCGCCGCTGCCCTGGTGGATCTCGAGCGCGGTGCGCTCGGCCGCCGCTTCATCGGCCATCGCGGCTTCACGGTGACCGCGGCGCTCTCGCCCGACGGCCACACCGTGGTCACCGGCGGCTGGGACAAGCGCGTGCTGGTGTTCGACGCCGAGAGCGGCAAGCAGGTGGCCGAGCGCCAGCTCGGGTGGCTGGTGCGCCGGGTGCGCTTCTCGCCCGATGGCGGCACGCTCGGCGTGGGCGCCTGGACGCCGGTCAACGCCCTCAACGAGGGAGACAGCGAGCCTGCGCTGCTCCTCTACCCGCTCGAGGTCGGTGGCCAGCAGGTGGCGCGCGCGCCCTGAGACCCGTTTTCGGGTGGGGGGGGCGGCCGCCCGGCCACGCCGTTCGCGGGTCCCGGGTCATCGACCGGTGGAGCCGAGGGGGTGGGCGGCCCCTCCAAGGGAACCCTTCATTTGGAACCCGCTCGCGCTGTATGGTGCGGCCCGTCGCTCGTTCCCGTTGGAGGAGGTCGTCGTGGCAGAGCCGCAGAAGTCCCGTGCGCCGTTCATCATCGCCGTGCTGGTCGTCATCGCCGGGCTGGTCGGGTTCGCGCTCTTCCGCGCGGGCATCCTGGCGCCCACCGGCACCGACGAGACCAAGCCCGCCACCCTCACAGACGAGGAGATGAAGAAGCTCCAGCAGCCGAAGGTCGACGCTGCTGCCGTAGAGGCCCCCGACGCGGCGGCGCCCACCACCCTCAAGGAGTACACCTTCGTCCCCGAGGAGAAGCTGCCGCCGGTGCAGGGCGTGGCCGGCTACAAGCCGCTCAAGGACAACACGGTCAAGATGGCGCTCAACGTGTGGGCCGGCTGGGCCCCGGTCATCTACGCCAACGGCGGCATGAAGCCCAAGCGCGACTGGGTCACGAAAGACGGCAAGAAGTTCAAGCTCGAGCTGGTGCTCATCGACGACCCGGTGGCCATGCGCGACGCCTACGCCTCGGGCAACGTGCACATCGGCTGGGCCACGCTCGACATGCTGCCGCTCTTCATGGAGGAGCTGAAGAAGGACTCGCGCACCAACCCGCGCGTGTACCAGCAGATCGATTGGTCCAACGGCGGCGACGGCATCGTGGCGCGCGACGGCATCAGCAACGTGAGCCAACTGCGCGGCAAGACCATCGTGCTCGCGCAGAACTCACCGAGCCAGTACTTCGTGCTGAACGCGCTCATCAACGGCGGCGTGCAGCCCTCCGAGGTCACCTTCAAGTACACGTCGAACGCGTTCGAGGCCGCCGCCGCCTTCAACGCCGACAAGAAGATCGCCGCCTGCGTGAGCTGGGCGCCCGACATCTACAACCTGGCGAAGGTGCCCGGCAACAAGCTCATCGTATCCACGCTCGAGGCCAACCGGCTGATCGCCGACGTGTGGTTCGCGCGAGCCGACTTCGCCAAGGACCACGGCCCGTTCTTGGAGGCACTGGTCAAGGGCATCCTCGATGGCACCGAGGAGCTGTACGACGACCAGGCGAAGAAGCAGGAGGCCGCCAAGTTGATGGGCGAGGGCTACAACCTGCCGGCAGCCGACGCCCTCGCCATGCTCGGCGACGCGCACTGGACCAACTTCGCGGAGAACTTCGAGTTCTTCCTGAACCAAAACAACCCGACCAACTTCGAGCGCACCTGGGACACGGCCTACTACCTCTACGGTCGCGTGGGCCGCGTGGGCCAGAAGGTCCCGTGGGACCAAGTGGCGGACTTCTCCATCATCAAGCGCCTCGCCAGCGACGCGAAGTACAGCAAGCACCAGAACCGCTACCAGACGCAGTTCGCCGCCAAGAGCGTCTCGATGATCAAGGCCGAGAGCGGCGAGATCCTGACGAAGACCGTCGTCATCCACTTCTTCCCCAACAGCGCCGACCTCAAGGCCAAGCTCAAGAAGAACGTGGGCGGCAAGGAGGTAGAGGAGCTCTACGATCCCAACGTCGACTTCATCGTCGAGGAGGTCGGCAAGATGGCGGGCCAGTACGGCGCGGCGCGCATCGTCATCGAGGGCCACACCGACGGTTCCATGAAAGGGCAGATCCCCTTCGACGCCGTCAAGATCCTGTCGGACGCGCGCGCAGGCGCGGTGCGCGAGGCGCTCATCAAGAAGTTCCCGAAGACGGATCCGAACCAGATCGCCGCCGAGGGCATGGGCTGGCAGCGCCCAGCCGACGAGAGTGACCCGAACAACCACGCGAAGAACCGCCGCGTGGAGGTGAAGGTGTTCCCGCTCGAGGCGAAGTGAGATCCCATCCCTGCCCCTCCCCCTGCTCCGGGGAGGGCCGTTCAAGGGCAGGCCCATGAGGCTGCGTGCGCCCATCTCCGCGCTCGATCGCTACCTGGCGGGCGCCCTCTTCGTGCTGCTCCTGCTCGCGGCGTGGACCGCGGCTACCTGGGGCACGGCCGAGGCGCGCCTGATCTCGCCAGCCGTGCTCGGCAGTCCCATGGAGGTGGCGACGTCGTTCAAGGCGCTATGGTTCGAGCGCGCGCTCACGCGCAACCTGGCGCAGTCGATCTGGCGCGTGTTGCAGGGCTTCGGGCTATCGATCCTGGTCGGCGTGCCGGTGGGCGTGTTGTGCGGCACCTTCCCGCGCTTCAACGCCTTCCTGGCGCCCCTGTCGGTGTTTGGCAGGAACGTCCCCATCTCGGCGCTGGTGCCGCTCACGCTCATCTGGTTCGGCATCGACGAGCTGCAGAAGGTGATGTTCATCTTCGTGGCCACCGTGATGTTCGTGGTGTTCGACGTGGCGCGCGCCGTAGCCGGCGTCGATGAGAAGTACGTGCAGACCGCGCGCACGCTCGGCGCCAGCAACCCGCAGGTGTTGCTCAAGGTGCTGGTGCCGCTGGCGCTGCCCGAGATCTTCGGCTCGCTGCGTCTGCTCTTCGGCATCGCCTTTGGCTACATCATCCTGGCCGAGATGGTGAACATGACGGGGGGCCTCGGCGCCCTCATCCTCACCTCGCAGCGACGCGGACCCATGGAGCACGTCTACCTCGTGCTCGTCATCATCACGCTGGTGGCCTACGGCATCGACCGCACCCTGCATGCGCTGTCGCGCTGGCTGTTCCCGCACCGCGAGGAGGCGTGATGGCCGAGATCATCAAACCCCCGCGCGCCGACGTGTGCGTGTTCGACAAGGTCACCAAGACCTACGCCGCGGGCACCGCGCGCGAGTACACGGCCATCAAGGACGTGAGCTTCCGCGTGCCCGACGTCGAGGGGCACGGCGAGCTGGTGGCCGTGCTTGGGCCCTCGGGCTGCGGCAAGAGCACGGTGCTCAAGATCATCGCGGGGCTCGAGCCACAGCACCCGCAGAGCTCGGGCAGCGTGATGCTGTTCGGCAAGCCCATCGAGGGGCCAGGCGCCGATCGCGGCATGGTGTTCCAGGAGTACACGGCCTTCGACAACCGCACGGTGCTCGACAACATCGCCTTCGGGCTCGAGTGCCAGGGGGTCGCCAAGGGCGAGCGCATGGAGAAGGCGCGCGCCTGGGTGACGAAGGTGGGGCTCAACGTCGAGCGCGACGCCCTCAAGTTCCCGCACCAGCTCTCGGGCGGCATGCGCCAGCGCGTGGCCATCGCGCGCTCGCTCATCTTGAACCCGCGCATCCTCTTGATGGACGAGCCCTTCGGTGCCCTCGACCCCATGACGCGCCTGCGCATGCAGGACCTGTTGGTGACCTTGTGGCGCGAGGCGCAGGCCACCGTGTTCTTCGTGACCCACTCCATCGAAGAGGCCGTGTACCTCGGCGATCGCATCTACGTATTCTCGAACGCTCCGGGCACCATCGTCGAGCAGATCGCCAGCAAGCGACCAGACAAGCCCGCCGTGGTGCGCCAGGCCGAGCCCGACTTCGCCGAGCAGGTGCGCCACATCCGCGAGAAGATCGCCAAGATGGAAGCCGAGGCCGGAGTGGTGTGATGGCGAAGCAGGGGTGGCTCGCCTACGTCAAGACGGCGGTGAAGAACCGCTGGAATCTGCTGCTCGTGGGCGGTGGCGTGGCGGCGTCGATCCTCTCGGGCCACCCCGACATCGCGCTGCCGCTCGTCATGGCCGCCGAGGTGGCCTACCTCTCGATGGTGGCGTGGAACCCGCGCTACCGCGCCATCGTCGACGCCGAGCAGAGCTGGCAGGGCGTGGAGGTGGAGAAGAAGAAGGCGCAGGAGCGCTTGGGCCAGCTCCTCGGGCAGCTCTCCCGCGAGCGCAGCGTGCGCTTTTTCGACATCAAGAAGCGCTGCGCGACTTTACGGGCCTCGTTCATCGGTGCCGATGCCACCATCACCGCAGTGGCAAAGGACCAGCTCGCCTCCGTCGACAAGCTGTTGTGGGTGTACTTGAAGCTCCTGCACACCGAGCAGACCCTCGAGCATTTCCTGGGCAACGTGAGCGACCGTGAGCTCGAGGCCGAGATCCAGGTCACCAAGCGCCACCTCGAGATCCTGCCGCCCCCCGGGACCGACACGATGGAAGACAAGAAGCGCGCCACCCTCGAGGACACGCTGTCGACGCTGCAGGCCCGCCGCGACAACGTGGTGCGCGCGCAGAAGAACTACGAGTTCGTCGAGCTCGAGCTCTCGCGCATCGAGCACAAGCTCACCGGCATCGTCGAGCTCGCGGTCAACCGGCAAGACCCGGCCTCGCTCACGGCCGAGGTGGGAGCGGTGGCCGAGAGCGTGCGCGCCACCGAGGACACCATCGGCGAGCTCAACATGTTCACCGGGCTCACGCAGGCAGACCTCGAAGTGCCCGAGATCCTGGTGGAAGAGGCGGCGGTCGCGCGCCGCTGAGGCGATGTCGGCCCCCCGGTTGCGCTCACCGCACGAGCAGGAGCACGCCCACGAGCGCCAGCGCCAGCCACACGGCGCGGGCGAAGCGCCCCGCGTCGACGCGGCGATGCACCACCTCGCCGATGACCGCACCCACCAGGCCACCGCCGGCGAGCCAGATGCTCCACGTCGCCGACGTTGCGTCGAGGCGGCCATCCCACGCGTACCCTAGGAGCAGCACGGCGTTGAGCGCCAGCCACAGCGCCGACAAGGTGGCGCGCAGGGCGCGCGGCTCAGCGGTGCGGTCGCCGAGCGCCCAGATGACCAAGGGTCCGCCGGAGCCGAGCGCGCCGTGCACCACACCGCCCGCGAAGAGCGCCGCGTGCCGCGCCCACTCGCCCGCGCGCCGGCCCAGGCCCAAGAGCTCGCGCAGCGCCAACACCACGACGACGGCGCCAAGCACGCCGCGCAGCGTGCTGGAGTCGAGGGAGGCGAAGGCCAGCAGACCCACGGGCAGCCCGAGCCCCATGGCGGGCAGCACGCGCCGCAGCAGCATGCGCGCGTCGACGTGCGCGCGATCGCGCAGCACGATGGAGGCCGACAGCAGCATGTTGAGCGGCACGAAGGCCGGCAGGAGCACGCACACGTCGACCAGGAGGGCGCCGAGCGACACCGCGACCACCGTGGAGCCGAAGCCCAGCGCGGCCTCCACGCCGAAGGCGAGCGCGACGATGGGGACCAGCAGCAGGCTCAAGCGGCGTTGGCCTCACGCGCCGCGGGCTCGAACCACAGCGAGCGTTGGTGACGACGCTGATTGGCCTCGCGCCAGTCGTCGACCCGATCGCGCGGGTGCACGGGGCCGGCGAAGCGCAGCTGGAAGGCAGCGTCGAAGTCGGTAACCCCCGACGTGCGCACGTAGAGCGTCAGGCGCGACAGCGGCAGGAAGAACATGCGGAAGGGGAAGAAGTTCTTCACCACGATGAGGTCGGCCTTCCACGGATCGAGCCCGAGGGTCGAGAAGAAGGCGGGTCGCATGGCCAGCGCCACGCCCTCGACCACGCAGACCCGCACCGTGCCGATGCCGAGCACGAGGGCGCGATCGACGCCATGGGCCTGGGTCTTGCTCTTGAGCTCCGCCTCGACGACGAGCGGCCGCGAGCGCGCCGGGTCGAGCTTGCCGCCCAGGCTCACGCGCATCTTGGTGCCGAGGGGCTTGTCCCAGAGCTGCGCCACCACCGCGGGATCGCGCAGCGGCACGTAGCAGAGCATCCCCTGCCCCTGCTCCACCAACACGCGCAGGAGCTCGGTGTTCTCGCCGGGGGCGCCGGCGCTGACAACGTCGCTGGCGTCGGAGAGCACGACGGCGCCGAGCTTGCGGCGCAGCCGCGCCCCGCGCGCGCGCGCCACCGCGTCTTCGGCCGTGAGGAAGGTGGGCGGCAGGCGGTGGCGCGTGGCCCAAGCGGCCTCGGCCAGCTCGTCCGCCAGGCGCTCGGCCTTGGCCTGATCGCCGTCAGTGACGACGACAACGGACCAGCCGGTCTCGGGGTTCTGGTTCCAGGGGTGGCAGGTGAGCAGGCTCGCCGACAGCACCTCGCCCTGCCGCTCGAGCTTGCGCATGCGAGCGAAGATCGAGCGCAGCGGCGCCCAGAAGTCGAGGGTGGCGCCGCCGCCGAGGAGCATGGGCAGGCTGCGCCACGCCGTGGTCGGGCGAAGGCGCTTCGCGACGGTGTCACGCAAGATACGCGCCGCACGCGCGCCGCACGTTCTGTGGTCGCGGTGCGGGTTGGTGGCGTAGGCGATGAGCGCGTCGACGTGCTCCGCCACGTCGCCGGTGAGGTTGCCGTGCAGATCGTAGGTGATGACCATGGGCAGGGCCGCGCCCACCTGCGCGCGCACGCGGCGCAGGATCTCTCCCTCCGGGTCTTCGAGCCCGTCCACGCCCATGGCGCCATGCAGGCACAGGTAGAGGCCGTCGAGGGGCCCGGCGGCGCTCAACGCCGCCAGCAGCTCATCGCACAGGGTGTCGAAACACTCGCGCGTGAGCGGGCCCGAGGGGGTGGCCCACGCCGACAGCAAGGGCACCGGCTCGACGTCGTCGTGTCGCTGCAGCTCCTGCACGAAGCCCGAAAGCTCCGCGTTCTTGAACATGGAGGGCACCTCCATGGCTTTGGGCGCGCACATGGCGAGCAGCTCGTCGCCCGCGAAGTGGTGCACGGCGCGGAAGTCGGCCAGCGTGGTCTTCACCGGCGAGAGCGCGTTGGTCTCTTGGTTGATGCGCGCGAACGCGAGGCGCAGCTTCTGATGGCTCACAGGTACCTCCGCGCGGCTTGGCGAATGACGTCGACGCGATCGAGGGCGCGCTGCACCTTGTCGCCGTGTTTCTCCAACAGCTCACCGACGAAGCCGTCGACTGGCGGCTTCGTCAGATCCGGTGCGCCCCCGCCCGGGGCGTACATGCCCTCGAGCACGCCGCGCACGGCGCTCTTGACCATGAAGCGCAGCGGCACCTTGGCCATCATGCCGTACATGGCCGCGTTGCCTTTGGACTTGAGCTCGGGGTGCGCGCGCACGAAGCGCACCGAGGCCTCGAGATCGCGCAGGTAATCATCGACGACGGGGCTATGCTGCGCCATCACCGTCATGTGCACGCAGGCCGGCCACTGCTGGCGGTCCATGTGCCAGCCCCGCTCCTCCATCTGGTCGGCCACCGCATACACATCGACGTCGCGGGCGGCGCTGCCCCAGGTCACGATGGTGCAGTGGGGCAGGCCGAGCAGCTTGAGCCCCTCGATGCGCGCGATGCCCGCGCGCAGGCGATCGGCGCTCTCGAGCGCGCTCTTGGTGAGCGCGCAGTAGCCCTCGACGCCGAGGGCCTGCAGTCCTGCCCACGCCGCGGCGATGGGTCCGCCGGGTCTGGTGCCCGGCATGCTCGGCGAGGCGTAGATGCCGCCGGGCCAATCGGTGGCGACGAAGAACTGGTGCTTCAGGTAGTCCATGCTCCGGTAGAGGATCACCGAGGCGCCCTTGGCCGCGTAGCCGTACTTGTGCAGGTCAGCGGAGATGCTGGTGACGCCAGGGACGCGGAAGTCCCAGCGCGGCAGCGCGCGCCCGAGGCGCTCGACGAAGGGCAGCATGAAGCCACCCACGCACGCATCGACGTGCACGGGGATGCCACCTGCCACGCCCAGGGCGGCGATGTCCTCGATGGGATCGACGACGCCGTGCGGATACTGCGGCGCGCTGCCCACCAAGAGCACGGTGTTGCGGTTGATGAGCTTCTTGACGCTGCGCACGTCGACGCGGAAATCAGCGTCGAGCTTGGCGCGGCGCACCTTCACGCCGAAGTAGTGCGCGGCCTTGTCGAAGCCCGCGTGCGCGCTGTCGGGCATCACCAGCTCGGGGTGGCGGATCCACGGCTTGTGCTTGCGCGCGCGATCGCGCGCGGCCTTCACGGCCATGAGCAGGCTCTCGGTGCCGCCCGAGGTCATGGTGCCCACGGCGTCGGGCCCACCGTGCAAGAGCGTCGCCGCCATGCGCACCACCTCGGCCTCCATGCGCTTGAGGCTCTGGAAGGCCATGGGGTTCAGGCCGTTCTCGCAGAAGTACTGCGCGTGCGCCTGACGCAGGAGCTCGAGGTGCGCCTCACCCGCGTCGTAGACGAGCGAGAACACGCGACCGCGACGCCAGTCGGCGTCGGCGCCGGCGAGCGAGCGCAGCGCGCCCAAGAGCTCGTCCTTGGGGCGCGCGTGATCCGGTAGGTGGGTGACGGGTGGGGGGTCCGCGGGCTTGAGCATGCCCATGGAATAGAACATCTGTTTGATTACCGCAAGGCGGATCTACAAGATGTCGCGAAAGGCGATCTGCTCGTCGACGAGCAGGAAGGGCAGGTCGCCGCGCACGGGGTAGGCGACCTCGTTGTCGCGGCGGATCAGCGCCGCCTCCAGGCGCTCGTCGAGGCGCTTGCCGCCGCGCGTGACCGCGCGACCTTTGGCGATGGCGGCGTTGAGCTGCTCGAGCACCTCGGGCGGCGCCAGCGTGAGGTCTTGCTTGGTCTCGGGGCAGACCAGGATCTCGAGGAGGAA
>JADZDP010000045.1 GCA_020850995.1 Deltaproteobacteria bacterium
CGGGTGCGCGCTACGCCTGTGACCTGGAAGAGCATCGCTGCCAGCCACAGCACGTCGACACCAGCGGGACGCGCATCGGCATCTTCTACTCGCTGTGGCACTGCCCCTTCGCCGCCGATGACCCCGCGGATCACTCGGTGCATGACATCTCGGAGGTCACCGCGGGGCGCCAGGCCTGGGGTCCGCTGCTCGCGTTTCATTGGTGGGACGAGCCGACGAGCGGCTACTACTGCCTGGCGCGCAACGACGCATTGCTCGCGCAGCACGCGACCCTGCTGCGCGACGCTGGCATCGAGTTCATCTTCTTCGACGCCACCAACCACGCGTACGTCGACGCGCGCAGCGATCGCACGCGGCAGATGATCCTCGACCCCCTCGATCGCCTGCTGGCCGTGTGGAGCGACGTTCCCGACGCACCAAAGGTGGTGCCGTGGCTGCCGGTGATCGCCGCTGGCACCGACGCCGACGCCAACACCGTCGACGCCGTCGTCCTGCGGCTCGATGCCCACCCGCAGCTGACCTTCGAGTACCAAGGCAAGCCGCTCATCCTCGTCACCGAGAACGAGTCGTTCACTAGCAGCGAAGCCAAGCTGGCAGCGCTCGCCGAGCGCTTCACCATTCGGCGCATGTGGGCCCACGAGCCTGACGGCAGCGAGCGCTGGAGCTTCCTCGAGGCCTGCGACGCCGACCCTGTGCTCACCGACGAGCCCTGCCGGCAGCGCATCGCACCCCACGAGGGCGAGCTCGAGCAGGTGTCGATCACCGTGGCCTATCAGCTCACCTACATGAGCGTGCCCGACTACGCGGTACCGAAGCACGGCGGCCTCACCTTCCGCCGTCAGTTCCAGACACTCCTCGACAATCCCTTGGTTCCCATCGCCACCATCACCGGCTGGAACGAGTGGATCGCGCAGCGCATGCCCTGCGGCCAGAACCCTACCTGCCCCTGCGCCAGCTACCCCGACGGTTGCTTCATGGACCAGTACGACCTCGAGTACAGCCGCGACATCGAGCCGGGCCAAAACGAGCGCGGTGACGAGTACTACCGACTGCTCGCATCTTGCATCGCGCTCTTTCGCTCGGGATGGGTGTGCGACGCGAGCAACGACGACGAGCCGTGCTGTCGGGAATAGGGCGCGTGTCTCACGCCCCAACACGCAGCGCGGCCATGAGAAGCTGGCGCAATGAACGCACGATGCCCCCACTGCGGCCTGCACCACAGGCGCCGCACCGACGGCGACTGCCCGCGCTGCCAGCAGGCCATCGACCGGGCGCCCGAAGCCGGCCTCGCCAACCGTGTGGCCACTGGCGCGCTGGCCGCAGCCACGGAGAAGAGCGCCAGCGCCGAGCTCGCCGGTGCCATCCGCGATCCCGCCGGCGCGGTGTTGTCGAGCGCCGTCGGCGCGCTCGACGACGTCATGCTGGTGCGAGCTACGGGCATGACCGCCGACGAGCTGACGGCCGAGACCAAGGAGCGCTGGCGCTCACAGGCGCCGCGCGACGCGCTGCGCGGTGACTGGCAGCAATTCAAGCTCGAGTGGCGCGCGCGCTTGCCCATCGTGGTGGTCGTGGTGGCCGCGTGCCTCGCCGCTGCGGCGTACGCGGTGCTCGCTCGATGAGCATGCTCTCGAGCCCACGCGTCGACGACCCGATGCAGCCGCTGGTCGCCCGATGGGGGATGGCACGCTCGAAGGACCCGCGCGGCGCCGAGCGGGTGAGTTGGCGGGCATGACGACACAACGACACACACCGGTCACCGTACCCCCGCCGAGGGGGCGCGACACGCGCGCGCGCGCGGCTGCGCGCGCGCAGCTGGCAGCCGTGTTGTGGGACGAGGCCGGCGAGCGGCGCCTGCCGACGGATCGCGCACTCTCGGCGGCGATGCGTCGCTGCAGCAGCGACGACGTGTGGTGGGTGTGCGAGACCAACAGCGCAGGGCCGCTCTACCACCTGCCGACGCGCGAGTGGCTGCGCGCGCTGACGCGCCTGCTGCGGTCGCTCGAGGTGCGCACCATCGTCGAGGTAGCCGCGGGCGACGGCTTCCTGGCGGGGCGGCTGGCCGCCGCCGTCCCCGAGATCCGGGTGTACGCGACCGACAGTGGCGCGTGGGCCACGCCGCGCGGCCGCATGCATGCGCGCGATCGACGTGAGTTCGCCGGTGTGCCGCTCGCGGGTATTCGCGCCGCGCCACAGGTGCTGCGCATGTCGGCGACGGCCGCGGTCGAGCGCTATCGTCCGGATCTCGTGCTGGTGGTGTGGGCGCCGCCCGGCACCTTGGTCGAGCGGGTCATTCGCGCACCGACGCGCTACGTCCTCGACATCAGCGTCGACGGCGACGTCTGCGGCAACGGCCAGCGGACCTGGCGCTTCGAGAAGGAATTCCTCTCGGGGCCCATCGAGGAGCGCGGCCTCTGTCGCCTCGACGACGATCCGCTGCGCGCCCGCGCGACGAGGGCGACCTTGTACTACGGGGCACGGCATCGCCGCTTCGGCGTCGCGAGCGCCGCGGCGGGCGCGATGCGGGTGGTCGATCTCACGGGGCGGCGCGCGCGATCGACCTGAGCTCGGCCGCCGCGCCCCGGGCGACAGCCGAGCCTCGGCGCGCGCCGCGAGGAAGCTCCCAATCCTCCGATCAACGGACGCTGGGACCGCTCGCAGGGTGCGGAAATACTCGCGCGGACCACTGCCGTGCGCTATCGCTCTGTTCGACGGAGTTGGCATCGATGGACGGCTTGTACAGCGTGGGCGCGCTGCACGAGGACGCGAAGCGACTCACCGAAGAGGAATTTCGCCTGCGCTTTGGCGATGCGTTCTTCCTCCGCGGTGAGAGCACCGGACCGCTGCAGAAGCCACGGGTGTTCCAAGACACGGCACGGCAAACGACGAGCCCATCGCCGGAGCGCGCGCTGCGGGGCGGCCCGGCGTCGACCGGCGCGTCGCGCGCAGGGCCCGACGTGCTTGCGTTCCTGATCTTCGCGGCGCGCGCGCGCGACCCAACGCGCCAGCGCATCACCATCGGGCGCACGGGCAACAACGACGTCGTCATTCCCGACCAGTCGGTATCGAAGAACCACGCGCTGCTGACGCGCGACGGTGAGGCGTTCGTGCTCCGCGACGTCGGCTCGCGGACGGGGACCTACGTGAACATGCAGCAGCTCGAGAAGGGCGAGCTGCGCGTGATCAAGGGCGGCGACGAGATCGGCTTCGGTGACGTCGCGGTGACCTTCCTCGGCGTCAGCACGCTGCACCGGTTCCTGCGACGCGTGGTGCCGCCGTCGTAGCGGTCCTGCGGTGGCCTGGTGCCTCGATCGGAGCTGGCGGCCGGCGCTGCGACAGTCACCGAGGTGGAACCGCCAGCCGAGGCGCGGTCAGAGCCGGTGCCGCTTCATGTAGAGCTCGAGCCCGCGCATGGCCTGCTCCCGCACCTTTGTTTGTACGGGCGGCGACCAGCCGAGCAGCAGCCCACGCGCACCGAGGGCCATGCGCGTCCAGCGCCAGAGGCTGAATTCGTCGACGTGCGAGGCGATCTTGCCGCCGTTGAAGGTGAAGCGCGCTCGGATCTGGTTGTGCACATGGCGACCGGTCTGCGCGAAGGTGTAGGTGGCGTCCCAGCGCGCGCTGCCGGCCGCGCCCTCGGCGTGCACGTCGCCATGGGTGACCACGAGGTCGGCGCCGCGCTCACAGAGCATGCGCCACATCGCCGGTACCTGCGCACCACGCAACCCGCGAAAGACGGGGTCGCTGAAGGTGGCGTCGGCGGCGTAGCACGCGCCCATGGCGGCGGCGTCTTTGCGCGCGAACGCAGAGTAGAGCTCGTCGATCAGCGCGGCGCTCATGGGGCGCACATAGCAGGCGGTGCGGCGGTCGCCTACGCCTGCCGATCGCGAGAGCGGGTCCGACGGTGACGGGACCAGGAGCGCTCGCTCGCCGCACCGTGGTCGGGGGCCGCCTCGCGCGTCAACCTCAGGTGTGGTCCGTCGCCATCCAGCGGCCTGCGTGCAGCTGCTTCCAGTGCACGCCGTCAACGGGGGCGAGCAGATCGGCAGCGCGCTTCCTGAACGACACGTGCAAGCCCATCGCGAGCGGCACGCCGCGCTCTGCAGGATCGCGGCGCACGCGATCGAGCGGTGCGAGCAGCGAGAACATCTGGTTGAGGTTGATCCGTTGTCGTGGACACCCCAACACAGCGCCTGGCGCTGTAGGAGACAGGGATGCCCATGGCTATGGATCAACCTCGCTCGCCAAGCCCCCCGTGCAGGAGCACATGTCGCGAGATGCCCGGGAGGACCACCGCTAGGCGCTTGGGTGTCGCGCGAAGCCGCTCGTCTTCAGGCGCGACGTCACCGACGCCGGCACTGCTCCGCGAGGGCGTCCACGTCGGGCTCGTCGAGGCAGGGTGATCGCGTGGACCTGCGGAGAAGCTCGCTGGCGGCGAGCCGCCGGTCGGAACGGCGGCTCGCCGCGGAGGAGAGGTCGGCGGATACGCTCTGCCTCGTGAGCGCCGATCCGATCATCGACCAATGAAGTGATGCCTTGCGCGCGGGGGCGGGCACCGTATGGTGTGCACCTTCCAAGGGGGATTCGGTGCGTGCCGCGGTGCTCTTGTTGTGGCTCGTTCCCGCTGTCGAAGGGGGCGATGTCGACGCCACGTTTCCCGCGATCGGGCGCATCACCAGCGGCAACCTGTTTGTGACACGCACGTGTACCGGCACGCTGATCGCGCCGGATGTCGTGCTCACGGCGGGGCACTGCATCTCCCCGGCGGGTGAGCTGACGTTCGACGTGACAGACGATGACGGCACGACGTCGATCCACAGATTCAGCGTCGCTACGGCGCTCGCGCATCCGGGGTACGAGCCGATCGCGGACGACGCCCAGCCGGAGACGCACTCGATCAACGATGTCGGCGTACTGCTGCTGCGCGAGGCTGTTTCCATCGACGGGTCTGTACCTCTGCCGATCCGTCGCAACCTGCTGGACGACTCCCTCGGCGGCGAGCCGGTGACGGCCTTCGGCTACGGAGCGACACGGACAGCTGCGTCCGGCACGAAGCGCTCCGTCGAGCTCTACTTTGGCACCCTCTTCGAGGACAGCTACCTTCTCGTCGGGGTTGACTTGGACGATACGGATCAGTCCGGCACCGTCACCGTCGACAAGGGGTTGTGCCCGGGCGACTCCGGCGGGCCCGATCTGATGCGTGGTCCCGACGACGCCCTCGAAATCGTGGGCGTCCATGCGATGGGCTCGGTGGCCTGCTCACTCGCCGAGTCGACGCGACTCGACACCCACCTCGAGCGTTTCATCGATCCGGTGCTCGCGGGCGACGTGCCCGACGGCTGCAGCGGCGACACGCTCGACGCCGCCGTCTGCAATGCAGCAGTCGAGAGCGGTGGCTGCAGTGCGGCGGGCACGACCCAGGCGGCGTGGGCCCTCGGCGCCGCGCTCGCCTGTGGGCTGCGCGCACGACGAACGCGGCGCTGAGCGAACCTGTCAACCCGAAGGTGCTTCCCGCACGGTGGCCACGGCGAGGTCGCGAAGCGACCGGCCTCGCCGCTGCAAAGACGCGCTTGAGGGCGGCGGCCCAATCGAGTCGGTTGGGAGACGTCATGGATTACAGCGGAGACCAGTTGTATTGATCGAGCCCGGCGCAGGGACTTGCCAGGAGCCCAAGGAGTACCGCAGCCGCGTACCTCGTGGTACGCGGCGAGGACGCGACGCAGGGATCGTGGCAAGGACCAAGCGCGGCGACCATCAAAAGCAGTTGGTCTCCGCTGGAAGGGTGAAGCGGTCGTCGTCGTTGCTCTGGACAAGGGCCGTGACGACGATGCCCCGCGTCAGGTTGAAGGCGGTCGCGGTGGCGTCGCCGGTGCCGATGCTGTCCGGTGCGCAACATGCGGGCTCGGCGCCACTGGCCTCGCACAGGCCCGTGCGCAGGTAGACGTGGAGGTTGTCGGTGGCGCCGCTGAACGTCCCGTTGACGGTGGCGATGAGGTTCGAGCGTGTGCCGCTGATGGTGTACTCGAAGGTCTCCTCGGTGCGCGTCCCGAACGAGTCGCTGCTGCTGGCTGCAAAGCCATCTCAGGAGACGGCGAAGGTTGGGACCCGCGAATGAACAAGTCGATCGATGATCGCGGTCGAGGCGCCCGGGTGGCAAGGCGCGAGCGAGGACCGAGGCGAGCATCCTTGACGGCTGTGACGCGAGGACCGGAGCGAGCAACGCCGCCAGCTGGGATGGCTCGGCCGCGAGGGCGACCGACTTGTTCGTTCGCGGGCCCGTACCGCTCGGCAAGACGAGGGGCCGCCACAGGCTGCGTGGGACATCTTGCCAGGGGGCTCACCCCGCGGTGGGCTCGGCAAGGTGTAGGCTGGGGTCGTCGTGGGCGCATCAGGTGGTACTTCCCAGGCAGGAGCTTTCCGAGCCGGGTTGCGCGATTCCTCCGCGCCCGGGCGGGGCAGCGCCCAACTCGGCGCACCATGCCCGACTACGAAGCTACCTTGGCTATCCACGACGTGGCCCTGGCTCGTGAGCGTTACGAGCGCGGTCGCCCTCGCGGTCGCGTGCTCACCCTTCGCCACCGCGTTGAAGTCTCCCGACTTGGCGTCGTGCGAGAAGCGCTGCGATGGCGATGTGCTGGACCAATGGGCGGAGCTGCACCGTGCGCGCAAGGAGCTCGAGGAGCTCACGCTCGACACCGCCGCTGCCGACACCGGCTTGTTCGGCGACGCAACCCGCGACGCGGCATGGCGATGCATCGACGGGATGCACCACGAAGGCGGCGATGTCGGCCCGTGGAACGTGCAGATCGTCGACGCAGCCGAGCGTGAACGCGTGGAGGCGGAGTACCAGGCGCTGCGGGAGATCGTAGACGCGGCGAGCGGCGGCAACCCGTTCGGCTTGGAGGGCGCGAGCACCGGCGAAACGCTCGGCGCCGCGGTACTCGGCAGGCGCGCGTCTGGCCGAGCTTCTCCTCAACTTGTATCGACGCCGGACGACGCCCGCGCGGACTGTGCGGTCGCCGCGCGCGCGATGTGCGCCGTCGAGGAGTGCGCTGTCCGCGCGGGTGTGAAGAGAGGCGCGCCCCCACCACCTGCGCGCCAGCGGCGCCTGCCGAAGGTCGAACGCCTTCAGCTCATCGTCGAGCATGGGCTCACCGATCGGCAGGTGGTGAGCACGCTCGGCACGGTCGCCCAGCAGATAGCCGAAGGCTACGAGCGCGAGATTGCCGTGCGACCGAACTCGCACGGCGTTCTCGCGCTGCGCTGGACGGTGCACGAGCAGGGCAGTGTCGAGGACGTCGCCGTGATCGATCCTTTGGCCAATGAGCTTGACGCGCAGGTCGCCGCGCTCGTCCGCTCCTTGCGCTTCCCGCCGCCCTCGACGCAGCGGGCGGTGGGTGTGACCTTGGCCCTGTTCTTTTCGCGCGCACGAAACGCGAACGGTTCGATCTTCGAAGCCGCGTATGACGAGTGATCGCTCTCAGCGCTCGACTCGCCACCAAGCGACCGGCCACGACGTGCCGCACCCGCCGGCTCGAACACGTTGGCGGAGATGGCCTTGCGCGCGTCGTGGGCGAGTTGGCGTTCGCGGTTCTCGCCAAGACTCATGGCGGCGATCGACGGTGACGTCATGTCCCGAGCGTTCCCGACGGCGTGTTCGTGCCTGGCGACGACGGGGCCGTGGGCTTCGCGCGTCTCCCGCCGCCCACCGACGTGGTGCTCGTCGCCGCACGAGCCGCAGCGAACGCGAGCGAAGCCGCGCGCAATGACGCCGCGCCCATCGCGTCGCGAGAGCGATCCGGATGTGGTTCGTGTCTGCTTCGCGACGGCAGGCATGCGCACGCCCCAGCCCGCTACGAGGAGCAGGGGCAACGGGCCGCCGCCCCGATCACGCACCGCGCACCCTCACACCAACGATCGCGCGATGATCTCCTTCATGATCTCCGTGGTCCCGCCATAGATGCGCTGCACGCGCGCATCCAGGTACGCCTTGGCGATGGGGTACTCCATCATGTAGCCGTACCCACCAAAGAGCTGCAAACAGCCGTCCACCACGCGCCCGAGCATCTCGCTGCACCAGTACTTCGCCATCGATCCCTCGACGGTGAGGTTCTCGCCCTGCTCCAGGCGGCGAATGCAATCGTCGACGAAGGTGCGCCCGAGCTTGATCTCGGTGGCCATCTCGGCGAGGCGGAACTTGGTGTTCTGAAACGCCGTGATGGGCTTGCCGAAAGCCTTGCGCTCTTTGCAGTACTCGATGGTGTGCGCCAAGGTCTCCTCGGCGCCTGCCACATTGGCAATGGCGATGATCAATCGCTCCTGCGCGAGCTGCCGCATCAAGTACAAGAAGCCCTGCCCCACCTCGCCCAGCAGGTAGCTCTTCGGAATGCGACAGTCCTCGAAGTGCATCTCCGAGGTGTCTTGCGCGTGCATGCCGATCTTTTCGAGGCGCTTGCCGCGCACGAAGCCCTTGGCCGAGGACGGCACCAGGAACA
>JADZDP010000046.1 GCA_020850995.1 Deltaproteobacteria bacterium
GAGGCGCGTCGATGGCAAGGAGCCCCGCAGGGCCGTGGCCGTCGCCACGGACCGAGGACGCGACGCCGCCAGCGACGATGGATCGCTCGCGAGGACGATTGAGTTGTCCGTTCGCGGGCCCTTACGGGGCGGGCGGCGCTTCTGGCTCGTCCTTCTTCGTGTAGTCGCGCTCGAGCACGTACGTGGGCCAGCCGTCTTCGCCGGCCTGGAAGTCGGCCTTGGTGATCTCGACGACGATGGGCTCCTGTCCGGCAGGCTTGACGACGATGCGGTGAGGCTCGTTGGTGTCGTAGCCGGTGAGCTTGATGTTGGTCTTGCCCTTGACCTTGCCGTCGACGGTGACCTCGGCGCCCGAGGGGATGGTCTTGAGGACCAGCACACCGGGCTCGGCCTTCTGTCCCGAGACGGCGCGCTTGATGACGGTGGTGATGGCGTCACCGAAGAACGCGAACACCACCACGAGCACCACGGCGAACAGCCCTGCGGCCATCAGCAGCGTGCGCCGTCCGGCCGACGGGTGCGCGCCCGTGGCCTTCATGAGGGCGAGCAGCTCGGCGTCGTCGCCGATCTGCGCCGCCCACCCGACGCTCGAGTTTTGCGCCAATACCTGGGTGCGATGGCCGTGGTTGACGTCGTCGAGCGAGACCTGCGGCAGCGGCGCGATGGGCTCGGTGGGCGCCTTCGACGGCTCCGCCAGCGAGATGACGAAGGAGTGCGAGGCGTCGAGGGGCGCGGCCGGCGCCTGCGGCAGCGGCATGGGCTGCGTCTTTGGGCCTACGTCCTCTTTCGGCGGCGCGGCCGCGGCGGCAGCGCCCCCCACCGACGAGGTCGAACGGCGCTGCGGGGCGGTGGGGCTCGAGCGCGCGACCTGGGGCAGCGTGGAGTTGGGCGCGGGCACGCCGCGCGGCAAGGCCGAGGGTTGCCCGAGGTTGGGCGCCGCGCTCGGCGGTGGGCTCGCGGCGCCCGCCTGCGGCGACGAGCGAACGCGCACGGCGCCGCTCTCGCCGTCGCCGCTGGAGTCCACTACCGGGGGCGCCGTGCGGGGCGCGGCGGTGCCGGGCGCCTCGTCGATGGCGCGCACCTCGCGCGCCAACCCAGACGCGGTCACCGCCGTGCCGCTGCGCGCGATGACGGTGCGCAGCTCCTCCTCGAAATCGGCGGCGGTCTGGAAGCGCTTGTCGACGTCCTGCGTCAGCGCCTTCATGATCACGCCGTCGACGTCTTTGGAGACGTGGCGCGCGATGGTGGAGGGCAGGGGGATGGGCCCGGCCTCGAACACGGCGCGCATCTCGTTGACGTCCCACACCGGGAACAGCCGGCGCAGCGTGAGCAGCTCGTACACCAGGATGCCGAGGCAATAGATGTCGGAGCGCGCGTCGACGGAGTGGCCGTACATCTGCTCGGGGGACATGTAGCCCGGCGTACCCTTGATGACGCCCGACGCAGTCTGGTGCCGCTTGGTGGAGGCGCGGGCGATGCCGAAGTCGAGGATCTTCACCTCGCCGGAGGGCGTGATGACGATGTTCCTCGGGTTGATGTCGCGGTGCACGAGGCCGAGCGGCCGACCGTCGGGCCCCGTGCGCGAGTGCGCGTAAGCCAGGCCCTTGGCGACCTCTGCACCAACACCAAGGCAGTAGGCCCACGGCACCGGGTGTCGCTTGGAGTGCGCGTCACGCAGCACGTCGAGGACGGTGCGGCCCTCCACGAACTCCATGGCGATGTAGTAGCTGCCCTCGAATTCGCCGAGCTCGTAGATGGGGACGATGTTGCCGTGCGAGAACGAGACCGCGATCTTGGCCTCGTCGATGAGCATCTGCACGAAATTCGGGTTGCGCGCATACCGGGGCAGGATGCGCTTGACGACCATCTCCTTCTCGAAGCCCGACGCGCCGAAGATCTTCGCGCGATAGACCTCGGCCATGCCGCCCACGGCGATCATCTGTGTCAGCAGGTACTTGCCGAACGGCGCCGGCAGGCGTTGCGAGGACCCCTCAGCCATCGCTGCGGATGCTAGCTGAAATCGATGCCGTTTGTTCCCTCATCGGTCTGCCCCTCAGGGCCGGGGCGGCGGCGGCGTCCAGGGCTTCGGCTCCTTCTTCGACATCCCCGGCGGCACCTTGGGCTGTTCGCCTGGCGTCGGCTCGATGGGGATGGCCGCGAGGTCGGGGATCTGCAGGCAGAAGGTGCCCATGCCCTTGTTCAGCTCGTCGCGCGCGAGCACGAAGGTGTCGCCCTCGACGCGCAGCCGATCGACGACGTGGTCGCTGCCGTTCTTGCGGCAAGCCACGTCGATCCAGTGCTTCTTGCCCTTGCCCTTGGCGGGCCCCCCGAAGCTGGCCTTGACCCGCCAGGGCGCCGCGTCGCGGCAGGCCTCGTAGTGCTTGCGCGTGGTCTCTTGCGGGGTGCCGCCCTCAACAGAGGAGCCGAGTATCTTTCGCATGCTCTGCGCTGACTTGAGCACGCCCTCGAAGAAGGCGGCCTGGGGTCCCACGCGCTTCTTGAGCGGCGACACCACGCTCTCTGCCACCGCCTGGGCGTCGCTGATGCGGAAGCCCACGTTGCCCATGTCCTCCACCATGACCACGCAGCGCGCCGGGTCGCCGAGCGCGGCGTTGGTGGGCCCGATGGACTGGGCCGCCGCCGGCCACGCGGCGGCGAGCGTCCAGAGCACCATGGGCAGGGTCGCGCGCATGGAGGGCTGACGTGGCGCGGGAGCCCTTGGTTCAGCCCGGGCAGATCTGGACGGACACGGTCGCGGCCCCAACGGTACCCCCGTTCACGGCGGCGTCGCAGGCGGCGCCGAACAGCTCGAGGGTATTCGAGTCGACCAGGTCCCAGCCATTGCTGCGGCCGGGGTCGCGGTTGACGGGGTTGCCGCCCACGGTCACGGTCAGATCGGCGTTGCCGACGTTCTGCGGCAGGTCGAAGCGGCACGCGCCCACGCGAATGGCGATCTCCTCGAGCGCGCTGGCCAGCTCCGTGGTGGACGAGGCGTCGTAGAACGAGGTCCCGCCGGCCTGCGCCGTGCCGCCCGCCTGCGCCATGCCGTTCAGCACGTCGCGGAAGTTCTCGGCGCCAGGGATGCCGATGATGAAGACCGGGAAGCCGGCGGTGTTGACCGCGGCGGCGGCGGCGATGGCGTTGCCGTCGTCGAGGCAGTTCTCGGCGAAGTCGGCGCAGTCGGATTGGTTCGGCGCCACGCAGCGGCAGGAGTCGCCGTCGAGCGAGGCGTTGCAGTTCGGGCCGCCGTCGGTGGCGAGCACCACGGCGCGGTTGCCGCCGCTGTCACCGAGCGCGTCGAGCGCCTGCCGCGCCTCGGCCAGCGTGGTGGCGGTGGGCGTGCCGCCCCCCGGCGAGGTCAGGTTGAGCGTGGCGACGATCTGCACGGCGCTGCTGTCGTCGACGTTCACGCGCACGTTGCCCTCGTTGCACACGTTGCTGTCGGCGGTGCCGTTCGGGTAGAGCATGAGGCCGAACGAGACGTCGCCGTTCAGGCCGGTGACGACATCGCTGATGGTGTCGCGCGCAGCGTCCCACTTGCTGCCCGGGTAGCCGTCGGCGTCGTCGGCCATGGAGCCGGACTTGTCGACCACCAGCAGGATGCGCGGCGGCGTCACATCGCCGGCGCTGAGGTCGAAGTCCTCGGTGGTGCACTCGCCCGGCGGAGTGTCGACCGGGTCGGGCGGGGTCTCGCCGCCCGGGTTGGTGTCATCGTCGTCGGGGATGCCGTCGCCGTCGTCGTCGGGGTCGAGGCTGTCGGGCACGCCGTCGCCGTCGCTGTCGGGGACGCCCGAGCCCGGCACGCCGCCGTCGTCGCAGGGCTGGTAGCCGCCCTCGCCGCCGAGGAAGCAGTAGCCATCGCAGTCTTGATCCTCGGGCTCGGCCTGGCCGTCGCCGTTGCAGTCGTTGCCGCCCACCACGCCGTCGGGCACGCCGTTGCCATCGTCGTCGTTGTCGACGGCGTTGGGGATGCCGTCGCCGTCCACGTCGCCCTGCGCGCCCTCTTGATCGTCTTGGCCGCCGAGCGGGGTCTCGTCGATGAGCTCGCCCTCCTCGCCGCGGGTGGGCACGCCGTCGCCGTCGGCGTCGTCGTCCGCGATGTTGGGCGTGCCATCCCCGTCCATGTCCTCGTCGAGGTTGTTGGGCACGTCATCGCCGTCGATGTCGTCGTCGAGGTCGTTGGGCGTGCCGTCGCGATCGATGTCGTTCTCGAACGCGTCGACGTCGTCGGGCGCGGGTGCGCACCCGTCGCAGCCGGCGACCATCGACAGGGCAACAGCGAGACTGGCGACCGGAATCAGGCGGAGCATCGAAACCTCCCACGAGTGCCCACGGCAACCACCCGCGACGGAAGTGTGACTGATCGGGTCGCCCCTCCCCATCCTCCGATCTGCGGGGGGTCGATGTGGGACCATGTGGGACCCAGAGGGATGCTACTGTCGCCCGAGCCCCTCTTGGCTGTAGAGCTAGCGCCGGAGCGTCCGCACGTGGCCCTGACTGACCCGCCCATGCCCCAAGCCACCCCTGCCGATCTCGCCCCGCCGCCTGCCCCGCCGCCGGAACCGTCCGGCGCGCCCCGACCCGCGGCCCCCGCGGCCTTGGGCGGGCTCGACGATGTCGAGCTGGCGCGCCGGCTGCGCGAGCGCGCGGCGGCGCTGACGGCAGAGCTGCACAAGCGCATCGTGGGGCAGGAGCGCGTCATCGAGCTCTTGCTCATCTCGCTGTTCGCGCGCGGCCATGGCCTGTTCGTTGGGGTCCCCGGCTTGGCCAAGACGCTCCTCATCCAGACCCTGGCCGAGGGGCTCGGCCTCAGCTTCAATCGCATCCAGTTCACGCCCGACCTGATGCCGTCCGACATCTCGGGCACCGACGTGCTCGAGGAGGACCGCACCACAGGCCGTCGCGCCTTCCGCTTCGTCCCCGGCCCGGTGTTCGCCAACGTCTTGCTCGCCGACGAGATCAACCGCACGCCGCCAAAGACCCAAGCAGCGCTCTTGCAGGCGATGCAGGAGCACAAGGTCACCGCCGGCGGGCGCACCTTCCCCCTGCCGCCGCCCTTCTTGGTGTTCGCGACGCAGAACCCCATCGAGCAAGAGGGCACCTACCCCTTGCCCGAGGCGCAGCTCGATCGCTTCATGTTCCTCATCGAGGTCGGCTACCCGAGCGAGGCCGAGGAGATGGAGATCGTGCGCCAGACCACCGCGGGCTCGCCCTCGTCGGTCGCGCCGGTGTTGACCCAGGAGGAGGTGCTCGCCTTCTCGGACCTGGTGCGCCGGGTGCCCGTGCCCGATCACGTGGTGGCGTACGCAGTGAAGCTGGCGCGCGCCACGCGCGCCGAGGGGCCGCCCGCGTCGGGCAAGGGCGCGCGCGACGACGGCTTGCGCTGGGCGAAGCAGCTCACCTGGGGCGCGGGCCCGCGCGCTTCGCAGTATCTGGTGCTGGCCGCCAAGGCGCGCGCCGTCTTGCAGGGCCGCTTCGCTGCCTCCGTCGACGACGTGCGCGACATCGCCGTGCCTGTGCTGGCGCACCGGGTGGTGGTCACGTTCCAAGCGCAAGCGAGCGGCGCGCGCGCCTCCGACATCATCGCCGACCTGGTGGCGCACCTGCCGCCCGACGGAGCCGCGGGATGAGCGACGCGGCGCCCGCCGCCGGGTCCCCGGCTGCGCTGTTGCCTGCCGCTACCGTGTACGGCATCGCCCCGCTCGAGCTGCGCGCGCGCGTGGTGGCCGACGGGGTGCTCGCGGGCGGCCATCGATCCAAGCGCTTCGGCTCGTCGTCGGAGTTCGCCGAGCACAAGCTCTACGCCCCCGGCGACGACCTGCGTCGCCTCGATTGGCGCGCGTTTGCGCGCCTCGACCGGTACTTCGTGCGCCGCCACCTCGACGAGACCACCATCGAGGTGGCGCTGGTGGTCGACACCTCGGGGTCCATGGCCTACGCGGGCGGCGCGCGCGGCCGCTACTCCACCTCGAAGCTCGAGGCGGCCAAGACCTGGGCGGCGGCGCTCGCGTGGCTCGCGGTGCATCACGGCGACGCCGTGGGCGTGTCGCTGTTCGCCGGCGCGGAGCGCGTGCAGCTGGCGCCGCGCGCGCGTCGCGATCAGCTCGGCGTCGTCCTCGACGCCTTGGCGGCGGTCCAGCCGAGCGGCAGCACCGCGCTCGCGGAGACGCTGGAGGCGGTGGCCGAGCGCCTGACCCGCCGCGCGTTGGTAGTGGTGATCTCCGACCTCTTCGATTGCGGCGCCGACGAGGGCCTGCGCGCGCTCGAGCCCCTGGGTGTGCTGCGTCGCATGGGATGCGACGCGCTCATCCTGCACACCCTCGATCGCGACGAGCTCGAGCTCCCCTTCGACGGCGTGGTGCGCTTCGAGGATCTCGAGGGCGATCGGGTGGTGCAGGTCGAGGCGCCGCTGGTGCGCGACAGCTACCTCGAGGAGCTGCGCGCGTTCCTCGACACGGCGCGCTTGACCGCCGCCCGCCTCGACGTGCGGTGGCACCTGGCCCCCACCGATGACCCGCCCGTGCGCGTGCTCGCAGAAGCCCTGCACGGCACGGCGCTTCTGCGCGGGGGCCGCTGACCGTGGGCGCGCTCGCGTTCCTCGACGGTGCGCTCGCCTGGGGGCTCGTGGCCGCGGCGGTGCCGTTCGTCGTGCACCTGATCTCGAAGCGGCGCGCGCGCCGGGTGCCCTTCGCGGCGCTCGAGCTCTTGCTCAAGAGCCAACGGCGCACCGCGCGCAGCATCCGGCTGCGCCAATTGCTGCTCCTCCTCGTGCGTACGCTCCTGATCGCCGCGCTGGCGCTGGCACTGGCGCGGCCCGTGCTGCGCGCCGAGCAGGCCGAGGGGCAGCGCGCCGCGCCCCTGGTGGTCGTGGTGGCGCTCGACGTCAGCGCGTCCATGCAGACCCGCCTCGACGGGCGCACGCACCTGGAGCGGGCGCGCGCCATGGCGTTGGCCCGGGTGCGCGCCGAGGCCGACGACGTGCGCGTCGGCGTCGTCGCCTGCGATCGCGCGCCGCGCGACGTGTCGCCGCCGTCCTTCGATCGCGCCGCCGCCATCGCCGCCATCGAGGGCGAGCGCGGCGGCCACGGCTTCGCCGACCTCGTGGCGTGCACGGCGCACGCCGCCGCGCTCGCGCGCGCGGTCGAAGGCGACGGCGAGCGCCGCGTGGTGGTGCTCTCGGATCTGGCGGCGCACGGCGTCGGCGGCAGTGCGTCGGCGGCGGAAGCCGCAGGCGTCACCATCGAGTGGGCCCGCGTCATCGACGAGGAGCCGCCGCCGAACCACGCGCTGCTCGACGTGCAGGTGCGGCGCACCAGCGGTCGCTCTGGCGAGGCGCTCCAGGTCGCCATCAGCGCCGAGCGCTGGCTCGGGCCCGCCGTCGACGTCCCCGCCGATCTGCTCGTGGGCGGGCGGCGCGCGGCACGCCTGGCGCTGCCCCTGTCGCCGGGGCGCGCCATCGAGCGCTCCTTTCATCACGCCACTGGCGGCGACGCGCCCGAGAGCGCTCCCGCGGGTGGCGCGCGCATCGCCGTGTCGCTCGAGCACGACGCCTTCGAGCTCGACGATCAGGTCGAGCTCCCTTTCGAGTTACCGCCGCCCCTCAAGGTCATCGTCGTCGACGGCGCGCCTCAGGCGCTGCCCTTCCAAGACGAGGTGTTCTACCTGGAGACCGCGCTGCGCGGCGCCAACGGCGGTCCGAGCGGCCTCGCCCTCGAGGTCGTCGGCCCCGATCAGGTGCGCGCCTCGACCTTCGCGGGCGCGCGCGTGGTCGTGCTCGCCAACGTCGCCCGGCTCGACGACGCGGCCGCCGCCGCGCTCATCGAGCACACGCGCGCCGGCGGCGGCGTGCTCGTGAGCGTGGGTGACCAGACCGACGTCGAGTGGGCCAACCGCGCGCTGGGCGAGCTCTTGTACGCGCCCCTGCGCGGCAGCAAGGGCCAGGCGTTGCTCGACGACGCCAGCGTCGCCGACGTGCTCACGCTCACGCGCTTCCGCACCGAGCACCCGGTGCTGCGCGGCTTGGCCCAGGGCGAGGAGCTGCCCGGCCTTGGGCGCGTGCGCACGCACACCTTCATGCTGATGGAGCCGGGCAGCACTCCCGCGGGTGACGTGCTGGTGCGCTTCTCGAACGGCGCACCGGCGCTGGTCGAGCGCGACGTGGGCGATGGGCGCGCGCTGCTCTTGCTCACCAGCATCGATCGCGACTGGAGCGACCTGGCGATCCGGCCCGGCTTCTTGCCGCTGGTGCGCCAGATCGCGCTCTATTTGGGAGGGGCGCTCGACGACGGCACGACGCGCCTGGTGCACGTGGGAGAGCGCGCGATGCTGCGCGTGCCCCGCGGCGTCGACGAGCTGGTGGTGCGCGCGCCCAGCGGGCGCGAGACCACGGTGCGCGCCGACGGCGCCGCGACCCTCACCTTCGCGGACACGGACGAGGTCGGCATTTACACGGTGCTCGCACGCACCGAGGGCGGCGAGCCACGCGTGCTCGGCGCCGAGCGCTTCACCGCGCTGCTCGATGCTCGCGAGAGCGACCCCACGCCCGCCGACGCCGACGCGCTCGCACGCGCGACGCCCACGGGCGCGCGCAGCCATGCGAGCGGCGGCCGCGACGACGACCTGCAGCTCTGGCCCTTCCTGTTCCTGGCGGCGGCGGCCCTCGTCCTCGTCGAGGGCGGGCTGGTGCGCCGTAGCGCGTGATGGTCGCGTGATGCGCGCGCGCGAGCTGGCGGTGCCGGCGGCGATCGCGGCGTGCGTGGCCATGGCCTCGCCGCTGCACACGCCGCTCAACAACCCGAACGAGGGCGTGCGTGTGTTCGCCGCGAAGGCCGTGGTCGAGCACGGCACCCTCGCCATTGACGCCGTGGTCGCGCAGTGGGGCTACATCGACGACAAGGCGCAGCACGGCGGGCACCTGTACTCGTCGAAGGCTCCCCTCACGAGCCTATTGGCGGCCGCCGGGTATGCGATGGTGCACCCCGTCACCGGCGACCTCTCGCGCGCGACGCTGACGCGGGTCGCGCGCGTGTGCGGCGCCGCCGTCCCCTGCTTGGTCCTGGCGTTCTTCGCGTGGCGCGGGCTGCGGCGCCGCCTGCGCGAGCCGGTCATCGCCGATCTCAGCGTCGTTGGCATGGTGCTCGGCAGCGGCGTGCTCGCGTCGGTCAACGTGCTCTCCGGCCACGGCATCGCCGCCCTCGTGCCGGCGGTGGCGCTCTTGTACGCGCGCGGCGCGCCCGACGAAGCGCCGCGCACACGACGCGCGCGGCTCGCGGGCGTGGGGCTCGCGTTGGCGGCCGCGGTGGGCGCCGAATACCCGGCGCTGCTCATGGCGCTCCCCTTGGGCGGGCTCGTGCTGTGGTGCGATCGGCGTCGCGACACGGCGCTCTGGCTGGCCCTGGGCGCGCTCCCGGTGGTGCTGGCCGTGTCGGGTGCGCACGCCGCGATGTTCGGCGCCCCCTGGCGCACGGGCTACAGCTTCCTCGAGAACCGCCAGTACCAAGAGGTGGTCGCGGGCACGCTCTTTGGCATTGGCGCGCCGGACCCCTCGGTGTGGCGCGCCGTGCTGGTGTCGCCGGCCCTCGGCTTGTGGTTCTTCTCGCCGCTGCTCGCGGTGGGGGCCGCCGCCGCGCTCACCGATCTGCGCGGGCGCGACGAGCGCGCCCAGGCGATCGCCGTGGTGGTGGCGAGCGCGCTGCTGCTGCTCTTCATCGCGGGCTTTCGCGGTTGGCGCGGTGGCTGGAGCGTGGGGCCGCGCTACCTGAGCGAGCTCATCGGGTTGTGGGCGGTGCCTGCGGCGACGTGCTTCGATCGCCTCGCGCGCACGCGGCCGTCGACGGCGCTGGCGTCGTTGTCGGCGCTGGTCGCGGTGGGCGTGGTGCACGCCGGGGTCGCGGGCATGTTCTTTCCCCACCTGAGCGACACCTTCGCCAACCCCGTGTACGAGATGATGTTGCCGCTGGTCGCGCGCGGCTTCGCGCCGGCGTCGTTGCCGCTGCTGGTCGGCGCGCCGCCCGCCATGGCTGCGATCGCGTGCGTGCTGGTGCTCGCAGCGCCATTGGGGCTCGCGCTGCTTCCCCTGGGCCGCGCCCTCGCGTTGCGCATCGCGGGCGCCGCGCTCGGCGCGGTGCTGCTCGGCATCGCCCTCGGCCCCTTGCTGCCGCGCACCCCCGGTGGCGCCGGCGCCCTCGAGGCGCGGCGCATGATGGACAACTGGCGCCCCGAGGAGGGCAACCCGCTGCTCGCGGCCGACCGCGCGCGCTCGCCCCGCACGCTGCTCGCGGTGGATCGCGCGCGCGACGCCCTGCCGATGCTGCTGCGCGACGGCTGCGCCCCCGATGCGTCACACGCGCCAGTGCGCATCGACGCGGGCGCGCCCCTCGACGAGGCGGTGGCCATGGCGATGCCGGGGTCCTTGCTCGTGCTCGACGACGACCAAGCGCTGAGCTTGGGGCGCTTGGTCCGGGCCGCGCCCGTGACGGTCGTGCGCGCGGACTTGGAGCGCTGGCGAGGACCCTTGCCATGCGCGGGCATGGTGTACCTGGTCACCCGCCCTGGGGCGCCGCTGCCGCGCGCGGTGGCGCGCTTGGAGATCGCCGAGCGGCACGCCCTCGACGCCGGCGCCTTCGAGCTCGTGATGCTGCGTCGAGCAGCATCGCCACCCGCGCGCCCGACGGGCGAGTAGACTGCGCCCGTGGCGCTGCTGCTGGTCGTCGCGGTCTCCTCCGTGTTCCTCGCGGCGCGTTGGGTGCTCGCGCACGGTCAAGAGCAGCGCCTGAGCGTGGCCCTGGCGTCGAGCTTGGCGGTCCTGGCGGTGCTGCCCGAGCTCCTCGGCCGTCCGTTCTCGAGCCTGCCCATCGGTCTCGCGCTCACCACGCTCCTCGCCGCGCTGCCCGCCGCGCTCGAGCTGCGGGCGCGCCGCGCACGGACCACGGCTCCCGCCTCGATCACTCGCGCTCCGGCCGAGTGGGCCGCGCTGGCCGTGCTCATCGGGCTCGGCACCTGGACGGCGCTCACCACCTTCCTGTGGGACGAGGGCTCCACGCACTTTGGCCTCAGCGCAGCGCTGGCGCGCGGCGTGCTGCCACCGGAGCACCCGCTCTTCCCGGGCGCGCCCTTCGCCTACCACTATGGCTACGACGTGCTGGTCGCCTTGGTGCTGCGCGCCACGGCGCTGCCGATGGCCTGGTGCTGCGACCTCGCGACCGTCGCGTGCCTGCTGGGCTTGGCGCTGGCGCTCGCCGACACGGGACGCGCGCTGGCAGGGACGCGCGGCGCATGGCTCGCGGTGCTGGTGGTGCCGCTCGGCTACGGCCCTGCCGCCGCGCTGCTCGCCGACGGTTGGGGCGCCGCGGTGCCCGGCATCTCGCTCGTCCCCGCGGCATGGGTGAGCGCACAGAAGCTGCCGCCGCCGGTCATCGCCAGCTTCTTTCAGCACCCGCAAGGCCTCGGCATGCCAATCGCGTTGGCGCTGCTGCTGCTCGCCAGCGGGGATCACCAAGTCGTCGAGCCGCGCGCGCAACGCACTCGGTGGGCCGCGGTCGCCGTGCTGCTCGCCTTGTTGGCGCCGGCTCAGACGGTGTTCTTCCTGCTCACCGGCCTCGCGCTCTGCGCCGTGGTCGTCGTCGGCGCGTACGAACGCCGCGATCCGCGCGCGCTCGCGCCGCTGATCGTGCTCGCGCTCGCGGGCGCCGCCGGGGTCGTGTTGGCGCCGCTCTTGCGAAGCGGCAGTGGCGATGCGCTCATCGCCGACGGCTACTTCGCCGACGCGCCCGCGGCGCTCGTGTGGCGCCACGTGCTGCTCTTCGGCGGCAGCACGCTCGCGATCCCGTTCGCGCTCGTGCGCCGTCGCTGCGGCATGGCGCCGCTTCGGGCGGGCCTCATGGCTGCGGCCAGCGCCGGCTTCGTCGTCGCCAACGTGGTGAGTTACGCGCGCAGTTGGGATGTGGTGAAGTTCTTCGCCGTGGGCGCCTTCTTCGGCAACCTGCTGCTCGCCGACCTGCTGGCCGCGCTCGTCGACGGGCGCGCCCTACGCCGCGCGGTCGCCGTCATCATCCTCGCGGCGTCGACGTGGTCGGGCGCGCTCTGGCTCTTGCGCCATGGCCCCCTCAACGGGGTAGTGGCGGCCCGCTACACCGAGCGTGGCCCGGATCGCGTCGGCGTGGCCTTGCTCGCTGCCCACGGTGGCACCATCGGCGCGCGCGCGCGCGTGCTCACCACGCACACCGACGTGCACCAGGCGGGCTTCCTCGTCGAGGGCGCAGACTGGCGTAGGGGCGGCGAGGGCTATCGCCTCGATCGCGCCGCGCAGGATCGGGCGCACGCACGCGCGCTGCGCGCGCTGCGGACCTTGCAGCCCGCCGATCTGCTGGCCACCGGAGCAGACCTCGTGCTCGTGCATGGCGACGCGCCGTCGGCAGCGCCCCTCACGAAGCTCGGCGCGGTCGAAGGCATGTCGCTCTATCGCCTCGAGCGTGCGCCATGATGCGATGGCGCATGCACGCCGCTGGCATCGTGGTGTTCTTCGTGGCGCTGGCGCTGCGCTTGGCGCTCTTGCCCACGGCGCGCTTTGGTGGCGACGAGGCGCTGTTCTTCAATATCGGCATGGACATCGTCGAGCTGCATCGTTGGCCCTTGCTCGGCACCCAGATCACCGACGGGGCCGGGCGCCTGCCGGGGCCCACCTTCCTCTATCTGATGGCCGTGCCGCTCTTGGTCTTCCGCGGCCCCGAGGCGCAGTTCGTGTTCGTCGAGGTGCTCGGCGCCATCACCGCCACGGTGTTCTGGCACGCGCTGCGCCGCCCCTTTGGCGAGCGGGGCGCGCTCTTCGCCGGCGTGCTGTTCGCAGCGTCGCCGTGGGCCGCGCTCTATGCCGATCGCACCTGGAACCCGAACGTGCTGCCGTTCTTCGTCACGCACGCGCTCTTGGCGGCGCTGCGCGTGCGCGACGATCCGGGCTCGCGCTGGCTCTGCGCCTTCTTGCCCCTGTGCGCGGTGATGGCGCACCTGCACATGTCGGCGCCCGTGGCCTGGGCAGCTCTGGCGGTGGTGGTGTGGCCGAGCGTGCGGCGCTGGCCACGTCGGCACGTCGCGCTGGGGCTCGCGCTGTGCGCGCTCGTGTACCTACCGCTCGCGGCACACGAGCTGTCCACGGGCTTTGGCAACACCAGGAACATCCTGGCCGAGACGGTGGGAGCCAAGGAGCGACACCCCTGGAGCTTCCTGTGGGTGCCGGTGTACGCGCTGCGCTTCCTCACCCTCGACGTCACCTACCACGAGCTCAGCGGCTACTGGGGTGGGCCCGACGAGCACGCTTGCATCAAAGCTGCGCTGCTGGGGTCGCCGCCGCGCCCCTTCCACCCGCTGCGTGTGCTCGCGCTGCTCTCGTCGATCGCGTTGGCGGGCGCGGCTATCGTGGGTGCGCTGTCGCGTCAGCGCGCTGCTGACGGCACCGTCGTGCCGCGCTCACCGCTGGCGCTGGCCTTCGTCGCTGGGCTCGTCGCCAACCTGCTCTTGCTCGGTGCCGCGGGCAAGCAGGTGTTCGGGCACTACGTCACGAACCTGCTGCCCTTCGCGTTCTGGATCTACGCCGCGCTCGGCGCGCGCGTGCTGGCGCGGCCGAAGAGCGCGCGCGCCCTGCTCGTGCTCGCGCTCGGCGCGGTGTTCTGCCTCGGAGGCGTCGAGGCCACGCTGGCGATCTCGCGCCGCGTCGACGGGCGCATCGGTTTGGCCGTGCACCGCCGTACCCTCGAGCACATCCGCGCCGACGGCGAGGCCGAGGGGAGCTCTACCGCGTCGGTGCGCTTGAGCTTCGGCTATCGCTCGAACCTCTACGACTGGCATGCCTACGCCACGCGGGCCATGCGCATGCCGATCCACTTCGATCCGCGCGCCGAACGCCGTTACCTCTTGCTCGAGCGTGGCCGGCCGGCGCCCGCAGACGCCCGCGCCGGCCCCCTCGACGTCGGCTACGCTGATCTCTATCGCGTGCGCTGACGATGGGCACAGCGTCAGGAGCACCCGTGAGAGCACACCACGCCGTCATCGTGATCCCGTGCTTCAACGAGGCTGCACGGTTGGTACCCGAGGCGCTGCTCGCCCTGCTCGACGACGACGGTGTCGAGCTCCAGCTCGTCGATGACGGCTCCACCGACGACACGCGCGCGCGCCTGCGCGATCTGGCCGCGCGGGCACCGGGGCGCGTCACGGTGCTTGAGCTCGATCGCAACCACGGCAAGGGCGAGGCGGTGCGGCGCGGGCTCGAGCGAGCGCTGCTCGACGGCGCAAAGCTCGTCGGCTACTTGGACGCCGACGGGTCCACGCCGCCCGCCGAGATGCTGCGGCTGCTACGCGTGGTGGCCGAGCGGCCCGACATCGACGTGGTGCTCGCCTCGCGCGTGCGCCTGCTCGGGCGCCACATCGAGCGCCACCCGGTGCGCCACTACCTCGGCCGCATGTTCGCCACGGCGGCGTCGCTCTCGCTGGGCCTCGCCGTGTACGACACGCAATGCGGCGCCAAGGCGTTCCGTCGCACGCCCGCGCTGCTGGCGGCGCTGCGCGAGCCCTTCTCGTCTCGCTGGGTGTTCGACGTCGAGCTGTTGCGCCGCCTGCTCGACGGCGACGGCGACGCGCCCGGGCTGGCGCCGCAGGCGTTCATCGAGCTGCCGCTCAAGGAGTGGCGTGACGTGCACGGCACCAAGCTCGACGCTGCGGCCATGGCGCGCGCTGGCGCAGAGATCGCGTGGCTCGCGCTCAGGGGAACAGCCAAACGCAGACGTCGCGGCCGCGCGCATCGGCGCTCGTGAGCTCGATGCGCACAGTGGCCTCGGGCGCCGGTGCCGGGGGCAGCGAGCGCACGCGCGAGCACGACTCGAAGCGATCGTCGATCGTGAGCAGGGCGGCCTCGTCGCCGGCGACGAGCACGCGCGCGCTCACCGGTGCACCCTTGCCGAAGCGTGCGCGGTCCGTCAGGCCCACGCCGACCACGCGGGGCGGCGGTGTCAGGGAGCCTTCGAGCACCAGGGGCGCGCCCGCAGCTGGCACGCGGACGCGCAGGCAGCGCCGCTCCATGTTGAAGACGCGCTCGCTGGCGAGCGTAACGGCGCTCTTGGGCGCGGCCGCGCTGAACGCGGCCTGCGCGCGCTCGAGGTAGCCGTCACCCTTGGTGGGCGTGCTGCGCAACAGCTCGCGTTGGCGATCGACCCAGTCGAGCGTGCGCGCGCGCAGCGCGTCGGCGACGTCGGGGTGCTGGGCGGCGACATTGACGCGCTCCAAGGGATCGCGTCCGAGGTGGAAGAGCTGCTCGGCCCCGGAGGTGGGCGCGCGCAGGTACTTCCAGTCGCCGTCGACCATGCCAAGCAGCGCGTCGGGATACCAGGTGCCGAGCGGCGTGGGCCGCGGCACGAAGTCGGCGCCGACGAGCGTTTGCCCCTGGAGCCCGGCGGGCGCGGGGACGCCCAGCAGGTCGAGGATGGTTGGCAGCAGGTCGGCGTGGGAGCCCGGGCGCGCCGACGTCGTCGCCTGGGCGAACAGGCGCGGGCTGTAGAACACCAGCGGCGCGCGGACGTTCTCCTCGTACAGGAACACGCCGTGGAGCTGGTTGCGCGCGTGCTCGCCGAAGGCCTCGCCGTGGTCGCCCACGAACACGAACAAGGTGTCGTCGAGCAAGCCGCGCGCGCGATAGCCCTCGACGACGCGACCGAACAGCGCGTCGGTGTAGTGCACGCCGTTTTGGTAACGCTGCAGGAGCGTGGCGGTGCCGAAGGGCTCGGGCACGCCCGGGGGCAGGAAGTACTCGTAGTGGGGATAGAGCGGCACGTAGACGGAAAGCGACGGCCGCCCGGGGTCGGGGCGCTGCGCCAGCCACGCGAGCCCGTGCTCGACGATGGCGGCGTCGTCGATGCCCCAGCCGTTGGTGAACCAGCGCTCGCGGTCCGGCGCGCTCTCGCCGTCCATCAGCACCTGGAAGCCGCGCTCCGACAAGAGCGCGAGCTTGTCCGTGAAGGCGAAGTACCCCCCGTGGAAGAGCGCGGCGTCGTAGCCGGCGCCGACCAGCGTCTCGGGGAGCGAGGGGCACGCGATGCGCGGCAGCGCGCGCGTCTCGAAGCGCGCCTCGGGCAGAGGGTAGAGGCCGCACAGCACCGAGAAGATCGCCTTGGCGCTCACCGGGCTGTTGGCGCGGTAGCTCTCGAAGGTGAGCGTGTGCGGGCGCAGCGACTCGAGCACGGGCGTGATGCGCGGATCGCCGCCCGTGAGCGAGACGAAGCGCGCGGCGGTGCTCTCGGCGAGCCAGAGCACCACGTGGCGCGGTCGTCCACCCTCGAGGCGCACGGGCACCGGTGCGCTCGCGCCAGGTGGCGGGTTGACGGACGGTGCGTCGAAGCGGGCGCGTGCGCCGGCCGTCTTCTCTGGCAGCAGCCCGAGCACGAAGGTGGCAACAGCGTTGCGCTCGAGGCCATAGGCCGACAGTCGCCCGTCGTCGACGGCGTGGCTGAGGGCGCCCAGGGTGAGCAGCACTGCCGCCACCACGGCAGCGGCACGGCGTCGCGCCGGTTGCGCCAGCGCCCGCACGCCGACCAGCGCCAGCAGGGCGGTGATCGCCAGCGCGAACGCGGTGGCGAGCAGCGGCGTGCGCACGAGCAACGACAGGTCAGCGTCGCCGGCGTAGCGCAGCATGGCCGGCGTCAGCGGCGAGCCATAGGCCCACACCAGATACACATTGAGCGCCGCGTAGGCCGCGAGCAGCGCTCCCACCACGGTGATCATGCCGCGGAGCGGGCGCCGCCGACGCGCCAGGTGCGCCGCGAGCGCGAGCGCGAGCACAAGGGCGGCGTCGGGCGCGAAGCCGCACGCGAAGGCCGCCAGCGCCCAGACGGGGCCGTGCGTGATGACGGCAGCAAGCGCGATGAGCTTGGCAGCGACGAAGCCGGCGGCGACGATGACCGGCGCGGGCGATGGGCGGGGCGGATCCTGTCCCATCGGCCCCACGCGGGTCGCCCGGGCCGCGCGCTCAGCGGGCGCGGAAGATGACGCGCCCCTTGGTGAGGTCGTAGGGCGAGAGCGCGACACGCACCTTGTCGCCGAGGACGATGCGGATGGTGAACTTGCGCATCTTGCCGGAGGTGTACGCGAGCACCTCGTGCCCGTTCTCGAGCTGCACGCGGAACATGCCACCCTGGAGCACCTCTCTGACGGTGCCGTCGACTTCGATCTGGTCTTCGCGAGACAATCCTGCTCCGGGGACGGGGGAAAACGACCGACGGCGCGAGCCCGTCGGCGCGGACCATACCCGTGGCCCTTCGCCGGTCAACCGGGCTGCCCACGGACGGGGCCGCACCCCGTTTCCCTCTGCCCGCGCGCGTGGCACCACGAGCCATGCGCTGCCCCGCCCCCACCGTCGTCGCTCCCGTCCTCGCCCTGCTCGGCGTGGCACCGGCGGCGGCGGCGCCCTTTGGCGTACGGCTTACGCACTACGACGACCCGGCCACCTCTGTGGCGGTGTCGTGGAACAGCGACAGCGCCGCCGACAACCAGGTCGCCTATGGCACCTCGGCTGCCGCGCTCACCACCACCTTCGTGGTGCAGGCCGCCAACAGCAGCGCCATGCCCGCGCCCCTCGGCACGGGGTTCTCGGCGCGGCTCACGGGGCTGGCGCCGGCCACCACCTACCATTACCGCGTGGGCGCGCCCGGCTCGCTCTACCCCGCGCCGCCGGCGGCGCCGCTGTCCTTCACCACCGCCAGCGAGGATCCCTGCGATCCGGTGCGCTTCGTGGTGCTCGGCGACAACCGCGCCGACACCAACACCGGGGCGCCGGGCGTCTCCGATCTCTACGCGGGTATCATCGACGAAGCCCTCGACTTCTCGCCGCAGCTCTTCGTCAACACCGGCGACATGGTCAAGAACGGCGACGTGCCCGAGGAGTGGGACGCGATGATCCGCGCCTCCGAGGCCACGTGGTCGCGCATCCCCAGCATCACCACCCAGGGCAACCACGATACCGGCGACCCGGATGGCGACGGCGCGCTCTACAACAGGCTCTACGAGCTGCCACGCAACGCCGCCACCGTCACCGAGGATTACTACGCCATCGACGTCGGCCCCATCCACTTCGTCTCGCTCAACAGTCAGCACCTCGACACCACCGAGCTCGCCGACATGGCCGCCTGGCTCGACGACGATCTGAGCGCCACCGCGCAGCCCTGGCGCGTGGTGTTCTTCCACAAGGCCGTGTACTCGCGCGGCAACCACTTCACCGGCGAGGAAGAGGACGACCAGGGCAACCTCGGCGTCATCAACCGCGTGCTCACGCCCATCTTCGACGCCCACGACGTCGACCTGGTGTTGAACGGCCACTCGCACAACTACGAGCGCTACGTGCCCACGGTGGGCTTCGACGAGGGCTTCGGCGGCACCGGCCGCAGCTTCCCGGCGGGGGACCAGGAGACCATCGATCCCACGGCGGCCTTGCCCGACGGCACCGCGGGCACCACCTACGTCGTCACCGGCGGGGGCGGCGCCCGCACCACCGACATCCCATTCTACGATGACGCTTCGTGCGTCGACTCTGCCTGCACCTTCTGCCTCGGCTTCATCAACCTCGGCGGCTGCGACGGCGACGTGCTCGACATCGACCAAGAGCAGGCGAACCTCGTGTACGACGGGAGCCACCACTACGTCGCCATCGAGATCGAACGCGGCGTCTTGCACGCCACTGTCCAGGCAACGGCCACCGGCAACAGCAACGCCGAGCTCATCGACAGCTTCACTATCGCGAAGCCCTCATTCTCGAACGCGCTCTGTGCCGGCGAGGGCGAGGGCGAGGGCGAAGGCGAGGGCGAGGGCGAGGGCGAAGGCGAAGGCGAAGGCGAAGGTGAACCCGGCGAGGGCGAAGGCGAAGGTGAACCCGGCGAGGGCGAGGGCGAAGGCGAGGGTGAGGGTGAGGCGCCCGGGAGCTGCACCTGCGGTGGGGTACCAGGCCTGATGGACCTCGCGCTCGGGGCCGTCGTCCTCGCGGTGATCCCAGCGATGCAACGAACGCGCCGCCGCGCCATCAGAAGCACAGCAGCCAACAAGGACGGCGCGACCGGGACGAGCCCCTGAGCGCCAACCCGTTATTTCGTCCCACCGGGACAGGAGAACGCCATGTCGCTCGTACAGAAGCCCGCCCCCGACTTCAGCGCCCAAGCCGCCATGCCCAACGGCGAGATCCAGTCCGTGACGCTGTCGGCGCTCAAGAAGAACAAGTACGCCGTGGTGTTCTTCTACCCCTTCGACTTCACCTTCGTGTGCCCCACCGAGATCCTCGGCTTCTCGAACCGCATCAAGGAGTTCGAGGCCCGCAACACGGTGGTCATCGGCTGCTCCATCGACTCGCACCACACGCACCGCGCGTGGCGCAACACCAAGATCGAAGATGGTGGCATCGGCGCCATCAGCTACCCCCTGGTCGCCGACGTCAACAAGACCATCGCCCGTGACTATGGCGTGCTGCTCGAGGGCGGCATGGCGCTGCGCGGCACCTTCCTCATCGACAAGAACGGCATCGTGCGACACGAGACCGTCAACGACCTCGGTATCGGCCGCAACATCGAGGAGACGCTGCGCGTGATCGACGCGCTGCAGTTCACCGAAGAGCACGGTGAGGTGTGTCCGGTGGGTTGGCACAAGGGCGAGGCGGCCATGAAGGGCACGCCGCAGGGAGTGGCGTCGTACCTCAAGGAGCACGCCAAGGCGCTGTGAGCGACGCGCTCGCGCGACCAGCATGACGACGACGGGCGGGGTGACCCGCCCGTCGTTCTTTCTGCTGCACGCCCTAGAGAGCTGATTCGGTTACATCGCCTGCTGCGCGCGAGCCGGTGGTGCGACGGCGGCGTCGCGTGCTCGGCACGTGGCTACGGCCACGCGCCTGCGCGTCTCCTTGCCCTCGCACCACCGGCTCA
>JADZDP010000047.1 GCA_020850995.1 Deltaproteobacteria bacterium
ACGGCGTGCTCCCAAGGGTGTGTGTCGCAGCCAAACGGCACGGGCTTCTGCCGCTGATCGGCTGCCCGGTTCTCCTAAGCGGTGCTCGGGTAGCCCCTCAGCCGACCTGCGGCACCGCGCACGCGCTCTGGCAGAACTCGATGAGCTTCGGCGTGTCCATGAAGCCGAGGTCCTTGCCGCCGTCGCGCAGGCGCACGGTGGCGCCGCCCTGCTCCACCTCTTTGTCGCCCACCACCAGCATGAGCGGGATCTTCTCGATCTGCGCCGCCCGGATCTTGGCGCCGAGCTTCTCGTGGCTCTCGCCGAAGGTGGCGCGTAGCCCCGCGGCCACCAGCGCGTCGCACACCTGCTGCGCGTAGGCGTTCTGCTTGTCGCTCACCGTGATGACGCGGATCTGCTCGGGTGACAGCCACGCCGGCAGCGCGCCCGCGTAGTGCTCGATGAGCACGCCGATGAAGCGCTCGATGGAGCCCAAGAGCGCGCGGTGAAGCATCACCGGCTGCTCCTTCTCGCCCTTGGAGTTGACGAACTCCATGGTGAAACGCTCGGGGTTGTTGAAGTCGAGCTGCAG
Source organism: Deltaproteobacteria bacterium (assembly GCA_020850995.1). Classification (GTDB taxonomy): domain Bacteria; phylum Myxococcota; class UBA727; order UBA727; family VGSZ01; genus JACOUT01. The sequence continues at coordinate 572 of JADZDP010000047.1, forward strand.
GGTGCTGCACTGCCACTTGCGCTCGAGCGCGTCGACGAGCTTGATGTCGATCTTGGGGCCGTAGAAGGCGCCGCCGCCCTTGTCGACCTGGTAGGGCAGGCCCTGGCGCACGATGGCCGCCTCGAGGAGCTTCTCGGTCCGGTCCCAGTCCTCGGGCTTGCCCACGAACTTCTCAGGGCGCGTCGAAAGGTTCACCTCGAAGTCCTTGAACCCGAAGGTGCGCAGCATGCGCAGGATGAAGTGCATCACGCGATCGATCTCGCTCTCCACCTGATCCCAGCGGCAGAACAGGTGCGCGTCGTCTTGCGTGAAGCCACGCACGCGCATGAGCCCGTGCAGCACGCCCGCCATCTCGTAGCGGTAGACGGTGCCGAGCTCGGCCAGGCGCATGGGGAACTCGCGGTACGAGCGCGTCTTGCTCTTCACCATCATGATGTGAAACGGACAGTTCATCGGCTTGCAGACGTAGTCGTGCCCGTCGACCGACATGGGGCTGAACATCGACTCCTTGTAGAAGTGCCAGTGGCCCGACACCTTCCATAGGTCGGCCTTGGCGATGTGCGGCGAGAACACGATGTCGTAGCCGCCTTCGAAGTGCATCTTGCGCCACTGATCCTCGATGAGCGCCCGCAGCCGGCCGCCCTTGGGGAGCCACAGCACGAGGCCAGGGCCCACCTCTTCAGCGTAGTGCGGCTCTACGGTGACATCGGCGCGGACGACGGTGCCGGTCTCGGCGCCGTCGAGCCACTTGGTGCCCTCGACCATCTTGCGCTGATCATGGCTCATGGCGCCGCGCACGCGGATGTCGAGGTGGGCGCGCCCCGGCTCGGGCGCGGGCGCCAGCTTGACGGTCTTTCTAATGGTGCGGCCCGGGAAGGTGGTGCTCGCCACTGCCAGCACACGATCCACCGCCATGTGGTCGACGGGTGGATCAGCCTCGACACCCAGGTAGATGTCGAGCTCTTGATCCGTCGTGTAGCTGTGGTCGTCGTAGCGCTCGGACACGATGAACAGCTCGAGCTCGCGGCCGAGCTTGCGGTGATCGCGCTTCTTCGCCTCCTCCACGCGGAACAGGTGCTTCTCGAGGTCGTCCTTCTTGGCGAAGGCGATGCCCGTGATGCGCTGGAGCATCTTGTTCTTCGAGTCGGCGCGCCAGTAGGCGCCCGCGTTCGACAGGAGCTTCACGCCCTTGATGAAGCCGGCGTGCGGCAAGTGCGGCCCGCGGCACAGGTCGACGAAGCCGGCGTCGCTGTAGAGCGTGAGGCGATCGCCCTCGGGGATCCAGCCCAAGATCTCGCGCTTGTACTCGTTGTTCTGCCCGGCCTTGTCGAAGATCGCCAAGGCCTCGTCCTTGCTCACCACCTGCATGGTGAGCTCGGTGTTGTCGGCGATGAGCTTGCCCATCTCGGCCTCGATGGTGGCGAGGTCATCGGGCGTGAAGGGCCTCGGCACGTCGAAGTCGTAGTAGAACTCGTCGACGTGCGACTTGGGCCCCATGGTCACCTTGGCGCCCGGGAACAGGCGGCACACCGCGGTGGCCATGATGTGCTCGGCCGTGTGGCGCAGGGTGTCGAGGCCCTCGGGGCTGTCGGCCTTGCACAGCTCGACCTGCTGGCCTTGCTTGAGAGGCAGGCGCAGGTCCTGCACAACGCCGTCGACCCTGGCCACGACCACCTGGCGTGCCAGGCCCTCGCTGATGGCCTTGGCAAGGTCCATGGCGGTAGCGCCGTCTGGCAGTGAGCGGGTCTTGCCGTCGGGGAGGATGACGTCGATGGGCATGCCCACCTCGTGCCTCGCGCCCGGCAAAAAGTGAAGCGGGGCCGCGGTAGCGAGTTGGCTACAGCGACCCCGCTGGTTGGCTCGACTGGGATCGAACCAGCGACCCCTACCGTGTCAAGGTAGTGCTCTACCACTGAGCTACGAGCCAGCAGCGCCTGGGCTAGTGGCGGCGCCGGGCCTTGTCAACGCACGGTGGTGGAGCCAGTGACACATGGCGCGGCGCACGCCTCGTTGCACGGCAACGGCGCGCTGGTACCGTGCCGTCGTCGACAACGAGGTCGTCATGGGTCGCCTGCTCTCTCGTCCCCTCCGCGCCGCTCCTGCTCTGGTCCTGTGTGCCCTGGCGCTGTTGCCCGGGTGCCCCCAGTCGATCCTCGACGACGAGGAGGTGTGCGACGACGGCACCGACAACGACGGCGACGGCAACGTCGACTGCGACGACGCCGAGTGCGCGCGCACCGACGAGTGCGACGAGGCGGGCGAGGGCGAGGGCGAGGGCGAAGGCGAGGGAGAGGGGGAGGGGGAGGAGGGCGAAGGCGAGGGCGAAGGCGAAGGCGAGGGAGAGGGAGAGGGCGAGGGCGAAGGTGAAGGTGAAGGCGAGCCCTTCCACGGCACGGGCATTGCGTCGGTGTACGCCGCGACCCGTGACAACCTCGAGGTGCAGATCGCGGGCGCCGTGGTCACCCTGCTCACGCCCGCCGTGGGCAGCGAGGGCGCGGGCTTCTTCGTGCAAGAAGGTCCATCGGGCCCGGCCGTGTTCGTAGCCATCGATCCCACGACGCTCTCGCCGTCGCCCGTGCTCGGTGACGCGCTCTCGTTCACCGCGCGGCAGCGGGCCATCACCACCGGGCAGACGCGCATCGTGGCCCTCGACCTGCTCACGCTCGTCACCGCTGGCTTCGACGTCGAGAGCTACCGCCAGGACCTGAGCGCCGCAGGTGATCTCGTGAGCGCCCTCGCCGGCTACGAGAGCGAGCTCCTGATCATCGAGGGCACCACCACCTCGTCGTTCGCCTTCGCCGGCGCCGGCCATCAGTCCGTCGCCATCGACACCGCCGGGCTGAGCGCGCAGGGCAACAACCTCAAGGTCCGCCTGCCTGACGCCGTGGTGTCGACCCTCGGCACCGTCGTGTCGGGGTGCGAGATCACGGTGCGCGGCGCCATGTGGCGCTACAACGGCCAGGCGCAGCCCTCGGCGTGGACCACGGACGGCGTCACGGTGGGGGCATGCGCGTCGGCCGAGCTGCTGAGCGCCCAGGCCTTCGGCACGACGCAGGTCGTTCTCACGTTCTCGCGCGATATCGACCCCGGCTCGGGCGCCGTGGCCGGCAACTACACGGTCACTGACGGCACCGTGGCCAACGCCACGGTCAGCGGCGCCACCGTGACGCTCGCCATGGATGCCGCGCTGGCCGATGGCTCGCACACGGTGAACGTCACGGCCGCCGTGCTCGACACGCTGGGGCTCCCGGTGGGGCCGCAGAGCGTCGCTTTCGAGGTCAGCAGCGTGATCGGGCCGACGCTCATCATCAGCGAGATCGATCCAGACCAGGCGGGCACGGACGGAGCCGAGTTCATCGAGATCTACAATTTCGGGCCGGACCCAGTGACGCTCGACGGCATCCGCGTCGCGCGAGTGACGCAGGCGGGCGCCACCACCGGAGCGGGCGCCGGCGTGCAGACCCTGAGCGGTACGCTCGCCGAGGCTGGCGTCTATGTCATCGGTAACGGGTCAGGCATCAACCTAGCCTTCCCCGACACGCCTGATCAGATGCAGAACGGGCCGAACGACGCCGTCGCGCTGGTATCGGCCGACGACCGCCTCATCGACGGTGTCATCTACGACGCCGCCACCAGCACGGACACGCTGACCTTCACGCTCGGCGCGGCGACGCTGACCATCACGCAGGCGACGGTGACCTCCGATACCACGACGACATCGCTCTGCCGCGCCACGCTCGCCGCGTCGTTCACGCGTTGTGGGTCGCCGTCGCCGGGCAGCGTTCCGTTCTGACCCTCAGCGCCCGCGAAACACCGGCGCCCGTTTCTCGAGGAACGCGGCCACGCCCTCGGCGAGGTCGGCGCTGCCCACCGTGCGCCGGCGGGCCGTGTCGATGGCCTCGAGGTCGGCGTCGCTGGGCCCGCCGGGACGCGCCACGCGTCGAATGGCGTCGAGCAGACCCGCAACCGCGAGGGGCGCGTTGGCCGCGATCTGCTCGGCGATGGCGCGGGCCTCGTCGAAGGCGCCGCCGGGCTCCACCGCCAGGTCCACCAGGCCCTTGCGCTGCGCCTCGGCGCCGCCCAGGCGCTCGCCGGTGAGGAACAGGCGCTGCACCGTCGAGGGCGACGCCGCGCGCACGAAGCGTTGCAGGCCGCTCGCCGAGTACACCAGGCCCAGGCGCGCTGGCGGCATGGCCAGCTTGGCCGTGGTCGAGGCCACGCGCAGCGTGCACGCCATGGCGATCTCGAAGGCGCCACCCATGCACGCGTCTTCGATGGCGGCGATGACCGGCACTGGGCATGCCTCCAGCGCGTCGGCGGGCGCGCGGATGGGATCGAGGCCAGCGTCCTTCTCGGCCTCGTCGATGGCGCTGATGTCGTAGCCCGCCGAGAAGCACTTGCCCGCGGGATCGCCGCGCAGGATGAGCGCGCGAATCGGCTGCGCCTCGCTCGCCGGCGCGCGCGGCAGCGCGGCGCAGAGCTCGTCGAGCGTGGCGCGCGTGAGCGCGTTGCGTTTCTGCGGGTTCGCGATGGTGAGGACGCGGATAGCGCCCACATCCTCGACGATGACGGCCATCAGTCCTCGATGACGAGGAGCACGTCGCCCTCGTTCACCGCCTGGCCTTCCTTGGCCTTGACCTCCACCACCTTGCCCGGGTCCTCGGCCTCGATGGGCATCTCCATCTTCATCGACTCGATGATCACCAGCGTGTCGCCCTCGTCGACCTGCTGGCCGACCTCGACCTTGATCTTCCAGATGGTGCCGGTGATGTGCGCTTTGATCTGCGTCGCCATGCGGGCTCGGTACGCTATTCCGGCGCGCCGAGGAAGAGGCCGCAGTCGGCGCACGCGCCTTCGGCGAGCGCGCCCGTGTGCCCGCAGGCCGGGCACTGCACCTCGGCGGCGGCGAGGTCGATGGCCTCGGTGTTGAACGAGCCCACGCCCTCCTTGGCGATGAGCTGCTCGAAGCGGCGCCGCAACAGCTCGCCGGCCTTCTGCAGGTCCGCCTGCGCGATGATCACGCCCACCTTGACCGCGCCCACCGACATCGGCTCGCCCTCCTCGGCCTCCGCCTCCACCAGGCAAGGGATGCCGTCGTCGAGCAACGCACGCTCGATCTCGCGGCACGCGGGCAGTCCGGCATGGACCAACGCGATCTTCGCTACGCCCTCGAGCGCCGCGCGCGGGTCCTGTCGCCGCTCTTTGGCGGCGGCCGCGGTGGCCTCGTCGACCAGGTCGACGCGGCAGCTCGAGCATTGGGTGAAGCCGGCGCGAAAGGTTGCGCCACACTCGGGGCACGACAAGGCCATGAGCACGCTCCTGACGCGCGATCTCTACTCCGGGAGCAGCCGCGCCACTACCAGCGTCTCGTCGGCGCACCCGCCCGCGCAGCAATCGACCCCGCTGGCAGCGGCGCAGCGCGCCGCCACCTCGCGTGTCTGGTAGCCCGGGGCCTCGACCACGATGCGATAGACACCGGTGGAGTCGCCGAACGCGCAGGTGTCGCCGATGCGCAGATCGGGGTCGCAGGCGCCACCGTCGTCGACCACCTCGCCATCGAGGGTGGCCGCCATGACCCACGGCTGCTCCAGCGGGTTGCCGTCTTGATCGACCACGGTCAGCGCCACCGCCGTGATCAGGCACGGGAAGCACGGGCACTCCTCGGGGCTGCCGCAGGTGGCGCCAAGCGGCGGCAGCGCACCCAGCAAGACCAGGAGCACGAGGACGAGCGAGCGGGCGCGGACCATGGGGCAGCGTAGCGCGTCAGGTGCGCGGTATCGAGCCAGACGCGCCGTGGTCGCCGGCGGGCGCGGCGCTGGCGACCTGGGCCTCGAGCGCCAGCGCGTCGGCGCCATGCTCGCGCACGCGCAGCTCCAAGGTGCCCTCGAGCGCCGCACCGTCGACGACGCAGAAGAAGCCTGGCTGCAGGCCCAAGCGCAGGCGGTCGGCCAGCATGCCAGCCGCCGCCACCACACCCTCGAAGGAGGCGCCGCGCCGACACAGGCGAACGCTCAGGCAGGTCGCGGGCGCGCCGGGGTCGAACAGCGTCACCGTGACGACGTCGCCGAGCAGGGCGGCGGCGTGGGGGAGCTGCTGGGCGGGACGTGCGTTCATGCTGCCTCCACGGCGGTGCCGTCGACGATCTCGGTGGCGAACGAGGGGACCCCGTGGGCCTCGAAGGCGCGCACGATGGTGGCGGGATCATCCTCGACGAGCGCGATGACGGCGCCGCCGCCACCCGCGCCGGAGAGCTTGGCGCCAAGCGCCCCACGCTCGCGCGCCGTGGCGCACAGCGCCTCGATGGCGGGCGTGGAGACGCCGAGCGCGTTCAGGTAGCCCTGGTTCAGGTCCATCAGCTCGCCCACGGCGGCGAGGGCGCCCTCTTCGAGCGCCGCGCGGCCCTCGGTGGCCAAGGCGCCGATGCCCTCGTAGATGCGCTGGTAGGCGCCCTGGTGTCGACGAGCGCGGTCCTTCAGCGCCGCCACGGCGCGCGCGGTACCGCCGTGCGAGCCTGCCACGGCCACGGCCAGGCGCAGGCGGCGCGGCAACTTCAAGCGCTCCACGCTCGCGGCGCCATCACCGTTGGAGCGCCGATACGCGACGCAGCCGCCGAGCGCGATGGTCGTGTGATCGACCCCCGAGGGGTTGCCGTGGAAGACCCGCTCGAGCGCGAAGGCGCGCTCGACCAGCGCGTCGTCCCGCAAGGCGGGCTCGTCGAGCACGCGCTGCACGCCGCGCAAGAGCGCCACCGACAGCGCGGCCGAGCTGCCGAGGCCGGCGCCCGCCGGGATGGTGCCCTCGGCCGACAGCACCAGGTGTTTCACGCGCTCGCCGTAGAGCTCCACCAGCACCGCCAGCGCCTTGCGCAAGCCCTCGGGCCCCTCGCCGTTCGGATCGGGGCGGGCGCGTAGGCCCAGGCTGTGGCTGCGAAAGAGCGGGCCCTCGAGGTGGCCGGCGTCGGCGCGGCCGTCCTTCTGGGTGACGGCGACGCGGATGCCGCGATCGATGGTGCCGGCGATGGCCGGCTGGCCATACACCACGGCGTGCTCGCCGAAGAGGATGACCTTGCCAGGCGCGTAGCCGAACACCGCGTCGATCACGCGCGCACCCCCGCGCTCGGCGCAGCGGCGCCATGTGAGGATGGCTCACCGGCCTTGCGCGCATGCAAGCGCATGTGACCTCGTTGGATGCCCTCGGTGGCCAGCGCCTTGAGCGCCGCGGCGTTTTGCGCGAGCCCCACGGCCGCGAACAGGCCCGCCAGGCGCTCGACGCTCTCGGCGAAGGGCCCGAGCAGCTTGCGGGTCACCTGGATCGTCGGGTGCGCGCGCGTGGAGCCACCCACGACACCTACGGCCATGGGCAGCTCGATCTCGCCCACCAGCGTCTGTGCACCGTCGTCGTTCCAGAACCGCGACAGCGACGTGTAGCGCCCCGCGCGCGCGGCGTAGGCGTGCGCGCCCGCCTCGAGGGCGCGCCAGTCGTTACCGGTGGCGACGGCGACGGCGTCGATGCCGTTCATGATGCCCTTGTTGTGCGTGCAGGCGCGATACGGATCGCGCGCAGCGAAGCGATACGCCTCCACGATGCCCTGCGCCACCGCGCGACCGCTCTCGGCGTCGTCACCCAGGGAGGTCCACGGCACACGCATGCGCGCGCGCGCCTTGCGCTCGTCCGCGAGGTTGGTGAGGATGCGCAGACGCGAACGACCGCCGCACAGCTCGGCGAGCACGGGCGCCACCCCCTCGACGACAGTGTTGACGGCGTTGGCGCCCATGGCGTCGCAGGTGTGCACCACCACGTGCACCACCAGCATGTCGCCGCCGCCGTCGAGGTCGGCGTGGGGGCCGACGGCGAGCTGCGGCAACACCCGCGCGCGCACGTCGACAACGCCACCGCCGCGCTCCACCAGGCCGGGGCAGAACGCGTTGGCGCCGCTCACCAAGACGGCGTGGCGCTCGCGCAACGCCGCCATGGCGCGCGCCGTGTCGGGCACGTCGAGGATCTGCACCTGCCCCACCAGGAAGGGCGGGTCCGCGCTGGTGGTGAAGCCGCCGCCGTCGGCCGCCAGGCGCGCCAGGTGCGAGCAGGCGGCCACCACGCTCGGCTCCTCCACCGCCATAGGCACCAGCACCGGCAGCCCGTCGACGACGAAGTTGAGCGCCAACCCCAGGGGCAAGCCGAGCACGCCCACGGCGTTCTCCACCATGGTGTCGGCGGCGGCGCTGTGCAGGCCGCCCGCGCCCTCGAGCGCGTCGAGGTCGGTGGCCGAGAGGCCAAAACGCTCCGCCAGCAGGCGGCGGCGCTCCAAGAGCGGTAGCTGGTAGAAGCCGGGCAGGCGCGAGGCGGGAACGCTCATGGGCTTACCCCTTGGGTGTAGCCTGTCTCCTTCATCAATTTCAATAACTTCTGAAAAGACTGAGGATTCCGCATCCGGACGCCGGATCCAGCGCCCACATCACGTCGCTGCCGACGCGCTCCTACCGCTCGCCCAGCTCGCGCCGCACGTCGACCCGCCCGTCGCCGAGCAGCAGCGCCAAGATGCGGTTCGAGGTCTGCACCACGCTCTGCAAGTGCTGGATGCGCTCGCGCACGAACTCCTCGTCGGGTGTGAGCTGGCGCTGCTTGCGCTCGCGCTTCACGATGTCGACGGCCTCGGAGAAGCTCTCCACCGCCTCTTCGAGCTCATGCTGCTCGCGGCTGCCAAGCACCTCACGGATGATGTTCCGGATCTCGGGCTCGGCCTCGTAGCGCACCTTGCGGCTGCCCTTCTCGTACACCTTCTTGATGGCGCCCCAACGCAACAGGCCGTTCAAGCTCATGGAGATGTTGGCCGCGCTGACGTCGAGGCGCTCGGCCAGCTCCGCCTGCGTGAGCGGCGTGGGCGAGAGGAAGAGCATGCAGAACACCCGGCCCTGGGTGCGGGTGAAGCCCCAGAACTCGGCCATGCGCCCCATGGTCTCGACACTGATGTCGTTGGCACGCTCGAGGGCGTGTTGGTCGGTGGTGGCGGGCTTCGCCATGGCAGCCATGTTGGCAAGATGACGCAAATCGTCAACGGAGGGCTGTGCGCCCGCCGGCCGAGGCCGCGAAGCGGCGCGGCCTCGACGTGATGATGGTATTGGGGCCTCGGAGCAGCCATGCGTGCCACCGCCTACGCCCACACCAACATCGCCCTGGTGAAGTACTGGGGGAAGCGCGACGACGGCGGGCGTGGCCTCAACCTGCCCGCCGTGGGGTCGCTCAGCCTCACCCTCGACCGCTTCGGCACCGAGACCACCGTGGAGCTCTCGGAGACCGAGCGCCATGACCACCTCACCCTCGACGGCGTCGAGCGCACCGGCCCCGAGCTCGAGCGCGTCAGCGCCTTCCTCGACCTGGTGCGCGGCCAGGCACGCAGGGAGCTGCACGCGCGGGTGACGTCGAGGAACGACGTGCCCACCGCCGCCGGGCTGGCCTCGTCTGCGTCGGCCTTCTGCGCCCTGGCGCTGGCAGCCACACGCGCCTTTGGTCTCACGCTGGACGGCTGCAACCTGTCGATCCTCGCCCGCCAGGGCTCGGGGTCGGCGGCGCGCTCGGTGTACGGCGGCTTCGTGCTCATGCACCGCGGACAGGCGGAGCACGGCGAGGACTGCTTCGCCGAGCCCTTGCCCGCGGCGCTCGACGTGCGCCTGGTGGTCGTGCGCTGCGGCAGCGGGCCAAAAATGGTCGGCTCCACGTCGGGCATGGGCCACGCGCAGCGTACCTCGCCGTATTTCCCCGCGTGGGTGGCGACGCACGCCCGCGACCTCGACGACGCGCGCGCGGCGTTGGCTGCGGCCGACCTGCCCAAGCTCGGCGAGGTGATGGAGCACAGCACCTTCAAGATGCACGCGACCACGTTCGCGGCGCGCCCGCCCTTCTTCTATCCAACCTCGACAACCATGGCCGCGCTGGCTGCCGTGCGCGAGCTACGCGCGGGCGCCGTCGGCGCGTGGGCCACCATGGACGCCGGGCCGCACGTCAAGGTCTTGTGCGCGCCTGGCGACGCGACGCGCGTCGCCGAGGCCATGGCTGCGGTGCCCGGCGTCTTTGGTGTCGACGTGGCGGCCCCCGGTCCCGGCGCGCGCGTGCTGGAGGCGCCCGCGTGACGACGGCGTCGGCCCCCGGCAAGCTCGTGTTGTGCGGCGAGTACGCGGTGCTCGAGGGCCATGCCGCCGTGGTCGCCGCCGTCGACGTGCGCGCGCGCGCGGCCATCGCGGCCGCGCCCTCGGCCCCCTTGGTGGCGGCCGTGTGCGCCGCAGCGCGCTCGCGCGGCCTCGTCGTGCCTGCCGCCATCGCCGTCGATACCGCCGCGTTCTCGGCGGGCGGCCGCAAGCTCGGCCTGGGCTCGTCGGCGGCGGCGGCCGTCGCCGCGGCAGGCCTGATCGTCCATGGCGCGCGCGGCGCGCTCGACGCAGGGACCCGGGAGCTGACCTGGCAGATCGCGCGCGACGCCCACCGCGCCTTTCAGGGCGGCGGCTCGGGCATCGACGTGGCGGCTGCGTGCTATGGCGGCCTGCTGCGCTTCTCCACGGCCGAGCAGCCCACGGCCGCGCCTCCCCTGCCCGGCGCGCTCGAGCTGCTGGTGGTCGACACCCTGAGCTCCACGTCGACGCAGGGCTTCGTCGATCGCGTGCTGGCGCTGCCCGATCGCGACCGTCGCCTGGCGCCCTTGGCCCACGCCGCGCTCGCCTTCATGGACGCCTGCGCTGCCGACGACGCCGACGCGCTCCTGGCCGCGGTGGAGCAGGCGTGCAGCGGCATGGGCGAGCTCGGCGCCGCGGCCGGCGTCGACGTCGTCAGCGCGGCGCACGCGCGCATCGCGACGCTGGCCTCGGCGCACGGGGGCGCGGCCAAGCCGAGCGGCGCGGGCGGCGGTGACGTGGCGGTGGCGTTCGTTCCGCGCGAGCGACGCGCGGCCTTGGCATCGACGCTGGCGCAGGCTGGGCTGCCGGTGCTGCCCCTGCACGTCGACGAGCGCGGCGTGATGATCGAGGACTGAGGGGCCCCGCTACACCGGATACACGCAGTGCTTCTTCGGCGGCCGCTGGTCGCTCTTGCTCTCCATGTAGCGCAGGCGGCGCGCCAGCTCGGCACGCAGGCGCCCGCCAGGCACCACCGCATCGATGACTAGCGCAGACGCGAGCTTCATCAGATCGATCTGCTCGCGATACTCGGCGCGCAACTTCTCCACATAGGCTGCGCGCTCCGCCTCGGGCTTCTCCTGGATCTTGTTGAAGTACACCGCGTTCACCGCTGCCTCGGCGCCCATGACGCCGATGGAGGCCTGCGGCAGCGCGATGGTGACGTCGGGCTCGAACGCGGGACCGCTCATGGCGTAGAGCCCGGCGCCGTAGGCCTTGCGCACCACCACGCAGATGCGCGGCACCGTGGCCTCGCTCATGGCCGCGATCATCTTGGCGCCGTGGCGAATGATGCCCTGCTTCTCCACGCGCGAGCCGATCATGAAGCCCGGCACGTCGGTGAGGAACACGAGCGGGATCTCGAAGGCGTCGCACAACCAGATGAAGCGCGCGGCCTTGTCGGCGCTGTCGACGAAGAGCACGCCGCCCTTCTCCTTGGGCTGGCTCGCCACCAGGCCCACCACGCGCCCCTCGATGCGCGCCAGGCCGCACACCACCTCCTTGGCGAAGCGCTTCTTGACCTCGACGAAGGAGCCCTCGTCGACCAGGGCCTCGATGAGCTCCTTGACGTCGAAGGCGGTCTTCTCGTCGGCGGGCACGATCTCGTCCACCAGGCGCGAGCGCTTGGGCGCTGCGCCCGCGCACGCGGTGGGCTTCTCACCGCTGCGCTGGGGGAAGTACGCGAGCCAGGCGCGCGCGTCGCGGATGGCCTCCTCCTCGCTCTTGCACAGGAAGTCGGCGCAGCCCGACTCACTGGTGTGCATCTTGGCGCCGCCGAGCTCCTCCAGCGTGATCTTCTCGCCGATGACCATCTCGGCCATGCGCGGGCTGCCGAGGTACATGCTGGCGTTCTTGTCGACCATGAAGATGACGTCGCAAAACGCCGGGATGTAGGCGCCGCCCGCCGCCGAGGGGCCAAAGAGCAAGCAGATCTGCGGCACCACGCCCGAGAGCTTCACCTCGTTATGGAAGATGCGCCCGGCGTGACGGCGACCGGGGAACATGTCGATCTGGTCGGTGATGCGCGCGCCGGCGCTGTCCACCAGGTAGAGCATGGGGATGCGGTAGCGCAGCGCGCACTCCTGGATGCGCACGATCTTCTCGACGGTGAGCTCGCCCCACGAGCCCGCCTTGACGGTGGAGTCGTTGGCCATGATGGCCACGTCGCGCCCGTGCATGGTGGCCATGCCGGTGACCACGCCGTCGGCCGGCAGATCGCCCGCCAGCACGTTGGCCAGCGCGCCGTCTTCCACGAAGGATCCCGGGTCGACCAGGAGCTCGATGCGCTTCCTGCAGAAGAGCTTGCCCTGCTGCGCGTTCTGCTCGTGGTACTTGGGCGCGCCGCCCTTCTCCACGTGGGAGAGGCGGGCGGCCAGCTTGTGCGTCGGGTGCGTGTCGTCCATGACCCCTGCATCTGCGACGAGGGGCAGCCGGTCAACTGGCTCTGGCGGCCTCCGCCGACCCGCCCGGCGGCGGCCCGGCGCCAGGGGCGCCCAGATCGTGCAAGCCCGTGCGGTCGAGGTGCAGGCGGCGCGGCATGCGATCGGCCAGGCGCGGGTTGTGCGTCACCACGATGGCGGTGATGCCGCGCTCCTTGTTGAGCCGCTCGATGATCTCGTGGATGCCCGCGCCCGTGGTCTCGTCGAGGTTGCCGGTGGGCTCGTCGGCCAACAGCACGCGCGGCTCGTTCATGAGCGCCCGCGCCAGGGCGACGCGCTGCTGCTCGCCGCCCGACAGCTCGCCGGGGCGGTGCTCGATGCGGTGCGCCAGGCCCACCTCGGCCAACAGCTCCTTGGCGCGCCGCAGGGCGGGCGCCATGGGCGCGCGCTGGATGCGCGAGGGCATCAGCACATTCTCGAGCGCCGAGAACTCCGGCAGCAGGTGGTGGAACTGGAAGACGAAGCCGATGTAGCGGTTGCGGAAGCGCGCGATGGCGGCCAGCGGCTCCTTCCACAGATCGACGTCGTCGAAGATCACTTGGCCCTGGGTGGGCGTGTCGAGCGTGCCGAGCACGTGCAGGAAGGTGCTCTTGCCCACACCCGAGGGCCCCGTGAGCGAGACGTACTGCCCCGGCTCGATGACGACGTCGAGATCGCGCAAGACCGCGATCTCGGCGTCGTTCATCCAGTAGGACTTGTGCAGATTGCGAACCTCGATACGCATGGCTTGCCCTACTCGTAGCGCAAGCCGTCGACCGGCTTGAGGCGCGCGGCCAAGAGCGCCGGATAGATGGTGGCGAGGTACGAGAGCAGCACCGCAGCGATGCCCACCAGCACCACCTCCACGCCGTCGACGTGCACCGGCAGGTGCGTGATGTAATAGACGTCGGGGTCGAGCCCTATGCCGAAGGTCTTGATGAGCCCGCACACGATGAGGCCGCAGGTGATGCCCACCACCGTGCCCACCGCGCCCACCACCAAGCCGTAGGTGACGAAGGTCTTCATGATCGAGGTGTCGGTGGCGCCGAGGGTCTTGAGGATGGCGATCTCCTTCGACTTCTCGATGACGAACACGATGAGCGTGGCGGCGATGAGGAAGCTCGCCACGATGGTGATGACGTTGAGGATGACGAACATCGCGATCTTCTCGAGCTTGAGCGCCGAGAACAGGTTGCGGTTCATCTCCATCCAGTCCTTGGTGCGGTAGGGATAGCCGCCGAGGATCTTGAGCATCTCGGTGGCGATGCCCTGGGTCGCCTCGATGTCTTGCACCTTGTACTCGACGCCGGTGACGGCGCCCTTGAGGCCGAAGAAGTCCTGCGCCTGCGCCAGCGAGACGTAGATGAACTTCGAGTCGTACTCGTACATCCCCGAATAGAAGATGGCCGCGACGCGGAAAGCGCGCGCCTTGGGGATGGGCCCCGAGGGCCCGAGCTCGCCCACCGGGCTGACGATGTTGATGGTGTCACCGAGGAAGGCGCGCAGGTTCTTCGACATCTCGGCGCCGATGACGACGCCCGGCAGCACCGCGGTGGCAGGATCGGGCAGCACGCCCTTGGTGGCCGCGGCGAGCGCGTCGTCGAGCTGATCGGCCTCCGAGCGGAAGGCGCCGGCGGGCGCGCCTGGCGCGGGTGCAGGGGCGCCCGCGCCGGGGGTAGGCACGGCGGCAGGTGCATCGGACGGTGCGCCGTCGGCGCCGGGCTCCGGCACCTTCTGCGGCGCCGGGATCTTCTCCGGTGTGTCGACCCACGTCAGATCACCCTTGGTGATGTTGGCGCGCAGCTCGGTGACCCCGTCGACGGTGGCGGTCTCGATGCCCTTCAGGAGCGCGCCGGTCAGGTTGGTGTCGGATGACACCATGACCTCGTTCAAGATGAACGGCGACGCGCCGACAACGCCGGCGACGCCCTTGGTCTTGTTTGCGACCTCACCGTACTCGGCGAAGTCGGCGCCGTACTTCAGCACGATCAGGTGCGCGTTGGCGCCGAAGATCTTCTGGCGCAGGTCGGTGGAGAAGCCGTTCATCACGCTCATCACCACCACCATGGCGCAGGTGCCCACGGCGACGGCGAGCACCGAGATGACCGTGATGGTGCCCACCACCGAGTCGCCGCGCTTGCCCATCAAGAAGCGACGCCCGATCCAGCTCTCGTAGCCGAAGCCGCCCGACACCTCGCCGTCGCCGGTGAGCAGGTAACCAAGCGAGCCGCCGAGCACGAGCGACAAGAGCAAGATGCCGCCGCCAGCAAGCAAGATGACGGCGAAGTACGCCGGCGCCGTGCCGTAGGTGAAGAAGTCGCGCGCCGGCACCCACGGCAGCGCCACCACCACCGCGAGCACCGAGGTGACGAACAGCGACTCGAGGAAGGCGATGCGGCGAATCCACAGCGCCATGACGACACCGCTGATGAACCCGCCGACGATGAGCGCGCGCACGATGGGCGTCTGCAGGGGCTCGCCGGTCACACCGAGCACGTTGCGCGAGACGAACGCGAGCGCTGCGGCCAGGCCGCCCACCACCACCACGCCGAGCGCGACGGCACCGAGGTGCAGGACGCCATCGGCGCCACGCCTGAAGAAGCCGCCGCCGCGCGCCCGCGTCTCGGACGGGACCTGCGCCGCCAGCGACACCACGAAGGTCGCGAGCACGCCGACCACGGGGGCGCCGAGCGCCACCGCGAGCCCGATAGGAAGGCCGCGAAAGCGGGCGTTCCTCGTCGAGAGGATGGAGAACGAGACGAGCACGAAGGTGGCGGCCACCCCGAGCGCCGCCATGGAATACGCGGTGTCCTGCATGGGCTCCTCGAGCACGCCGCCGAAACAGACCTGACCCCGATCGCATTCCCGATCGGCGCTGCCTCAGCGGCCCTCACGCCGCAGTTGCGGAAACAAGATGACGTCGCGGATCGACTGCTGATTCGTCAGGATCATCACCAGGCGGTCGATGCCGATGCCAAGGCCCGCCGTGGGCGGCATGCCCACCTCGAGGGCGCGCACGTAGTCCTCATCCATCTCGTGGGCCTCGGCATCGCCGCGCTCGCGCTCGCGCAGCTGCGCCAGGAAGCGATCGCGCTGGTCGACCGGGTCGTTGAGCTCGGAGAAGGCGTTGGCGCACTCCATACCGGCGACGATGAGCTCGAAGCGGTCGGTCACCGCCGGGTCGTCGTCGCGCTTGCGCGCCAGCGGGCTGACCGCCACGGGGAAGTCGGTGATGAAGGTGGGGTTGGTGAGCGTGCGCTCGACCTCGTGATCGAAGACCGAGTAGAGCAGCGCCAACGCGAGATCGCGCCGGCGCGCGCGCATGGGGTCGGCGGGGCGCGGCACCCGTGCGATCTCGCCGGTGTCGTCGTCGAAGTCGCTGGTGCGCGTGATGCGCGTGGTCTGCTTGGCGGCGGCGTCGTCTGCGGGATACGAGGTCCCGTCGCTGCGCCAGGCCGCATCGAGCGCGCGCCCGAGCGCGCCCCAAAACGACGCGCCGCCGGCCGCCAGCGCCGCCTTGGCGCGCGTGACGATCGGATCCGCGCCTGGCGCCAAGCCGGGGATGAGGCGCTCGGCCTCGTCATCGGCCAGGGCACGCAGGCAGACGTGCAGCGGCTCGTCAGGAGTTGCCGTGTGGCCCACGCACAGCGCGAGCGCGCGCTCGACGCTGTCGATGGCGGCGATGTCGCCCTCGGCCTTGAGGTGCTCGCCCACCAGCGTGGCGATGGGCACGCGGCGCCACGGCCGCGTGAAGTCGACCTCGCGCTCGCCGAAGGGCAGCACCTGGCGCCCGTGCATGTTGTCGACGAGCTCGCACACGAGCTCCTCGGTGAGGTCCATCATGTCGGCGTAGGTGGCGTACGCCTGATAGACCTCCATCATGGTGAACTCGGGGTTGTGCCTCGTCGACACGCCCTCGTTCCTGAAGTTGCGCCCGATCTCGTAGACGCGCTCGATGCCCCCCACCACCAGGCGCTTGAGGTAGAGCTCGACGGCGATACGCAGGTACAGATCCTGCGCCAAGGTGTTGTGGTGCGTGACGAAGGGCCGCGCGGCGGCGCCCCCGGCCAGGTCTTGCAGGATGGGTGTTTCGACCTCGAGGAAGCCGCGCGCGTCGAGGAAGTGCTGCACACCACGCACGATGCGCGCCCGCATGCGAAACACGCGGCGCACGTCGGGGTTGACGATGAGGTCGACGTAGCGCTGGCGATAGCGCTGCTCGACGTCGTGCAGGCCGTGGAACTTGTCGGGCAGCGGGCGCAGCGACTTGGTGAGCACGCGGAAGCCGTCGACCACCAAGGTCAGCTCGCCGGTCTTGGTGCGCATGGGTGTGCCGGCCACGCCCACGATGTCGCCGAGATCGACGACCTTGAGGTGCTCGTATGGCACCTCGCCGAGCCGGTCTTTTTTGAGGAAGATCTGCAGGTCACCGGTGGTGTCGCGCAGCGTCAAGAAGCTCGCTTTGCCCATCTGGCGCATGGTCATGACGCGACCAGCCACCGTGTGCACCGTCGTCACCTTCGCGAGCTGCTCAGCGTCCGCGTCGCGATAGCGCGCGGCGAAGTCCTGGCACGAGATCTCGGGGCGGAAATCGTTGGCGTACGGGTTCAGGCCGGCCTCGCGAATGCGACCGGCCTTCTCCATGCGCTGTTTGACCAGACGATGGACGTCCTCGGCGCTGCCGCTAGGTTCCTTGGGTTCGTCGCCAGCCACGATGTCCTCTACGGGAGCGGGAGGTAGGGCTGGTCTGCTCAGGTGTAAAGGGGCGTCCGCGCGCCGGATCGGCGCCGGCGGCCCGCGACGCTCAGCGATCGCGCCAGCGCATGCGCAAGGCCTGGGTGGCCGCGTGCGCCACGCCGCCGGCGCCGAGCTTGGAACGTCCCGCGGTGCGCTCGAAGAACACGATGGGCACCTCGCGGATGCGGAAGCCTTTGCGCCACGCGCGATAGGTGAGCTCGATCTGGAATGCGTAGCCGTCGGTCTGCACCGTGGGCAGGTCGATGGCCTGGAGCACCTCGCGACGAAACACCTTGAAGCCGCAGGTGAGATCACCGTACGGCAAGCCCAGCACCGCGCGCGCGTAGCGCGACCCGCTGCGGGCCAGCACGCGCCGACCGAGCCCCCAGTTCTCGATGGCGCCGCCCTCGAGGTAGCGACTGCCGAGCACCACGTCGGCGCCATCGGCGGCGCGCAAGAGCTCTGGCAGGTGGCGCGGCTGGTGCGAGAAGTCCGCGTCCATCTCCACCACGAAGCGGTAGCCACGCTCGAGCGCCCAGCCGAAGCCCGCCCGGTACGCGCTGCCGATCCCCAGGCGGCGCGGACGCGCCAGCACCTGCACCCGCGGCTGCCGCGAGGCGTAGTGCGAGGCGACGCTGCCGGTGCCGTCGGGGCTGTTGTCGTCGATGACCAGCACGTCGACAGCGGCGGTGGCCAAGAGCTCGTCGAGCAGCGGCACGACGTTCTCGCGCTCGTTGTAGGTGGGCAGGCACACGAGGGCGCCGCCTTGCTCGACCGCCATGGCGCGCAGTTAGCCGCCGCTTGGGCGCGGGGCAAGCGGCTCGGTGCTACAACCGTCACCATCGGCGGCCCACGTCGACGAGGGAGGCTTAGGTGACCGACAACGTCAGCATCGAGGAGCGCGGCGCCGTACGCATCCTCACCATCAACCGCCCCGACAAGCGCAACTGCGTCGACGGCGAGACCGCGCTTGGTCTGGGCCGCGCCATCAAGGCCTTCGCCGCCGACGAGCGCGCACGCGTGCTCGTGGTCACCGGCGCCGGGGAGGTGGCCTTCTGCGCCGGCGCCGACCTCAAGAACCCGACGAGCCTGATGGAGCACGAGCTCGTCGACGAGGCCGGCCCCATGGGCTTCGCGCGCCTCGACCCGGGCAAGCCCACCATCGCCGCCATCAACGGCTATTGCTTCGCCGGCGGCGGCGAGCTGGCCGCGTGGTGCGACATCCGCATCGCCGCCGACAACGCCGAGTTCGGCTGCTTGTCGCGCCGCTGGGGCGTGCCCTACACCGACGGGGGCACGCAGCGCTTCCCGCGCATCATGGGTACGGGCAACGCGCTCTACCTCCTGCTGACGGGCGTGCGCTTTGGCGCCGAGCGCGCGTTTCAGCTCGGCCTGGTGCAGGAGGTGGTGCCGCGCGGCCAGGCGCTGCCGCGCGCGCTCGAGCTGGCCTCTGCCATCGCCGCGTACCCGAATTTCGCCGGGCTGTGCGCCGATCGGCGCGCGCTCTGGTCGGGCCTGCCGCGCGAGCTCGACGAGGGCTTGCGCCTCGAGGCCGAAGTGGTGAGGCCCACCTTGTTGAACGACGAGCTGCTCGCGGGGCTCCACCGCTTCGCCGAGGGCGCGCGCGATCCCTCGCCCCGCCCGCCGCGCTGACCCTGCGATGCTGCCAGTGGCTACGCCGCCAGGCCGTTGGCGCGCGCCCAGGCCTCGACCTTCCGCTGCACCTCCGCGAGCGTGGCCCCCGGGATGCGCGCGCCTGCGGCCTGGCCGTGGCCGCCGCCGCCGAGGTGCGTCGCCAGGCGCAGCGCCGTGTCGCCGGGGCCACGCAGCGACGCGAACACCGCGCCGTCCTTCTCGATGAGGAAGGCCGTGATCTCGGCGCCCTGCTTCTTCATCTCGCCCACGCGACCGAACTTGAGCACGTTGGTGATGTCCATCTCGACGAGCGCCTGATCGTCGAGGCGCCCGAGCTCGAGCACGCCCTGCACGAAGGCGTCGCTGACCGTGAGCACGCCCACGCCGCCGCCTTTTTCGCCCTTGGGCAGCACGACGGTGGAGACCCCGTCGTGCGCGGCAGCGAGCGCGTCGAGCTTGGCCTTGATCGGCGCGGGCACCGCCGGCGCTCCGGCGGTGCTGGTGCCGTTCATGGCGTCGGTGACACGCACCGGCAGGCGATACTCGAGCGCGCCCTTGACGTCGTCGATCTCGAGCTTGGCGACATCCTTGAGCGTGTGCTTGAAGAAGCGGAACTTCTCCTTGTCGAGCCCCTCGAAGCGCCCGAAGCCGGTGTCGGTGCAGAAGCCCGCCAGCGAGGGCAGCATCACCTTGGCCCAGTCGGGGTGCGCTGCGTCGATGCCGGCGCGGCTCTTGCCGACGATGGCCATGGCCTGCAGGGCCGCGCAGGGCCAGTCTTGCTCCACCCAAGCGTGGAAGGGCACCCCCTCGGGCAGCGCGAAGTGCTCGCGCTTGGGCTCGACCACGTGGTGATCGACCACGGCCACCGCCCCCGCGTGCTGCAAGAGGCCGAGGGCGCCGCCGATGCGGTCGGGCACGCCCACGTCCATCACCAGCGCCAGATCGAAGTGCTTGCCCTGCAGGTCGACGGCGCGGCGCACGCGCTTGTCCACGTCGAGCTTGCGCAACGAACCGGCCATGTCGTCGTCGATGCACACCTCGCAGCGCTTGCCGAGCTGCTCGAGCGCGCGCTGCATGGTGAGCGTGGTGCCCACGCAATCGCCGTCGGGCCCGATGTGGCCGATGAGCAGCACCGTCTGCGCCGTGCCGATGGCGTCGAGGATGGCCTGCGGCACCGGCAGCGTGGCCGGGTCCTTCGCGGTGAACGACGCATCGGCCACCGCGTCCGCCAAGGTGAACTTGGGCGCCGGCGTGAAGCTCGGCGCGGTGCGGCCCACCAAGCCGGCGGCGCCCACGTTGGCGCCGCCCGGCGCGGGGCGCTCACTGCTCGACGTGGTGCCGGCGTAGCGCGAGCCACCCTCGGCACTTGTGGCGCTGCCTGGCGTGCTGCCGACGCTCGCGCCCGTGGCACCGCCCACGGTGCTGGTGACGTTCTCGCTCTCGACGGTGCCAAGGGACGGCGGACGCGGGGTGATGACGGGCACGGGTGACTCCTGCACTCAGCCCAAGACTCGCACGGGCTCGTCGGTGGCGCGGGCGCGCTCGGCGAAGCCCGCGAGGATCGCGACCACCTGTCGCTCGTCGACGTCGTTGCTGCACACCGCCGACCAGCGCGCGGCGATGCGACCGAGCTCCTCCAGATCGCCGGGGGGTAGCCCCGTGGTCTCGGGGGCGTGCTGCTCGGCGTCGAGGATGGTGCGCAGCCGCGTGCAGGCCGGCGCGTCGATGCTGCGCAGCCGCGCCAGGGCGTTTTCGAGCTGCTGCGGCGCGGTCGACGCGACGCAACCCACGCGCGCCTTGCCCGCCAGGAGCGCGTTGTAGGGGCAGCGCGCGCATGCGCTCTGGTCGTCCGAGCCATCGGGCCCAAGGGGACAGCCGCCGATCTCGACGAAGCGCGTGTCGCGCGTGAAGCGGGAGAGCAACGCCATGGTGGGAGCTTGCCATAGAAGCGCGCGCGATTGACGCCCGCGCACGTGACCGCGGCTACTCGCCGCGAGGCGCAGCCAGGCGCGCCTCGAGCGCGCGCACGCGCCGCTCGAGCTGGTCGAGGTCCTTGAGCCGCGCCATGGCGCGCAGCCACGTGAGGTGCGGCATGGTTGGGGTGCCCGCCACGGCGGCGCCGTCGGGGACGTCGTGGACCACGCCGGCCTGGCCGCCCACGCGCGCGCGCGCGCCCACCCGCCGGCGCTCCTTCACGCCCGCCTGCCCCGCTACCACCGCCGCGGGGCCGATGGTCGCGTAGCCGGCCACACCCACCTGGGCTACCAGCACGGCGTCGTCGCCAACCTCTACGTCATGGCCAAGCTGGACCAGGTTGTCGATGCGTGCGCGCGCGCCGATGTGCGTGTCACGCAGCAGGCCGCGATCGACGCAGGTGTTGGCGCCGAGCGCTACGCCGTCATCGATGAGCACGCCGCCCACGTGCCGCACGGGCACGTTGGCGCGCCGCCCCTCGTCGTCATCGGGGGCGAACACGAAGCCATCGTCGCCCAGCACGGCGCCCGGGCCCACCAACGCGTCGGCGCCCACGCGCACGCCCTCGAGCAGGAGCGCGCCCGGACCTATCCGCGTGCGGGCGCCGATGATCACACCGTCGGCCACGAAGGCGAGCGCGCCTATTTGCACGCGGTCGCCGAGCACGGCCTTGCCCACCACGGCGCCGGGCCCGATGGCGACGTCGATCCCGAGCCGTGCGCCGGCGTGCACCACGGCGCTCGGGTCGACGCCGCGGGGCGCGGGCGGCGCCGGATAGAGCGCCTCGATGGCGGCGGCGAGCGCGCGCGCGGGCTGCGCCGACACCAGCACCGTGCAGGGCAGCTCGTGCGCATGCTCGGCCGCGAAGCCCTCGGGCAGCAAGAGCGCGCTGGCGTTGGTGGAGCGGGCGGCGCGCAGCTCGGCGGGGGCGTCGGCGAACCCAAGGTCGCCGGCGCCTGCGTCTTGCACCGCGCGCACCCGCGTCACCTCGAGCTCGCCGTCACCGAGCAAGCGAGCGCCCACGACGCGGGCCAGCTCCGCGAGCTTCACCGGCCTTACTTCTTCTTCTTGCCGTACGCGTCGTTGTAGCGGCGGATCAGCTCATTGGTGACGTCGAGCGATGGCTTGGCGTACACCACCGCGCTCTTCTCGACGATCATCGAGAAGGCCTGCTCTTCCCCCAGGGTCTGCAGGATCACGCCCATCTTCTTGAAGATCTCCGCGGTGGCCTCACCCTCGCGCTTCGACAGCTCCTGCTGGAGCTGGAAGTAGAGCTGCTGGGTCTCGAGGAGCCGCTTCTGCAGGTCGTTGAGCTTCTCCTGCTTGACCTCGGGCTTCATCATGGTGCCCCGCGAGTCGAGCTCCTCTTTCAGCGCCTTGAGCTCGTTTTGCTTGGCGTCGAGCGTCTTTTGCTTCTCGTCGAACTCCTTCTTGAGCGCCTTCTTGGCAGTGGCGCCCTCGTCGACCTCGTTGAGGGCGCGCTGCAGATCGACGAAGCCGAGCTTGACGTCGTTGGCGAGCGCGGGCGTGGACAGGGCGAAGACGAGAGCGGCGACCAACATACGCATGGGATCTCCGGCGGGGACGGCGCTACCAGGGGAAACGTCGAGCCTGCGTTCGTGATTCAGCAACCTACCAGGGCGAAGGGAAAACGGAAGTCACGCTCGCGAGCGGCCGGCTCCAACCACGTGCAACAACATGGTGTTGGTGCGCTGGCTCGACTGCAGCGGTTGTTTGTAGAGCATCACCACGGTGTCCGAGGGCGAGGCCACGCCGCGGTCCTCGAGGCGCTGGTCGGCGATGGCCAACAGCTCCTCCACGGTCTTTGGCACCTCGATGGCGTCGGCCTTCACGCCCCAGGCGAAGGCCAGGCGGCGCTGCTCGGTGGGGCTCGGCACCAGCGCCAAGATGGGCACACGCGGTCGATAGTCCGACACCAGGCGCGCGGTGCTGCCGCTCGTCGAGAACACCACGATGGCGGAGGCGTGCAGCTCGTGGGCCGCGCGCACGCCGGCTTGGCTGACGGCGTTTTGGAAGTCCTGCGCCTCGGCCGCCGCCAGGAAGTCGAGCTTGACGTAGCGCGCGCGCTCGCTCTGTTCGGCCTCGAGCACGATGCGCGCCATGGTCTGCACCACCAGCTCGGGGTGCTTGCCGCTGGCGGTCTCGGCCGAGAGCATGACCGCGTCGGCGCCGTCGAGCACGGCGTTGGCCACGTCGCTCGCCTCGGCGCGCGTGGGGCGCGCGTTGGTGATCATGCTCTCGAGCATCTGCGTGGCGACGATGACAATCTTGCCGCGCCGGTTGGCCTGCTCCACCAGCATCTTCTGCAGCGTAGGCACCTTCTCGGTGGGCATCTCGACGCCGAGGTCGCCGCGGGCCACCATGACGCCGTCGGCCTCTTCGAGGATGCCCTCGATCTGCTCGATGGCCTGCGGCTTCTCGATCTTGGCGATGACGATGGGCCGGCTCTTGGTCTGCGCCAGCTCGCGTCGCAGCATGCGCACGTCGTTGCGCGTGCGCACGAACGAGAGCGCCACCGCGTCGACGCCGACCTCGGCGCCGAAGTGCGCGTCGCGGATGTCCTTGTCCGTCAAGGACGGCGCCGACACCTTGGTGTCGGGCAGGTTGATGCCCTTCTTGTCCTTGAGGATGCCGCCGTGCACCACCTCGCAGGTGACATCGCGGTCGGTCTTCGCGAGCACCTTGAGCGACAGGTTGCCGTCGTCGAGCAGGATGTGCTCGCCCACCGACACGTCCCGCGGCAGCGCCTTGTAGAGGGTACCGAAGCGCTCCGGTGTGCCCAGCACGTCGTCGACCGTGATGACCGTGCGCGCGCCACCCTTCAGCTCGATGGCGCCACCCTCCATCATCAGGCAGCGGATCTTCGGACCCTGCAGGTCCTGCAAGATGGCCACCGGCTTGTTCATCCTGGTCGAGGCCGCTCGGACGCGGTTGACCATGGTGCGATGAAAGTCGTGGTCGCCGTGGCTGAAGTTCAGGCGCGCGACGTCCATACCCGCGGCGATCAAGGCCTCGATGGCCTCCGGCGTGTTGGAGGAGGGACCGAGCGTGCAGACGATCTTGGCGCGTCGCATGGGCCGCCATTAGCACCTCGGCCGCGCGGCGCCAGCGCCCGGTGGCGCCGCGCGCGAGGCGCATTGGCAGCCCTCGGCGCGGCTGGTACACCGCCCTGCATGACGCGCGCGCTCATTGCCCTCTCGCTCCTCGTGCTCGCTGCGGGGTGCCGCAACTGCGATGACCTCGGCAGCCTGGCCCCGCAGGGCTCCATCGACCCGCCCATCTTCGACTTCGGCCCGCTCACCATTGGGCAGGAGTGTCGCGCCATCCTCGCTGTGGTGAACTCGGGGCGCACCGACCTCGACGTCACCGGCGGCGTGCTCACGGACGTCGACGGCGATTGGGAGCTCGCCAAGGTCCCCACCCTGGTCGAGCTGGGCGCGCACGAGGACCTGATCGTCGAGTACGTCGCCGACGGCGACAGCGGCGATCGACAGTCGGCGCTCATCGAGCTCGACTCCGACGACCCCGACGACGGCGGCAAGCTGCGCGCCACGGTCACGGCGCTGCTCACCGACGCGGCCGGGCCCATGGCCCGGAGCGCCTGCACCGAGGCGGACGATGTCGAGACCACGCCGTGCACGCTGCTCGACTTCGGCGCCACGCAGGCCGAGGGCGCCGGCACCATCGCCAGCGTTGCCATCGTCAACGAGGGCACCGCCGACCTGACCATCAGCAACCTGCTCTTCAACCAGACCAACCCCGACTTCGCCGTCGAGTCCGTGCGCCGCGGCACTACCGAGCAGGTCGGGCCGCCCTGGACCGTCTTGTCGGGCCGCACCGCCGACTGCGGTACGCCGAGCGGCAACGACAACACGCTCATCGTCGACATCCGCTACACGCCGAGCGCCATCGGTGCCGACGTCGACGAGCTGGTGGTGCTGACGGACGCGCTCGAGAGCGACGGCACCCCTGGTGGCTCGCTGACGGTGCCGCTGTCGGGCTTCGGCTCCGATGTGGGCATCGGCATCGTGCCCTCGCCCATCAACTTCGGCGCCGTACCCGAAGGCCAAAGCAGCACCATCGATGTGCGCGTCAGCAACTTCGGCACCTCGTCGGCCAGCGTCAACATCTCCTGCATCGACCTGGAAGACGACGGTCAGTGCGAGGCGCGCTGCACCGGCGCGCCGGCCGACAACGCGCTGCCGCCGGCCACGCTCACGTGCAACGTCACCACTGTCGACGGTGGCGACGAGGGCGACGGTTTCGTGCTGGCCGCGAGCGACGCCCGCGACGGCGGCGACGACGAGCGCGTCATCAGCATCACCTGGGCCCCGGCCGCGGGCGCCGCCACCATTCCGGGCACCGCCGTGTTGGCGCTGCAATCGAACATCCTGGGTGACGCCACCTTCAAGGCGCAGATCCTCGCGGGCGCGCTCGGCACCATCGAGGCCTCGGTGGCGTCCGACGACACCTGCCCCGCCCCTGCCCCCGCCGACGTCTGCATCGAGGCCAGCGGGACCCCCGGCGACGATCCCACGGACTGGAGCGGCGAGCTCACCTTGCGCCTGACCAACACCGGCGACGCCACCGTCGCCGTCACCGACGTGTCGTTCGAGGACGGTGGCGCCGCGGGCAGCATCGCCGACGACTACGGCGCCGCGCCCATCACCGACGCCGCGCTGGCGCCGGGCGAGCACGGTGACATCGTCATCAGCTACGACGACGTGGGCGAGGTGATCGCCTCCAGCGCCACCCAGCTCGTCAACGTGGTCATCACGCACTCCGGCCAAAACGGGCAGACCATCGTCACGCTCACGGTCATCCCGCCGCAGTAGCTCCTGCGCTCACGTGCATCCGCGCGCCCTGCTCCTGGTGGCGGTGGGCGTGCTCTCGGTGGGCGCGGCCGCTCCCCTCATTCGCCTGGCGCACGCGCCCCCGGTGACGACGGCGTTCTTGCGCACGCTCGTGGGTGGCCTGCTCCTGCTCGGTCTCGCGACCGCGCTGCGGCGCGCGCTGCCGCGCGGGGGCGACCTCACGCGCGCGCTCGTGTGCGGCGTCGTGTTGGGCGTGCACTTCGCGCTCTGGTTCGCCTCGCTCACCATGACCACGGTTGCGGCCAGCACCGTGCTCGTGTGCATCCAGCCGGTGTTCGTGGCTGTGCTGGCGCGCATGGTGCTCGGCGAGCGCACACACGCGCGCGGCCTGGTGGGTATCGCGGTCGCAATCTCGGGTTGCGCGGTCATCGCGCTGGCGCAGCAAAGCGGCACCGCTGCCGATCCGCGCCCCACCACGGGCAACCTGCTGGCGCTGGCGGGCGCCGTGGTCATCGCCGCGTACCCCATTGTCGCGCGCCGCGTCGACAAGCGCGTCGACACCCTGGCCTTCTCCGCCGTGGTGTCGCTCACCGCCGCGGCGACGCTGGCCTGTTGCTGTGTGGCGGTGGGCTCGCCGCTCTACCACCCCGGCGCCAACTGGCCCGCCCTGCTCGCGCTCGCCCTGGTGCCGACCGTGATCGGCCAGACCGCGCTCAACGCCGCCCTCAAGCACCTGCCGGCCGCGTTCGTGTCGGGCGCCATCCTCGGCGAGCCGGTCATCGCTACCGGCGTCGCCTGGCTCGCGCTCCACGAGGCGCCGGGCGCGCAGACCCTTGGTGGCAGCGCGCTCGTGCTCGTCGGCGTGTGGCTCTTGTTCTCGAAGCGGAAGGGGCATCGCGCGGAGGCCTGAGAATCCCTCCGCCCGCGCGGGCGCAGCCAGACGCGGGCCCACCCCGAACAACGGCTCCCGCAGGTCGCTGATGATCGGCCGTTCGGGATCAGTCGGTCTGGCCCGCCTTGAGCTTCTCGAACTGCGGATCGCCCGCCAGCCCCTTCAGGTCGGGGTCGGTGAGCAGGGTGTCGAGCTGCACGTAGCCGTTGAGCAGGGCGATGCGCAGGTAGCGGAGCGCCTGCTCCTTGTCGCCGCGGACCGCGTACACGCACGCGATGTTGTAGTAGGCGTCGCCCACGGCAGGGTTGGCCTCGAGCGCCTGCTTGTACCAGTCGAGGGCCTCCTCCAAGCGATCGCGCGCCCGATAGGTCATGCCCACGCCGATGTAGCCCTCGGCGTAGCTCGGGTCGATCTTGGTGGTCTCGAGGAAGCTGGCGCGCGCCGCCTCGGCGTTGCCGTCTTCGCGGTACTTGGTGAACGCGTCGCCCGCGAGCTTCTCCGCGCGCACGCGCGGCGGCGCCTTGTCCGCGGGCGGCAGCTTTGGCTTGGTGCCCGAGGCGCCCTTGCCCTTCTTGAGGATGATG
Source organism: Deltaproteobacteria bacterium (assembly GCA_020850995.1). GTDB lineage: Bacteria > Myxococcota > UBA727 > UBA727 > VGSZ01 > JACOUT01. The sequence continues at coordinate 27,809 of JADZDP010000047.1, forward strand.
CTGTCGCCGCCGAGCACGGTCTTGCACGCGCCGGTGTCGAGGTGCACGGCGCCCGAGAGCGTGGCGCCGCCCTTGGTCACGAGCAGCATCGCAGAGCCTGAGGCGGGGCCGCTGCAACCGTCACCGACCTTGCACGCGGTGAAGGTGCCCACCACCGAGTCGTCGAGCCGCGAGCCCTCGAGCACCACCGTGCCCTTGG
>JADZDP010000048.1 GCA_020850995.1 Deltaproteobacteria bacterium
CGAGCGATCCATCGTCGCTGGCGGCGTCGCGTCCTCGGTCCGTGGCGACGGCCACGGCCCTGCGGGGCTCCTTGCCATCGACGCGCCTCGCTCGCGATCACCGATCGACTTGTCCATTCGAGGGCCCTAAGGCTGGCAGACGAAGCCCCGCGAGTCGCTGCAGTCGGTGTCGTTCCAGCCGCCGCCCGTCCACACCACGCAGTCCTCGCCCAGGCTGTTGTTGGGCTCGCCGGGGTTGAAGGCGTTGAAGCTGCCGAGCGCCGTGCCGTCGGGCCAGCGGAAGCTCCCCTCGGTGCTTCGATCGTTCAGCCCGATCCACGCGTCGGCGCTCGGCGTACGCGCGAACAAGAGCCAATCGAGGCGCGCGGCGCGCACAGCCGTGTCGACCTTGACGAGGCGGCTGGCGCCACCAAAACGAGTACCGCACGTGGTCGCGGCGTCGCTCTGGTCGCGAGCGTCGGGGCACCAAGCAGCGCGCCCTCCCGCATAGGCGATGGTGTAGCAGCCGGCGGTGCACGACTGTTGCACCGCTCCATTCTGGTCGTCGCAGTCCGTGGTCGATGACGCAGAGGATATGAGGTTGCTCGCGAGCGTCCCGTCACCGCAGCGCAGCTCGCGGACGTCGCTCGAGTACCCATCATCGTCGGCGTCTTCGGCACCGCCGACGAGCGCGAAGGCGAGCGGGTTCCCTTCGTCGCAGTCGCTGCCCGCCGCGCAGCCAACGCCGCGCCCGTCGCCGTCAGCATCGGCCGTGCAGGCGCCGCCGGCGGGCGTCGCCGCGGGCTCGCACAGGTACGGTCGGCGTCGCGTGCAGGACAGGTCGTTCCAGCCCGAGCCGCCAGCCTGCACGCAGTCCTCGCCATTCTCGTTGTTCGGCTCACCGCTCACAAAGTCGTCGACGTCGAGGGCGCTGCCGTCGGACCACACGAACTCGTCCTCGACGCTGCGATCGCTCAAGCCGATCCACGGCCCGAAGCTCCCCAGGGCGCCGCGCGCGGCCGTCTGCTCTGCCGTTTGATCGAGCACAGCGAGGCGATAGCCCCGCCGCGCGCACTGCTGCTCGGCGTCCCCGAAGCTCAGCGCCTCCAAGCAGAGCAGGAAGGCGTTGCCGCCGAGCGTGACGCGCCGGCAGCCGCACACTTCGCCATTGTCGACGCTGTCGTCGCAGTCGTTGTCGATGGCGTCGCACTCTTCTGGACGGTCGAAGGAGCGGCGGGCGTCGGCGTCGTCGCAGTCGGCACGCGCGCAGCCGACACCGGCCCCGTCGCCGTCAGCGTCCACGCAGGGCTCGCCTTCGCCTTCGCCTTCGCCCTCACCTTCACCCTCGCCTTCACCCTCGCCCTCGCCTTCACCTTCACCCTCGCCCTCGCCTTCACCTTCACCTTCACCTTCACCTTCGCCTTCGCCTTCGCCCTCGCCTTCGCCTTCGCCTTCGCCTTCGCCCTCACCCTCGCCTTCGCCTTCGCCTTCGCCTTCGCCTTCGCCTTCGCCTTCGCCCTCGCCTTCACCCTCGCCCTCCGCAGGCAAGGTCGCGTCGTCGTCGCACACGTAGCTCACGCAGCGCGCGCTCGCGGGGCAATCGCCATCGACCTGACAGGCGAGCGCCACCTTGTCGGTGGGGCACCCCGCGCAAAGCGCCACGGCGAGCACCAGGGCGAAGCAGAGAAAGGCGCAGCGCACGGCGCGAGCATAGCGCGCCGGGTCGCGGGCTCGCCGCGGTGGACAGGGCGTGGTCGTCGAGCGCCCCGTCGCGTCGAGCGCGATCAGGCCTCGCGCAAGAGCTTGCGCACCGCGGCCTGGATGGGCGCGGGCACCACCTCGTCGTCGACGCTGGTGCAGAGCTTGACGGTGGATTTCAGGTTCTCGCACGCCTCCGTACAGCGGGGGCAGCGCGCGAGGTGCGCCTCCATGCGCTCGCATGCGCTGCGATCGATCTCGCCGGCCGCGTAGCCCGCCAGCTCCAGCGCCAGCTCGGGACAAGGCGCCGCGTGCTGGTCGTCGTCGAGGACGCCGCGCAGCAGGCCGCGCAAGGCGAGGCGCGCGCGGTGCAGTCGGCTCTTGGTGGCGGCCACGCTCTCGCCGACGACGTTCGCTACTTCTTCCACGGGGAGGCCGTGCACGTCCTTCAGCACGATCACCTCGCGCTGCTCCTCGGGGAGCGCGGCCAGCGCGGCCTTCAGCACGACGCCCACCTCGCGCGCGTGCGCCACGACATCGGGCTCACGGGCGGCGTCCGCGGCGACCTCTTCGGCCGCGGGCGCGTCGAGGGCCTCGTGCACCGCGGGCTCGCCCGCGCGTTTGCGGTTCTCTTTGATGCAAAAGCTGCGCGCCACCTGGAAGAGCCAGGTGGACAGGCGCGCGTCGCCGCGGAAGTCGCGCAATCCCTTGAACGCGGCCAAGAGCGTCTCTTGCAGCACGTCCCGCGCGGCCTCTTGTGCGCCGCACATGCGCAGGGCGAAGCGGTAGATCTGCGGCTCGTGGCGCTCGAGCAGCTCCTCCATGGCGGCGCGCTGGCCGGCCTGGGCCTGCAACAGGAGCTGGTCGTCGCTGGTTTCCTTCGTCATCACGCCCTGTTGGCGCGCCGCCGCCAAAGGCAGATCTGGCGCGCGCATCCTTTTTCCACGACCTGGCTCCTACCGTTCAAGAGGCCAGTTTCAACCGCCTTCCACAAGCGAGGTCCCCCATGTGCCGACGCGTCACCTGTGCCACCTGCGGCAAGCCCACCTTCGCCGGCTGCGGCGCTCACGTCGAGCAAGTGCTCGGCGACGTCCCCAAGGACAAGCGCTGCGCTTGCCGTGAGGCGGCCGCCAGCACCAAGCCGAGCGCCGGCGACGCCAACGGCTCCTTGTTCGGCCGCCTGTTTGGGAGGTGATGCCATGGCGCGCGCGAGCACCAAGAACAGCAGCGTCGAGAACGCGTCAGCGCCGCGGCGCCGCGTGCTCATCGTGGGCGGCGTGGCCGGCGGCGCGTCCACGGCGGCGCGCCTGCGCCGCCTCGACGAGGCCGCGGAGATCGTGATCTTCGAGCGCGGGCCCCACGTCTCCTTCGCCAACTGCGGGCTGCCCTACCACGTGGGCAACGTCATCGCCGAGGAGCGGAGCTTGCTCGTGGCCTCGCGCGAGCTGTTCCGCGAGCGCTTCAACATCGATGTGCACGTGGAGCACGAGGTGCTCGCCATCGATCGCGCGGCGCAGACCATCCGCGTGCGTGACCTGCAGACGGGCGTTGAGCGCGATGAGGCGTGGGACGCGCTGGTGCTCTCGCCGGGCGCCGCCCCCCTGCGTCCGCCCCTGCCGGGCCTCGAGCTGCCCGGCGTGTTCACGGTGAAGACCATCCCCGACACCCGCAAGATCCGCGCCTTCCTCGACGAGCGTCCTCGTCGCCACGCGGTGGTGGTGGGCGGCGGCTTCATCGGCCTCGAGATGGCCGAGAACCTGGTGGAGCGTGGCCTCACGGTGACGCTCCTGGAGAAGCTGCCCCAGGTGATGCCGCCCTTCGACGCCGACATGGCCGGCTTCGTGGCTGAGCACCTGCGCCAGCGCGGCGTCGACCTGCGCCTCGGCCAGGGCCTCGCCGGAATCGAGCCGCGCGGCGCGCGCTTGTTCGTCAAGAGCGACGACGGCGGCGGCGTCGAGACCGACCTCGTCATCCTGGCGCTCGGCGTGCGCCCCGAGGTGGGGCTGGCCAAGGCCGCGGGCCTCACCATCGGTGAGCGCGGCGGCATCGTCGTCGACGAGCACCTGCGTACCAGCGACCCGCGCATCCTGGCCGTGGGCGACGCCATCGAGGTGGGCGACATCGTCAGCGGCGCGCGCCAGGTGTTGCCCTTGGCCGGGCCCGCCAACCGCCAGGGGCGCATCGCCGCCGAGACCCTGGCTGGGCGCAGCGCCGTGTTTCGCGGCGTGCAAGGTACGGCCATCGTCGGCGTCATGGGCCTGGCGGTGGCCACCACCGGCGCCTCCGAGAAGGCGCTGCAGCGGGCGGGCAAGCACGACTACCAGGTGGTGGAGCTGCACCCCGGGCACCACGCGGGCTACTACCCGGGCGCCAAGACCATGCACCTCAAGCTCATCTTCGCGACGGACGGCAAGATCTTGGGAGCGCAGGCCGTGGGCACCGACGGCGTCGACAAGCGCATCGACGTCATCGCCACCATGATCCAGATGGGCGGCACCGTGCGCCAGCTCGCCAACCTCGAGCTCTGCTACGCGCCCCAGTTCGGCACCGCGAAGGACCCGGTGAACGTGGCGGGCATGCTGGCGGTCAACGTGCTCGACGGCGACATGCCGCTCGGGGACTGGCGCGACGTGGCCAAGCCCGACCAGGTGTTGCTCGACGTGCGCGAGCCTCACGAGTTCGCGCGCGGCCACATCCCCAATGCCGTCAACGTGCCGCTCTCGCAGCTGCGCGCGCGGCTCGATGAGATCCCGCGCGATCGCCCGGTGCTGGTCTATTGCGCCGTGGGCCAGCGCGCCTACTTCGCGCAGCGACAGCTCCTGCAGCACGGCGTCGACGCGAAGAACCTGTCGGGCGGCTACGCGAGCTGGCAGGCGCGCCGCGCGGCATGAACGTCACGGGGAGCGGCCGCGCGCAGCGCCCACGAAGCGCTTGAGCTCGGCGGAGCGATCGACGTGCGCGGCGCGCGGCAGCGGTGGCGCGTTGTCCGCCGGCGCGGGGGCGGCGGGCAGGCACGCCAGCACGGCCTCGCGGCGCTCCACGTGGCCGCGCTCGTCGAGCGACAGGGCCACCGCCGCCACGCAGGGCTCGCTCTGGGGCGAGCGCAGCTCGAGCCGCTCGACGACGAAGGGGCCGGGCGGCGCGGCGGGCGCGCCGCCCGTGACCACGAAGCCGGCGGCCCGCAGCCGCGCGAGCGCCTCGACAGGCACGAGCTCGGCGCGCTCGAGCGCGGCCACCACCTGCTGCGCACGGGCGGCGTCGAGCGGCGCGAACAAGGGCGCTGCGTCCTCGAGCGTGGCCACGGCCACGCGTTCGCGCGCAATGACGAACTGGTTCGGCGCCTTGGTGGGCAGTACCACCACCTCGGCGTCGAGCCCGGGCAGGGGCTCGCGCGTCCAGCGCGCCTGCGGTGCCAGGCGCTCGAGCGCAGCGACGCTGTCGGGTGCGGCCGCGCTCATGGCGGCGCAGAGCGCGAGCAGCAGCACTCAGTCACCCTGCACCTTGTCCTCGGCGAGCACGGAGTCCTGGATGGTGCCGCGCATGTCGAGGTAGGAAGCGCTGCGCGTGGAGCCCGCGTTGCGCTCGCCGTTCAGGTAGTCGACGATGTGCTTCTCGCTGGCCACGCCGAAGGGGTGGCCGAAGAACATGCGCTGACCGTTGACCTCGCCGAGGTACACCACGTTCTCGCCCTGCCAGCCGCGCTTGCGCGCGTCGTCGGACACGTCCCAGTTCTTGAAGTAGCCGTAGTCGCCAGCCTTCACGTCGGCCTTGCGTTCGGGCGAGGCCTCGGTGCTGCCACCTTCGAACTTCACGTGCTGGTCGTAGCCGGCGCCCGCCTCCCACGGTCCGAGGCGCAGGTCGGAGAACACGCGGTCGAAGTCTTTGGCGCCGAGCATGTCGCGCATGGCCTTGTGCTGCAGCACGACGAGGCCGGTGGCGCACTCGAAGCCGTACTTCGAGGGGTTCTTGAAGATGTCGTCGAAGGCCTCTGACGGCTTCACGCCCGGCTTGAGCTTGAAGGTGCCGCCGCCCTCGGCCTCCCAGTACTTGTCGTTGAAGGTGTGGTCCTTGATGAGCGCGAACTTGATCTTGGCCTGGTCCATGGACTCGGCGGCGCCGATCATGGCGCCGCCGATGCGCACGCGATCGAAGAGCGCCGACTCGATGTTCCTGACGTCGACCTTGCCGTCGGCGCCCTTGACCCAGATCTTGTCCTTGGCGTCGATCTTGCCGTCGAAGTTCGCGTCGATGAGCTTGGCGTCCTTCAGGTGCGTGCCGAGCGCCTGCTGGTAGCGATCGATGTTGGCGTCGCGCGAGCTCAGGTGGCGCTGCACCCAGTCGACGCCGCTCTCGTCGAGCTTGTCGAGCTTGAGCCCGAGCGAGTCGCGCATGACCTGGTCGGCCGTGTCGGCGCCGTACTTGGCGGCGATCTGGTCGCGCACGCCGGAGAGCTCCGACCCCGACAGCCCATCGGTCTCGGCGGAGTACAGCGCCTTGGTGGCGGCCGCGAGCGCGCTCTCGTCTTCCACCTGGGGCGGGGGCGGCGCGCCCGGACCTTGGGTCTCGCGCAGCGCCGAGATGATGGCGCGCGGCGCCTTGTCGGACACCGAGCCGTAGCTGCCGTCACGGTCGAGCTTGTCGATCTCGCGGAACAGCGCCCTGAGCTCGCCCTCGCCCTCGATCTTGCCATCGCCGTTCTGGTCGGCCTTGGCGAGCATCGTCTTGACCGACACCATCTTCTTCGTCTTGTCGTCGAGGGCCGCGCTCAGCTGCTGGGCCTTCTCGTCGGTGGCGTCGATGCCGTCCTTGAACTCCTTGATGAACTGGCCGCGGGTAATCTTGGTCACGTCGTCCTCGCTCGTAGATCCACGAATGTGGGTTACCCGCGCAGTATCGGAAGTACTGCCCGCGTCGTCGCGTTCGGGCGGCAGCGGGAGCTGAAGATCCATGTGATGGTGTCCATCACTCGCACCCACCTGTACCTTCACGTGTGCGAAGGTGCGACACCTTCGGATCGACGAGGGACCCGACCTGAGCGGCTCAGGAGCGCAAGGTCGCCGACCCGCGCAAGTACTGCCGCGGCGCCTGCACCTTGACCCCGAGCTTCTCCGCCGCATGCCAGCCCCAGCGCGGGTCCCACAGCATGCCGCGGGCCAGCGCCACGAAGTCGGCCTGGCCCTCGGCGACGATGCGGTTGGCATGCTCGGGGTCGGTGATGAGGCCGACGGCCATCACGGGGATCTGCAGCTCGCGCTTGATGCGCGAGGCGAAGGGCACCTGAAAACCAGGTGCGGGCTGCAGCTGTTGCGCTGGCGACAGGCCGCCCGAGGAGACATCGATGAAGTCGCAGCCGCGCTCCTTGAGCGCGCGCGCGAACACGACACTCTGCTCCAGGTCCCAGCCGCCCTCCACCCAGTCGGTGGCCGAGATGCGCACGCCCAGCGGTACGCGCGCCGGTAGCGCCGCGCGCATGGCCGCAAACACCTCGAGGGGGAAGCGCATGCGCCGCTCGAGCGAGCCGCCGTACTCGTCGGTGCGCTGGTTGGTGAGCGGCGAGAGGAATTGGTGCAAGAGGTAGCCGTGCGCGCTGTGCAGCTCGATGAGGTCGAAGCCGACGCGCGCGGCGCGCTCCGCAGCAGCGGCGAACGCGCGCGTCAGCTCCGCGAGCTCGGGGACCTCGAGGGCGTGCGGCACGCGGTCGGCCGCGTTGAAGGGCAGGGCCGATGGCGCCACCGTCTGCCAGCCGCCTTGGTCGAGCGGGAGCTGCGCGCCGCCGTGCCACGGCGGGGCCGAGCTCCCTTTGCGCCCGGCGTGGCCGAGCTGCAGCGCGAGCTTGGCCTGGCCGTGCTCCTTGGCGAGCGCCACCACCTCGGCCAGCGCGCGCTCCTGCGCGTCGTCGTGCAAGCACAGGCAGCCCGAGCTGATGCGGCCATCCATGCGCACGGCGGTGGCCTCGACGATGACCAGGCCAGCGCCCGACATGGCGAGGGTGGGCACGTGGATGCGGTGCCAGCTCGTCGCCGCGCCCTCGACGGCCGAGTACTGGCACATGGGCGCCACCACGATGCGGTTGTGCAGCGCAACATCGCGGAGCGTGACGGGCGAGAACAGCGGGGGCGTGCTCATGGATCGGGTGCTACCCGATCGCTGTTCAGACGACCAGGCCGCCGTCCACGTTGAGGACGGCGCCGGTGATGAAGCTCGCGTCGTCGGACGCGAGGAAGCAGTAGGCGGCCGCGATCTCCTCGGGCTTGCCGAGGCGCGCCAGCGGCGCCTTCTCGGCCATGCCCGCGAGCACCGTGGCGGGCACCGCGGCGGTCATGGGCGTCTCGATGAAGCCCGGCGCCACCGCGTTGACGCGCACGCCGCTGCGCCCGAGCTCGCGCGCCAAGGTCTTGGTGAGCCCGATGACGCCGGCCTTGGTGGCGACGTAATTGCTCTGGCCGAAGTTGCCGTTGTGCGCCACCACGGAGGCGGCGTTCAAGATGACGCCGCGCTTGTTGGCCTTCATGCGCAGCCCCGCCGCTTGCGAGAGCCGGAACACGGCGGTGAGGTTGACGGCCACCACCTGATCCCACTGCTCGTCGCTGAGCTTGCCGAAGCTGGCGTCGCGCGTGATGCCGGCGTTGTTGATGAGCACGTCGACGCCCTCGTCCATGGCGGCGGCCAGGGCGTCGACGCCCGCTTGCGTGGCGATGTCGGCCTGCAAGTAGCGCACGCGCGCGCCGGCGCCGCTCTCGGCGTGCAGCTCGCGATCGAGCCCCGTGTCTGGCAGCGGCCGCACGTCGCACAGCAAGAGGCGCGCGCCCTCGTCGAGGAAGCGCTTGGCCGTGGCGCGGCCGATGCCGCCCGCGGCGCCCGTGATCACGACCCGTTTCCCTGAGATCCCACGCATGCGTCGTCCTGTGCTTGTGGCTGTTGGCTTGATGTTGTGCACTGCGAAACGATGGGCGGGGCCCGCAGGCCCCGCCCGGCGCGCTCAGCCGAGCATGGTCTTGGTGCCCGCGAGCACCGCGCGGCTCATCTCGTGCATGGCGCGGGTCTGCGCGGCGAACAGCCGGCTACCCTCGTGCATCGCGCGCTCGGCCTCGCCGAAATAGCGCTCCATGGCCTGGCCGCTCTCGTCGAGGAAACGCTGGGCCTCGCCGCGCCACAGGTTCTGCCAGGTGGTGAAGGCGGTGGCAGCCTCAACCTTGGGGGCGGCCTTCTCGTTCTTGTGGGTCTCGCTCATGGGGTCCTCCGTGTGGCCGGCGTCCATCGCCGTGCGCGAGCGGACCGTAGGCGCGGGCAACGGGCGCGTCAAGCGAGATTTTGTGCAACGCACAAAATCAGCAGATCTGCGCCTCGCGGCGCGCCCATCACCCGCGGGCCGCGGCGCGCCCGCGCTTGGTGCGGCGGCTCGGCGCTGCGCGCGGCGCGTCCGTCGCCTGCTGCGCGGCCTGCCCTTGCAAGAGCTGGCGCAAGAGCGCCTGCGTCTGGCTCACCTCGCTGCGCAGGCGCTCGAGCTCGGCGCTCTCGGCGCTTGGTGAAGCGGGGGGCGCCACCGGCACGGCGCCGCGCGGGCCGGCGAAGGCCGCGAAGGGGTTCCACGCTTGGTAGGGGAGCTGCTGCAAGAAGCCGCGCTGCGCGCCTACCAGGGCGCGCTGGCTCTGCAGGAAGGTGTCGAGCGAGCCCTGCAGCGCGTGCGTGAAGCTCTCTTTCAAGGGCGACGACGACAAGCGCACCACCTGCTTCAAGAAGCCCGTGGGCAGCATCTCCCTCGCGCCCTCTTTGTCGAGGATGATCTGCACCAGCACCTCTTTGGTCAGATCGTCGCCGCTCTTGGCGTCGATGACCTGCACATCGCTGCCGCGCTGCAACATTCCCTCCACCTCCGGCAGGGTGACGTAGCGCGAGTCGCGCGTGTCGTAGAGGCGGCGGTTGCCGTACTTCTTGAGCACGATGGGCAGGCCGCTTGGCGGCGTGCTCGTCGAGGGGACGGGATCGTGCGGGCGGGGCTTCATGCGCGCAGTGGTAGGGGATGGCGTCCGGCCGGTCAAGCACCCGGCACGTGCACCGGTCGTTTGACCGATACGGCATTGTGCGATGCACAAACCCCATTGACAGGTGCGACGCGCGGCGCCTGGAATCCGCGCCGTGAGCGATCACCCCGCCCCCGCCCTCGCCGCTGGCTTCGCCCGCCCCGCCGAGGTGCCGGCCCACCTCGACGACGCGGCGCTGGCCCGCGCGCTGGCGGCCGGGCGCCCCCAGGGGAGCTGGAGCACCCTGGAGGTCGACGGCGTGCTCTGCCCGCTGGTGCAGGCGGGCCAGGGCCACCCGGTGCTGTGCGTGCACGGCCTCGGCCACGACGCCTGGGACTGGGCGCCCCTCTTTGTGCGGTGCAGCAGCGAGGCCGCGCTCCAAGCCTTCGACCTGCCCGGCTTCGGCCTGTCCACCAAGCCGGCGCGCTCGTGGGACCTCGAGCTCTTGGTGCGCGCCGTGCTCGCGGCGGCGCGCAGCATGCCCGCGCCGCCGCTGGTGGTGGCCTCGTCCCTCGGCGGCCACGTGGCGCTGTTGGCGGCGCTGCGCGCCCCCGAGGCCTTCGCGCACCTGCTCCTCTGCGCCCCCGGCGGCCTGGTGGAGGTGCCGGCCCCCCTGCAGGCGATGCTGCGCGCCTACTACGCGGTGGACGCCATCGTGGGGCGCCCCGAGGCCGAGCTCGTGAGCAACAGCCGCCGCATCTTCGCCACGCCGGGCCTCGCGGTGTGCGACGCGCTGGCGGCGCGCAAGCTGGCCGTGCACCGCTCGAGCGCGGCGCGCGCCTTCGCCGTGCCCTTCGCCGGCGTGGTGGACGACGTGTTCCACCACGTGCTGGTGGAGCGCCTGTCGTCACTCGCCGTGCCCTGCACCTTCGTGAGCGGCGCGGCCGACGTGGTGGTGCCGCCGGACGCGGTGGCCGCTGCGGCGCGTCACCTGGGCGCGCGCAGCGAGCGTTGGGCCGGCGTGGGCCACTGCCCGCAGCTCGAAGTGCCCGATCGCTTCGCGGACCTGGTCCGCTCGTGTTTGCGTGCGTGCACATCTCGCGGAGGCCACCATGTTTCCCGGTGATTGGACCGAAGGGCTCGCGCGCTTGTTCGGCGAGAGCGTGGCGGTGGTCGACGAGGCCAGCGGCGAGCGCATCAGCTACCGCGCGTTGGCCTGGCGCGCCGGCGCGTGCGCGGCCGCGCTCGTGGAGCTCGGTGTGCGGCGCAGCAACGCGAGCGAGCCCGGCCCGCGCGTGGCCGTCTTGGCCAAGAACCGCGTCGAGCACCTGGAGCTCTTGTTCGCGTGCGCGCGCCTGGGCGCCATCTTCCTGCCCATCAACTGGCGCCTGGCCGAGCCCGAGGTGGGCTACATCCTCGACGACGCCGCGCCCACCGTGCTGTTGTACGATGAGGCCTTCGCGGAAGTGGCGCAGCGCTTGGCGTCGGCGCGCGGGCTGCGCGCCCTCTCGCTCGACGCCGACCTGCCGCGCTTGCACAAGAGCAAGGGCGCCCTCCCCGTGGTGCCGCAGGCCGCCCTCAGCGAGCACGATCCTTGGCTCGTGCTCTACACCTCGGGCACCACCGGCTATCCGAAGGGCGCGCTCATCCCCTACCGGCAGGTGGCGTACAACGCGCTCAACACCAGCGTCGCGCTCGACCTGACCTCGAAGGACAAGACCGTCACCTATACGCCGCTCTTTCACACCGGCGGCCTGCATGTCTTGACCACGCCGCTCTTGCTGCGCGGCGGCACCATCATCCTCGCCGACGGCTTCGAGCCCGCGCGCTTCCTCAAGCAAAACGCCGCCGAGCGCTGCACGCTCTTGTTCGGCGTGCCCACCACCTTCGAGATGATGGCGGCGAGCGCGAGCTTCGAGGGCACCGACCTCTCGTCGCTGCGCTTGGCCTTGTGCGGCGGCGCGCCCTGCCCGCTCTCGCTCATCGAGCGCTACACCGCGCGCGGCATTGTGTTCAAGCAGGGCTACGGCCTGACCGAGGTGGGGCCGAACGTGCTCAACCTGAACGCCGAGGACGTGGTGAAGAAGGCGGGCAGCGCGGGCCGTCCCAACCTGTTCATCAGCGCCCGCGTGATCGACGCCGAGGGTCGCGTGGTGACGGGCGCGGGCCGCGGCGAGCTGTGCCTGGGCGGGCCCTGCGTGTGCCTGGGCTACTGGAACAAGCCCGAGGCCACGCGCGCCTCCTTCACCGCCGACGGCTTCTTCAAGACCGGCGACGTCGTCGAGGTCGACAGCGACGGCTTCATGAGCATCGTCGATCGCGCCAAGGATATGTTCATCTCGGGCGGCGAGAACGTCTACCCCGCCGAGGTGGAGAAGGTGCTGGCCGATCACCCCGCGGTGCGCGCCGCCGCCGTGGTGGGCATCGCGGACGCGCGCTGGGGCGAGGTGGGCCGCGCCTACCTCGAGCTGCGCGGCAGCCAGCGCATCGACGTGGCGGAGGTGGTGCGCTTCGCGCGCGCGCGCCTGGCTGCGTACAAGGTCCCCAAAGACGTGGTGGTGGTCGACGAGCTGCCGAAGAACCCGAGCGGCAAGGTGCAAAAGCACCTGCTCTCGCGCGAGGTGCGCGCGTGAGGGTGGCGCGCCGTGCCCTGCTGACGACGTCGCTGGCGCTGGCCGTGGCGCTGGCGCCAGCGTGCTCCCTCGCCATCGTCGAGTGCGCGGCCGACGACGACTGCCCGCTCGACGCCGTGTGCCAGGCGAGTCAGTGCGTGCCCATCGAGGAGCACGAGGGCGAGGGCGAGGGCGAAGGCGATCCTGGTGAGGGTGAGGGAGAGCCCGGCGAGGGCGAAGGCGATCCCGGTGAAGGGGAGGGCGAAGGCGATCCCGGTGAAGGGGAGGGCGAAGGGGAGGGCGAGGGCGAGGGCGACCCGCCGCGCTGCTCGCTCGACGACGGCCGCCTCGACGTCGACGAGCTGCCGGTGGCCCTGGGCATCCCGCTGCGCTACACCGCCGCCACCGACGAGAGCGCGCACATCTCCGTCGACGTCGAGGGCAGCGCCAACGCCAGCGGCACGCGCTGGGACTTCTCGGGCACGGTGCCCGGCGGCGCCCCCTTCGAGGTGGTGGCCTGGCCCCTCGCTGGGCGCTGGTACGCCGATCGCTTCGAGGACGCGCCCGCCTTCGAGGACGGTCGCGGCGCCTACGTGGCCGCCCTGTCCGACGAGATGGAGGGCGTGTTCGAGAAGCGCAACGACGCCGTGGTGTTGCTCGGCGTGGCCAGCGTCGACGAGGACCGCACCGTGGTCAGCTACGACCCGCCCATCACCGTGCTGCAGTTCCCGCTGCAGCTCGGCGCCAGCTTCGAGACCGAGACCAACGGCAGCGGCACCTTCGACTACAACCCGCTCTACTGGTCGAGCGACACCTATGTGTCGGAGGTCGACGCCGAGGGCGTGGTGCAGACGGCGGCGGGGGACTTGCCCGCGCTGCGCCTGCGCTTGGAGCAAGAGGTGATGGTCGGCTACCTGGTGGTCACGCAGATCAAGTACTCGTGGATCTCGCCCTGCATCGGCGTGCTCGCGCAGGTGGAGAGCGATACCGGCGAGGACGATCCTGCCTTCACCGAGGCGCGCCACCTGCGCCAGGTGCGAGCGCCCGGCAGCTGATGACCACACGCGCCTGCCTCCTGCATGTCTGCGCGCTGGCGATGGCCGCCGTGACGCTCGCGTGCGCCACCGCGCCGGCGCCGCGCGTGGCGCGCGAGGGCGAGCGCATGCTCGTGGTCAACGGCGCCGAGCTGCGCGTCCACGAGGAGGGCGCCGGTGACGAGCTGCCCGTGCTGTTCGTGCACGGCTACGGCTCGCGCCTGGAGGCCTGGCGCGCCGTGCAGCCCGCGCTGGCGCAGGGTCGGCGCACGGTCTCCTACGATCAGCGCGGCTTCGGCCTCTCCGAGCGCACCGAGGGCGGCTACGGCCCCCACGGCCACGCCGCCGACCTGGTAGCCCTGCTGGACGCGCTGCACATCGAGCGCGCCGTGCTGGTGGCGCACTCCTACGGCGCCGGCGTGGCGCTCTCGGCCGCGCTCGCTGCACCCGAGCGCGTCGCCGGCGTCGTGTTGGTGTCGCCCTTCGCGCTCGACGAGCAGCTCGCCTCGAGCCTGCGCTGGGCCAAGCTGCCGCTGGTCGGCGAGTACCTGTACGCCACCTCGTTTCGCGGCTTCGCCGGCGAGAAGTACCAGCTCGCCTTCGCCGATGGTGGCCGCTTCGCCACGCTCAGCGCCCTCGACGAGGTCGAGGCCATCCAGGCGATCCCGCAGAGCGACGCCGCCGCGCTCGCCACCGTGCGCGCCATGGACTACCGCGAGCTGGCCGCGCGCTACCGCAGCATCGCCGCACCCCTGCGCGTGCTGTGGGGCGAGGCCGATCGCGTCACACCGATTCGCATGCTGCCCACCTTCGCCGAGCAGCTGCCGCAGGCGCGCTTCGTGCGCCTGCCGGGCGTGGGCCACATGCCCTCGTGGGAGGCCCCCGCCCTCGTGGTGGAGCAGGTGCAGCAGGTGCTCGCCGAGGTGGCGCCCGGCGCGGGAGGCGGCCCATGAGGCGCGCGCTCGTCGTCACGGTGGCGCTCATTGGCGCGCTCGCGTGCGCGCACGCCGCGCGCGCGCGCACCGGCACCGGCGATCCCGCCGAGCTCTTCCGCGAGCGCCCGGTGAACCCGACCCTGCCCGTGGACCTCGTGCTGCACGCGCAGCTCCGCCTGCGCTCCCAGCTCGGGCTCGGCCTCGACCTCGAGCGCGGCCCCTCGCCCACCAGCGGCGCGCCCCTGTTCGGCGCGGGCATGCAACACGGCCACGACGCGCGCCTGCGCCTCACGCCATCGCTCTTTCTCGGCGACGACGTGCGCGTGTTCGCCGATGTCGACGTCATCGCGGCCTCGTTCGGCCCCGCCGCCACCGGCGTGCCCTGGGCCGCGCGCAGCGACGCAGGCCGGAGCGCTGCGGCGTCGTTCCTCGACGTGCGCGCCCTCGGCGTCGACTGGCTCTTGCCCATCGGCGTGCTCTCCCTCGGTCGCATGCCGGCGCACTTCGGCTTGGGCATCGGCGCCAACGACGGCGCCGACCTCGATGACGACGGCGGCGACCGCGCCGATCGCCTGGCCTTCGTGGCGCCCGTCATGGGCACCTTGGTGGCCGCGGCCCTCGACATCGGCCCGGGGCCCTCCAGCTCGGACTTCGGCCCGAGCACGCGCGCGCTCTCGGTGGGCGAGCAGGCCATCGCCCTTGGCGTCATGCGCTGGCACGCGCCCTGGGAGGTGGCGCTCTACCAGCGAGCCGGCCGACCCCTCGTCGACGCCGGGCTCGCGCTGGTGCTCGAGTGGCAGCAGCAGGACGCGCCCGCGCCCTGGGTGACGCTCGATCCCACGCGCGACCCGCACCTGGTACGCCGCGACGCGCACCTCGCCGTCGCCGACCTGTGGGCCCGCGTCGTGCTCGGGCGCGTGCGCGTGGAGGGCGAGGCCTTCCTCTCGGACCTGGCCATCGACAACCCCTCGCCCTGGCCAGGGGTCACCGTGCGCCGCACCGTGCGCGGCAACCCCGCCGCCGCCGCCCTGGTGGGCGAAGTGCGCCCGCTCGACGACGAGCTGGGGCACCCGAGCGAGGCGCTCGTGGCAAAGCTCGAGATGGGTGTTGCCTCGGCCGACCCCGCGTACGGCTTCCCCGAGGTGACGCCGACGGCGTTCACCGGCGCGCAGGCCGGCGACGTGTTCGGGCCACAGCTCGATCTCAAGCGCGGCGGCGACGAGCGCTTCGACGCCGCGCGCCTGCACCCGCTGCACCGCATCGACCTCATCTTGTGGCGCACCCTGCTCGGCGGCGTGTCGGAGGCGGCCTACGCGCGCGCGCAGCTGCAGGGCGCGCCCCTGCCGTGGCTGCGCGTGGATGGCGCGCTCATCTACTCGCAGGCCATCGTGGCCGAGAGCGCGCCCGGCGGGGTGGCGCCCTTGGGCGTCGAGCTAGACCTCGGCGCCGAGGCCACGCTGGGTGGTGCCTCCCTGCGCGTCGACGCGGGCTCGCTCGTGCCGCTCGGCGGCCTGGGCGCGCGCGGCGGTGCTGCGCCCGCGCTCGCTCACCTCGTCATCGTGAGGGTCGGCCATGTGCTGTGAACGCGCGCTCGCGCTCCTCGTCGTCACGGCCGCGCTCGCCTGCGCGCCCGCGCCCGCCCCCGAGGACGAGCTCTACCAACCCGTGGCGCTGCCCTCGTGCATGCCGAACCTCGACGGGCGCATCGAGCACCACGAGCTGCCCTTCGTGCTCGGCGCCACCGCCCGCGTGCGCGTGGGCCAAGAGCGCGAGGTCGACGTGGACGGCGAGCCCGGCCGCGGCAGCGCGCGCGTGTGGGATCTGTCGCGCCCCGATCCCGCCGACGAGCCCGTGGGCCTGCTCACCCTGCAGGGCATGGAGGGCCAGTGGTTCGCCGAGCACTTCGACGGCGCCGACGTGGCCGGCCCCCTCGAGCCCGGCAACGCGCTCTTTGGCCCCCTCGCCCTCGGCGAGGACGGCGTCTCCCTGCTCGGCTCCGCCTCCGCCGAGGAGAGCCCCGAGAGCGGGCGCACCCTGCTCGTCTACGACGAGCCGGTCACGCTCTACCCCTTGCCCCTCGAGGTGGGCAGCGCGCTGACCACGGTGTCGCGCGTCATCGGCGGCCAGCTCATGGGCGTGCCCGTGGCCTTCGAGGACACCACCGAGGTGAGCGTGAGCGCCCACGGCCAGGTGCTCTTGCCCGACCTCATCCTCGACGACGCGCTGCGCGTCACCATCCGCCTCTCGCGCGTGCCCGTGGCGGGCATCGCCGTGCAGCAGGTGACCCACGTGTTCGTCAACGAGTGCCTGGGCGAGGTGGCGCGCCTGAGCTCGCCCGTGCTGCCGCTCGGCGACGAGCTGCCCGATGACTTCCCCGTCGCCGCCTCGGTGTGGCGCCTGTCCCTCTGAGCCCCTCGATCGCACGCCCAACCAATGGAGCACCCATGAGCACCGCCAAACAACAACCCCCACTGCCCGACGAGCTGCTCGACCGCGGCATCGGTCTGCTCGAGGGCCCGGCCAACCGCGTGGCCGAGCGCCTTTTGTCGTCGAACATCGTGCTGGCGCCCTTGTCCATCACCATGACGCTCACCATGCGCGTGGCCGCCAAGCTGAAGGGCGCGCTGCCGCACTCCACCGCCAGCGACGCGCGGAGGCCGCAATGAGCTCCTTTGGTCCCACCGAGCTCTTGCGCCGCGCCGGCGCCTTCACCGTCATTCCGCAGGCGCTGGCGCGCATGAACGGCGCCGTGACCTTGGCGCGCCTCACCCTCGAGAAGGCGCCCGTGCCGGTGGCGCCGTCGCCGGCCGCGCTCATCAAGAGCGAGGGGGCCGCGCGCTTGCTGCGCTACGAGCCGATGCCGGGCCTTCCCGCGCGCGATCCCATCCTCTTGTGCCCGAGCCTGATCAACCGCCTCTACGTGCTCGACCTGAAGGAGGGCATCTCCGTCGTCGAGGCGCTGCGCAAAGCGGGCCACCGCGTGTACGGCATCGACTGGGGCGAGCCCGGCGCCGAGGAGCGCGGCGTGTCCTTCGAGGGCTTCGTGCAGCGCCTGTCGCGCTTCGTCGACGCCGCGTGCAGCGACGCCAAGGTGCACAAGCTCCACCTGCTCGGTCACTGCCTGGGCGGCACCATGGCCACGGCGCTGGCCGCCACCAACGACGCGCGCGTGCAGACGCTCATCAACCTGACGGCGCCGCTCAGCTTCCACGACGAGGGCCTGCTCTCGAAGTGGACGCGCGCGCCCTTCTTCGATGCCGAGGCCGTGGTGGCCGCGCTCGGCCACGTGCCGCCCTGGCTCACGCAGCCGGCCTTCCAGATCTTGAAGCCCATGGGCCAGCCCGCCAAGGCGCTGCGCCTGTTCCAGGCCCTCGACAAGCCCGCCGGCGAGCTCGACGCCTTCCTCGAGACCTTCCGCTGCCTCGAGACCTGGATCAACGACAACGTCTCGATCCCCGACCGCTTCTTCGTCGACCTGGTGGGCACTCTCTATCGCAAGGACGCGCTCGCCAAGGGTGAGCTTTCCTTCGAGCGCGGGCCCGTCAAGCTCGACGACGTGCGCGTGCCGGTGTTCACCATCGCCGCCGCTGAGGACCACATCGTGCCGCCAGCTTCGGCCACCAGCCAGGCCGCGCGCTTCACGAACCCCGCGTGCAAGACCGAGGTGCTGCCCGGCGGGCACATCGGCGTCGTGGTGGGCGGCCTTGGGCGCAAGCGCCTGTGGCCGGCCCTCATCGCGTGGATGGACGAGCACAAGCTCGGCGGTGTGGCGTGAACGTCGCCGCCGCCAGCGCCGCGGCGCCATCGATGAGCATGGGCGAGCGCGGCCGCGCGCTGGTGGTGCTCGTGAGCCTGCCCTTGCTCTACGCGTGCTTCGGGCTCACGTGGATGGGCTTTGTGCCGGTGATGCCCGAGATCACGAGCGCCTTCGGCGTCGAGCGCGCCAGCGGCGCCCTGCTCATCACCGTCATCTCCATGGCCAAGAGCGTGGTGCCCATCGTGGCGGGCATCGTGGCCGCGCGCCTGGGCTTGCGCCGCGCGCTCTTGCTCGCGGGCGCGCTCATCGTGGTGGCCGGCATCGCGCCCTTCTTGCCGACGTGGGGAGCGCTGGTGGCCGCGCGCTTCGTGCTCGGTGTCGGCGGCGCCATGTGGGTGACCTTGCTCGGCCCCGCCGTGCTGGCGGTGCTGCCCACCTCGTGGCGCCCGGTGGCCAACGCGGCCAACGGCATCGCCGTCAACCTCGGCGTGGTGGTGGCGCTGGCCGTGATCTTGCCGCTCTCGTCGATGATCGGCTGGCAGTGGGCGGTGTCGCTTGGCACCCTCGGCGCCGCGCTCTGCCTCCTCCTCACCGCCAGCGTCGGCCCCTTCGGCGCGCCGCCCGCGCCCGTGCCCGTGCGAGACACGCTGACCGCGTACGCGCGCACGCTCAAGCTGCGCGAGACCTGGCTTCTGGCGCTGGCCTTCTCGGGGCCGCTGGCGCTCTACCTCGTGCTCAACACCTTCCTCGGCCAGCACCTCGAGGCCGCCTTCGCCTTGCCGCGCGCCACCGCCATGCGCTGGCTCGTGTGGCTGAACATCTGGGGCATCCCCGCGTCGCTCGGCGCGGGCCTCTTGTTGGCGCGAGTGTGGCGCTCGCCCCGGCCCTACCTCGTCGTCGCCTCGCTGGTGTTGCCCGTGGCCGTCGCCGGCGGCGTGCTCGCGCCCACCGACGGCATGCGCGCGCTCTGCTTCGCGCTGGCGGGCCTCGGCATGTTCTTGCCGGTGTCGCCGCTCATCACCACGGTGCAACAGTTGCCCGGGCAAACGCCGAGCGCGCTCGGCATGATCTTGGGCACCATGTTCGCGGTCACCTACGTGGTGTCGTCGGCGGTGCCGAGCGTCATGGCGCCGCTCGTGTCGCAAGGCGCGTCGCTCGGCACGCTCTTGATCGCCGCGGGCTTGCTTGGGGCCACGCCGCTCGCGGGCTTGTTCTTGCGCGCGCGGCAGGGGTGAGCTCGCGGTATGGTGCGGCTCCACCGATGCGGGAGGCCACCATGGCAGGGTTGATCGTCGAGGAGATCGTTGTTGGCACGGGCGCAGAGGCCGCGGCTGGCCAGCGCGTGCGCGTGCACTACACGGGGCGCCTGACCAACGGCAACACCTTCGATTCCTCGCTCGACCGCGGCCAGCCCTTCGGCTTCAAGCTCGGCGCCGGCGAGGTGATCAAGGGCTGGGACCAAGGCGTGGCCGGCATGAAGGTGGGCGGCAAGCGCAAGCTCACCATCCCGCCCGAGCTCGGCTACGGCGATCGCGGCTTCCCCGGCGCCATCCCGCCCGGCGCCACCCTGGTGTTCGACGTCGAGCTGGTCGCCGTGGGCTGAACGCAAGGCTCAATACGCCATGTGCGCGCGCACGGGCGCGGTCGGCAGCGTCACTGGCGGCGCCGTCGGCGTGGGCGCGGTGGGCGGCGCGGCGAGGAAGGGCAGGCGCGGCCCGTTGGTGAGGCAACTGACGCAGTCACACACCCCCTCGAGCACGGCGCAGCAACCGCTGGCCGAGAGCGCCACGTGCGCGAGCACGATCACGCGCAGCAAGATCTTGGGCATCGGGGCCTCCTCCGGTGTGCGTGGGGCATCGAGCATGCCACGCCCGAGCGCACCAGGTCATGGCCGTACCCTACGCTGGCGCCGCGCAGCGCAGCGGTCACGGCGCCAGCGACGTCTTCGTGAGCGCGCGCCGCACGGTCAGCGCCACCGAGAGCGCGCCGAAGAGCGCGGCCAAGGGCGCCAGCACCGTCAAGGCGGCGGGCGCAAACAGCGTGGCGCCCACGGCGCAAAACTGCAGCACGGTGGTGAGCTTGCCCGCCCAGACCGCGCGGAAGTCGACGCGCTGGCCCCGCGGCCGCCACCAGAGCGCCCACGCGACGATGAGCGGCAGCAAGAGCGCCTCGCGCACCAAGAGGAGCAGCGCCAGCAAGAGCGGCGGCGTGTGGTGCACCATCACCAGCGCCACCAGCGAGGCGACGAAGATCTTGTCGCAGAGCGGGTCGAGCCACGCACCCACGTTGTGGGGATCGTGGCGCACGCTCGGGTCCAGGCGCCGCGCCAGTGCGCCGTCGACGACGTCGCTGAGGGCGGCCACCACCATGAGCACCACCAGGAACACGCGATCGTCGGCGCGCAGCCACAAGAGCGCCGCCAGCGGGATGCGCACCAGGGTCAGCGCGTTGGCCAGGCGAAAGACGCGGTTCGGCATGGAGCGAAGCGTATCGCCGCGCGCGCCGGGCGCAGCCCGTCGATGACCCGCAGCGGGCACCTGCGCTGCAGAATCGCGGCGTCCGCGACACCTTCGCGCTGCGCGCGGGGGCGGCGTTTCCGCGTAGGGCGGTACGCAGTGCGGCGACACTCTTACGCAATTGCGGGCCTCGCCGGCCCCCTTTGGGCGCAGCGCATCGCATCGCGTTGGTGTTGGAAGCGTGTGAATTGGGCTGCCGCAGCGCGGCAATCGCGGCCGGGGCGATCCTGCGAGCGCGATCTGACGCGACGGCCTAGAAGAGGCGCGCAGGACAGGAGCGACGGACCGATTGGCTGGCCCGCTCGTTGCTTGGCTGTGGGTGTGCCACGCGAACCGAAAGTGGGAACGATGACCGCCACCAACCTCGCCGAACGAAACGTCAAGGACGCCGCCACCATCACGGCGCGCGTGAGCCTGGCCGAGCTGCTCAAGCGCTCCATGGAGGAAGACCCCACCACCGAGGAGCCGATCGCCGAGGCCTGGGACGACGACGAGGGATCTTCGGGCGGCTGACGCCTGCACACCGCGACGATGTTCGTGGGCGCGCCTGGGGCGCGCCCTTATTTTTTCCCGCTGGCCGCAAGCTTCATTTCCCCCGTGCGCGGCGTTAGCGTTCGCTCGTGGGCGATGACTCCCTGCTCAAGACCAGCGAACAGCGGCTCTGGAGCCTGATCGGCGAGCGCACGCAGGCCGGCACCGACGTGGCCGCCATCGATCGCCGCATCTGGGACCTGTTTGGCGAGCCGTGGGCGGTGATGTTCACCGATCTCTCGGGCTTCTCGCGCCAGGTCGAGGCCTTCGGCATCCTGCACTTCCTGCAGATCATCTATGAGCACAAGCAGCTCCTCGATCCGATCTTGGCGCGCCACGACGGCATCCTGATCAAGACCGAGGCCGACAGCTTGCTGGTGATCTTCCGTCGCACCACCTCGGCGCTGCGTTGCGCGGTGGAGATGCAGCGCGCCCTCGACGACGCCAACCGTGATCGCCCGCCGGAGACGCAGGTGCTGTTGTGCGTGGGCATCGGCTACGGCGAGATCTTGCGCATCGGCGATCACGACGTGTACGGGCAGCAGGTCAACGCCGCCTCCAAGCTCGGCGAGGACACGGCCAAGGCCACCGAGATCTTGCTGACGCGCGCCGCCCGCGACCACGCCGACGAGCTGTGGCGCGCCGAGCCGTGGACCTGCGAGCCCCTCGAGATCGAGGTCGCCGGCTCGTCGGAGAACTTCCGCCTGCGCTATCGCTGATCGGAGCACCGCGTGCTGGCTCGCCTGTTCGCGGTCGCGCTGGCAAGCACGCTCAAGTTCATTGGCGGCCCCATCACCGGCGTGGCGCTCGGCTTGCCGTGGTGGCAAACCGGGCTCGCGAGCGCGGCGGGCATGATGAGCACGGTCATCGTCGTGAGCCTGTTCGGCGAAGGCCTGCGCGCTGCGCTGGTTCGCTGGCGCGGACCGCCACGCTTGTTCTCGCGCCGCACGCGTCGCGCCGTTCGCATCTGGCGCAAGGCGGGCGTGGTGGGGGTGGCCTTTCTCACGCCGGTGCTGTTCTCGCCCATCGGCGGCGCCATCCTGGCCGCGTCCTTCCGCCCAAAGAAGCGCCGCCTGTGGCCGGCCATGGCGGCCAGCGCGCTCTGCTGGGGCCTCCTCATGTCTTTCGTCGTCGGTCAAATGCCCCATCTGCTACCTTGAGGCGCCGACTTCCCCCGATACTCTCCCTGCCCATGCGCCTCGTCCTCCTCGTTATCGCGGCCAGCCTCTCGGCCCTGAGCCTCGGGTGTCCGGGGCGCGTCACGCTGAGCTGCGACACCGACGCCGACTGCCCCACGCCGTCGCGCTGCGCGCAGCAGGTCTGCGTCGAGGGCGAAGGCGAGGGCGAGGGCGAGGGCGAGGGCGAGGGCGAGGGAGATCCCGGCGAGGGCGAGGGCGAGGGAGATCCCGGCGAGGGCGAGGGCGAGGGCGAGGGCGAGGGCGAGGGCGAGGGCGAGGGCGAGGGCGAGGGCGAGGGTGAGGGTGAGGGCGAGGGCGAGGGCGAGGGCGAGCCGGCTTGTCCCGACACGCACGACGAGGACCTCGACGGCATCGGTGACGCCTGCGACAACTGCCCCTCGGTGCCAAACGCCGATCAGGCCGCCGCGCTCGACGACGACCCCGTGGGTGACGCCTGCGATCCTTGGCCAACCCTGAGCGGTGAGTCCATCCTGCTCTTCGACGGCTTCGGCGGCAGCGCCCTCGATGGCGAATGGCAGGTCACGGCGGGCGATGATTCCTGGACCGTCGTCGACGACGCCCTCGTCTTCGCCGAGACCAGCAGCTACAACATCCTGCTGCGCGACGACCTCGACCTCGACGACGTGGTGGTGGAGGCGGCCGTCACGCCCACGGCGCGCGCAGCCTTCACCTCGTTCACCACCACCGTCAACGTGGGCCTGCTGCTGCGCGCCGCGGACAGCGACGGCGGCCTGTGCATGCTGCAGATGAGCTACGACCCGCTGGCGGGCACCACGGAGAACACGCTGCACCTGGCGCAGCTCTTCAGCAACGACGCCAACACCGTGCTCGACAGCGCGACCCTCATCGATCCCTTCCTCGACGTGCGCCGCACGCTGCGGCAGCGGGTGGTGGGCCAGAGCTACCGCTGCGACGTGGATCCGGGCGAGGGCGGCGCCGTCAGCACCAACTTCGACGACGACTACTATCCCTCGTTCACGTCTGGCAGCGTCGGCGTGCGCGCCCACCGCCTGGCCGTGCGCATCGACTACCTGATCGTGTACGGGCTGCCCTGAGCGTCAGCGCGCGGGATCGGCGAGCAAGCGCGCCATCAGGCGATCGCACTGCTGCTCGAGCTCGTCGATGGTGTCGTAGGCCTCGAACAAGTCCTGCTCCAGGCGCCCGCGCACGGCGATCTTGGCCTCGAGCGCGCGCACGCGCAGGGCGAGCGCCGCGTTGTCGTCGATGACACGGGCGTTCCTGCGCCCGAGCTCGACGAGCTGCGCCTCGAGCGCGACCAGCTCGGCCTCGAGCTCCGCGGGTACGGCGACGGGGCTCTCGTGCACGGCGCTGATCTCGTCGGTGAGCAGCACCACGGGCGCGTCGGCAGGCAGCGCGGGCAAGGCGCGCCGTGGCGGGTGCAGGGGGCGTCGCAGCGCGCGCTCCACACCCGCGCCCTCGGCGATGAGCGCGCGCAGGTCTTGCCGGCGCTCCACGTCGAGCCCCACGAAGCGCAACGCTAGCCCGTCGGCGCCTACGCGCGCCACCTCGGCGGGCAGGCGCTCGCCGTCGAGCTCGCCGAGCAGTGGCACCACGGCGACGGCAGCACCCGGCCGCAGCGAGGCGTGGGTCTCCACGAACAGTCCCGAGGTCGACATGTCACGCACGCGCCCCTGCTCTTGGCCCCCCACCACCGCCTTGAGGGTGGTCGTCCGTCGGGGGCTGCGCGGCACGTACGGCACAGCGCATCGTCTCGCGCGGCGCGGGATCTGCCGTCGGTCATCCGTCGTATTCCGCGGTTGCTAGACTGATGCCGATGACGCGCATCGGCGGCACGGGCATCTCCGGCAAGAACCCCTACGGGCCCACCTGGACCACGGGCGCCAAGCAGGCGGAGAGCCTGGGCCAGCAGGTGCAAGACGAGCTCTTCGGCAAGAAGAAGCCGCGCGAAATCGATCCCGACGACGCCACCGTGGTGGCTCAGCTCGCGCGCCTGCGCGCGTGGCAGAAGAAGCTGGCGCGCCTCGCCGGTGACGACGAGGACGACTACACGCTCGTGCTGGCCGAGGGCACCATCGCCATGATCGACGCTCGCGGCAAGGTGTACGTGGGCAAGCGCTTCCTGCTCGCCTTCGCCTCTGTCCTCGACGTGCAAGTGGGCGTGTTGGCGCACGAGATCGGCCACCGCCCCAAGCGCTGGGCCGAGTACAAGAGCGCCGCGCCGCGCAGCAAGGAAGAGCTCGAGCGCCTGTGCCGCACCGAGGAGACCTACGCCGATTACTTCGCGGGCCGCGCCTTGGCGGAGCTCGGCCTGCAGGTGGAGCCCCTGTGCCGCTTCCTCACCGACATCGCCGAGCTGCCGCACCCCGAGTACTTCGCTGCACCCCTGCGCGTCGAGGTCATCAAAGAGGGCTACGCCGACGGGCGTCGCAAGCACGAGCTGCGCAAGAAGATGTTCCCCGAGCTGGCGCGGCGCGTGTCGGCCAAGGCAGACCTCGGTCGCGGTTGATCTCGCTCGGCACGGGAACCAAAGACCGCGGCGTGCGGTCGAGCGTTGACATCGCTCACCCCCGAGCTTGGAGCACGCATGCGCTCGCTGCCCGTCGTCATGCTCGTGATCGTCGCCGCCACCGCGCCCGCCCACGCCGCCAAGCCCTGGGGCGTGGTGGGCAAGAACGATGCTGCGGCCGCCACCGACACCACCGCACCCACCTTTCGAGACGTCATCCGACGCGTGGTGCTGATGCCGAACGACGTCGATCTGCAGAAGCGCGCCTGGTACCGGCACCGCCTCAATGTGCTCAACCTCACCTGGGAAGACACGGGCAGGGACTACGGCTCGGCGGTGGGGCCGAACATCAGCGACCTGACCCTGCAGGTGCACGAGAAGTCGGCGCGCGGCACGCGCACGCACCTGCTGCCCGTGCTGCGACACCCGAACTTCAGCGACAAGACCGGCGACGTGCCCGCCGACAAGCTCTGGGTCAAGGTGGGCAACCAAGGCGCCAAAGACGGCGCCACCTCGGTGGTGCCGCTCACGGAGGTGCTGAAGAACCTGCGCGAGTACCTGAGCGACGCGGAGAGCGTGAAGGGCACCGGCAACCTGTTGGCCAAGCGCGACACGCACTTCCTCGTGAGCGCCCAGCACGTGTTCGTGCCGCTGCCCGCCGAGGGCAAGATCGAGTTCAACCCGGTGCTCTTCAATTACCAGTCCTACCAGGGCGCGCCCGCGGTGCTGACCTTGCTGGTGACGCGGCAGGGCACCAGCGCCACGGTCATCGAGAACCGCACCGAGGACGCGCCGCAACAGGCGTGGGGTCAGCAGCTCTACTTCAACCACGGGGGCCAGGAGACCTTGTTCACGGCGGAGCGGCGCTCGACGGTCAAGGCGCGCATCGATGCCGGCCACGCAGAGGTGCAGGACAAGGGCGCGCTCGACGAGGGCGCCGACATGATGATGATCGTGCAGGTGCCGCTCAAGCAGCGAGACCCCTACGGCAGCTCCGGCATGTTGGGTTCGATCAACAGCAGCGTGAGCGGATCGGTGTTTGGTTTCGGCGGCCTCGGCGCCTCGGGCACGGGCGCTGGCGGCAGCGGCCTCGGTATCGGCGGCCTCGGCGGCAAGAGCGACGACGCGGCGGAGAGCGCGAGCCCCGTCGCGAGCAACGGCGTGGGCCACGGCAGCGGGCGCGGGCGCGCGCTCACCAGCGACGTCGAGCGCGCCGTCATCGGCCACGGCGAGGCCCTCGGCAAGTTCGAGGAGGGGCGCGGCTACAAGCTGGTGCGCGACGCG
The DNA here is from genome assembly GCA_020850995.1 of Deltaproteobacteria bacterium. Classification (GTDB taxonomy): domain Bacteria; phylum Myxococcota; class UBA727; order UBA727; family VGSZ01; genus JACOUT01. Next base: position 25,995 of record JADZDP010000048.1, read on the forward strand.
CGCTTTCCTGTGCGCGTTACGGTGCAGTTCTACAAGGCCACCTCGAACGGCGCGGTCAGCGACGAGGAGCTGGCCAGCGCCGCCGCCGACATCGCGCGCGTCTATCGAGACGCCGACTACGTGGGCTCGCTGGTGGTGCCCGAGGGTGAGCGCATCCGCCCCACGGATTGGCACGACGCAGGTGCACGCAGCCCGCTCGCCGTCGCGCCCTGAGCGCGACCCACGTGCTTTGCGCGCTGCGCGTCGGCGGCTACAGTTGCGCGCATGCGGCGCCATCGCTCGACCCTCCCTCGCTCACATGTGCTCGGTGCGCTGCTCGCGCTTGCGCTCACCGATGTCGCCTGCTCGGGGTGCGCGACCGGGGGCGAGGGTGAAGGGGAGGGCGAAGGTGAAGGCGAGGGCGAGGGTGAAGGGGAGGGCGAGGGCGAGGGCGAGGGCGAGGGTGAAGGGGAAGGCGAGGGAGAGGGCGAAGGAGAAGGAGAAGGAGAGGGCGACCCCGACGTCGACCACGGTGCCTGTGGCGCCGACGGCGAGGGGCCAGGCGGCGGCGCGCCCTTGTACGGCGACCCGCTCGCGGGGCGCGAGCTCTTTCGCGATCGCTGCACGCGCTGCCACACCATTGGTCGCGGCGTGCACCACGCGCCCGACTTGCAGACCGAGGCGCTGACGCGCACGCCGCAGTTCCTGAAGGAGTGGCTCGAAGAGCCAGCCTGGGTGCTGGCGCAGCCCGCGTGGGCCTCGCTCGACGACAGCTGGGGCTACGCCATGCCCGACCCTGGGCTCTCGTGCCAACAGATCGCGGACCTCGTCGAGCTCTTCGCGGCGCAGAGCACGCCCCTCGACCCCTTGGCGCCCATGGCGCTCGACGCCGGCCAACAGCTCGCAGCGCGCGACCTCTACTTCAACCGCTGCGCCGGCTGCCACGGCACCTATCGCGGCGGCGGCATCGGGCCCAACATCGCCGACGCGCGCGCCGCCGTCATCGGCACCGACGGGCTCGCCTCTACCATCTCCTGGGGTTTGCCCGGCGGCATGCCCGCGTGGGTCGACAGCGACGTGCTCTCGAGGAGCGAGGCCGCCATGCTCGCAGCCTTCTTGCAGTTGCCGCCGCCGACGGCGCCGTCCTTCTCCTTCGATGATGCAGTGGCGAGCTGGCGCGTGGAGGTGGCGCCGGCGGCGCGCCCCTCAGCACCGCAGCATGCCCGCGACTGGGAGAACTTCTTCTTGGTGGTGCAGCGCGACCCTGGCGAGGTGGCGATCTTCGATGGCAGCACCCACGAGCTCGTGGTCACCGTCGACGTGGGCTTCGCCACGCACATCGTGCGCAGCTCGGCCACTGGGCGCTACGCGTACGCGGTGGGCCGCGACGGCGTGGTCTCCATGATCGACCTGTGGAGCAACCCGCCCATGGTGGTGGCCACGGCGCGTGGCTGTCTGGATGCGCGCAGCGTGGAGGCGAGCAAGCTCGCGGGCTATGAAGATCGCTACCTGGTGGAGGGCTGCTACTGGCCACCGCAGTACGTGGTGTTCGACGGCGGCACGCTCGAGCCCCTCGAGCGCGTCGACGTGCCGCGCGACACCTTCGACACCGCCGAGGTGCTCCCCGAGGTGCGCGTGGCCTCCATCGTGGCCTCGCCCTTCGAGCCTGTGTGGGTGCTCTCGCTCAAGGAGACCGGCTACGCGGCCCTCGTCGACTACTCGCAGGCGGGCTTCCCGGTGGCGACCCGCATCGGCGCGCGGCGCCTCTTGCACGACGGCGGCTGGGACCACACGGGCCGCTACTTCTTGGCGGCCTCCGCCAGCGCCACCGACGGGCGCATCGTGGTCATCGACGTGGAAGATCAGACCCTCGACGCCACCGTGCCCACGGGCAGCATCCCGCACCCCGGCCGCGGCGCGAACTGGCTCGACCCCGACTTCGGCTGGGTCAACGCCACGGTGCACATCGGCGAGGGCCTGCTCTCGGTCTATGGCGCCGACCCCGTGGGGCGGCCCGAGCATGCGTGGCAGGTGGTGCGCGCAATTCCTTTGCCCGCCGCCGGCAGCTTGTTCTTGAAGACGCACGACGCGAGCCCCTGGGTGTTCACCGACTCGCCCATGGCGTCAGACCCCAACGCCTCACGGCAGGTGTGCGTCATCGCCAAGGCCACGGGCGCGCTCGATCACTGCTTCACGCCATCCGAGCGTGGGCGGGCGGTGCACTTCGAATTCGATCGCACCGGCGCCGAGCTGTGGGTGTCGTCGTGGGACGAGGAGGGGGAGCTCATCATCTACGACGCGACCACGTTGGCGGAAGTGGAGCGCATCGGCGGGCTCGAGACGCCCACGGGCAAGTTCAACGTCTACAACTCCGCGCACGACGTCTATTGACGAGGGGCGAGGGCGTCACGTGCCGGCGCGGCGGGCCATGTGGGCTGCGCCTCAACGTGATCCTGTTTAGAGGATCCAGAAGTCGTACACGATCTCGCCGAGCACCGCGCCCTCGCGGCTCACTTCGAAGGTCACGGTCCAGTCGTCGGGCATGCTGAAGTTGACGCTGCCCAAGTACTCCCCGTCGATGCTGTGCACGGGGTCCACGTTGTCCCACGAGCCGTGCTTCATCGAGGGCATCCAGGGGAACACCGTGATGCTCAGGTCGGTGGCCGCCGGCCACGGCGTGGTCGGGTCCGTGGGCCTGGTGTGCGCCGTCAGCGTGAAGGCGTTGGCCTCGGAGACGCCGTAGCGGTCGCGCTCCCAGTTGAGCGTGAAGCGGTAGTCGGTGCCGCCGAGCGAGCGCAAGGCGCCGGTCTCGCTCACCGGCAGGTCCTCGAGCACCAGCACGTGCTCGCTGCCGCCCGCAGGGATCACGGTGACGGTGTCCTGCCACGCATCGGCGCTGCCGCTCGCCATGACGAAGACGATCTTGGCGTGAACGAGGCCGTCCTCGTCGGCGGGCGTCACTGGGCCCGTGAAGGGGCACGCGTGGTCCATGCCGCTCTCCATGTCCATCATCGGTGCATGGGCGACGGCCGCGTCGGTGAGCACCGTCTGCGTGGCCAGCTCGGTGACGCGGTAGGCCACGTGGTTGAGCCCCACCTCGAGGCGATCGTCGCCGAGCACGAGCAGCTCCACCTGCAGCTCGCCGTCGGCCACGGTGGCGATCAAGGTGGGCTCGCCCTCGCCCTCCCCTTCACCTTCGCCCTCTCCTTCGCCCTCTCCTTCACCTTCGCCCTCGCCTTCACCTTCTCCCTCGCCTTCTCCTTCTCCCTCGCCTTCTCCTTCTCCCTCGCCTTCTCCTTCGGCAGGCGGACAAGCGCTCAGCCCCACGGCACCAGCAGAGGCGACGAGGAGCGCAAGGGCGACACTACGCAGTCGGGGCATGCGCTACCTCGCTCGACCCTTGCGGACCGGAGAAGAAGAAGGAGCTGGGGCTTGTCGTGTTGCCCTGATGAAAGGATCGCTGCTCTCGCGAGAGCAGGCGGCGCTGCGTTCCTGCAGGGTCGAGGTGCAAGGTGACGAGGTCAGTGCAGGAATGAACGGCCCCCCTTCTACCTCTTCCCCCATAGGAATGGGGGAAGCCGTGCCGGGCTCGCCACAGCGGAGTACCGAAGCTGGCACGGCCCTCTCCAGTCCTCTGGGGAGGGAGGTAGGGAGGGGTCCGTCGTGCTCTTCAGGATGCTCTCCCGACGTGGCAAGCCGAGGCTGTGGAAGGGCACCGCCGTGTGCTCGCGCGAGAGCAGCGATCCTTTCATCAGGGCAACACGACAAGCCCCAGCCTCCTCTTCCTCTTCCTCTTCTTCTGCTGCTGCTGGCGCTGCCGGTGCTGACGGATCGAGCGATGATCAACCGAGAACGCTCTCGGGATGGCGCTCGTGAGCTCGTGAGTCCCAGCGAACGAGCGAGCTCCGGCCGTGGGCCGCGCACGGACACGCCCTACTCCGCGGCCACCGGGGCCGCGAGCGCCGGCGCGCTGAGGAACTCCTCGTCGCTGAGCGCGCCCATGTACGCCACCAGGTCCGCCTGCTCTTGCTCGCTGTAGTGCGGCCCGCCCTCGTGCACGTTCTGCATGAGCGCGTCCACCGAGGGCGAGTACACCATGCCGTGGCTGTAGAAGGCGATGACCTCCTCGAGCGTGCTGAAGCGGTCGTCGTGCATGTAGGGCGCGGTCTGCGCAATGTTGCGCAGCGTGGGCGTCTTGTAGCTGCCGTCGTCGAGGCTGCGGCCGGAGACGGCGGCGCGGCCGGTGCCCGCCACCTCGGCGTCGAGCCCGTTGTTGTGGAACTGGTTGTCGGTGAACAGGCGCGTGGCGTGGCAATGGAAGCACTCGCCGCGCTCGCTGTAAAACAAATCGCGCCCGCGGATCTCGCTCTCGCTGAGCGCGCTCAGGTCACCGTTGACGTACTGATCGTCGCGCGAATTGCCCGAGGTGAGCGTGCGCTGCCACTGCGCGAGCGCGAGCGCGGCCCGATCGGTGCTGGGCTCGGGGTCGCCGAAGGCGGCGCGGAACAGCTCCTCGAGGTCGGGCTCGCGCAAGAGCGCGACGTCGGTGCCGAAGAACTCGTTCACCTCCATGTGCATGGCGTCTTCCAGCGTGCCCTCGGTGGCGCCGTTCCACAAAAAGCTCTCGGACCAGGCGAGGTTGACGTGCGGCAGCACGCCCACGCCGCCGGTGGACGAGAACGACTGCGCTTGCAGGTGGCAGTCGGCGCAGGCGCGCGAGGCGTCGGGCGATAGGCGCTTGTCGTAGTAGAGCTGCCGACCGAGGGCCACGCCCTCGACGGTGGTGGGGTTGTCCTCGGGGACGTGCATGGGCGGGAACTGCGCCGGCAGCTCGAGCTCGAGGGGCGTGGGCGCGCCCAAGCACGCGGCGCCGGCGAGCGCGGCCAAGGAGAGCGCGATCAGTCGGTGGTGACGACGCATGGCAAGCTCCTAGAGCGGCGACACTGCGCCGAGGGTGAAGACGTCGGCGCCGTTGGCCTTGAGGATGGCCTGGGCGTCGGCGTCGTGCATGATGCCGCCGGGGAAGTAGTCGTTGAAGTCCCAGTCGGTGGGGTTCGTGTACCACTCGTCGATGTTCATCACGAGCTCGAGCGCGTTGCCACCCTCGGCCAGTGTGAGCGCGCTGCCGTCGAGCGTGACGGCGAAGGAGTAATCCACGCCGTCGAGCCCCCCGCTGTGCGTGGCGTAGCTCTCGGGGTCACCGCTCGTGGCCATGAACTTCCCCTCGAGCTTCATGAAGTGGTAGCCGCCACCCATCATCTCGGGCCACTCCATCAAAGCCTCCGGGGCGTCGGGGAAGGCGCCGCTCTGGTTCAGGTAGGGGGGCAGGCCCATGACGAAGCTGAGGCTCTGCACGCCCCCGGCCGGCACCTCGCCGTCGAGCGGCACGGTCATGGTCTCGGGCGTGTCGTGGTGGACGTAGCGCCCGCCCGCCGCCGACAGCGTGCCGCCGTCGGCCATGGTGAGCGTGAGGTTGCTCAAGAAATACGACAGGCGCGTCACGCCGTACTGGTTGCCGAAGGCGTTGGTGAAAGGGGTGGCGGTGTCCAGCTCGATCGCCGTGCCGTCGACGAGGTGGGCCAGCTGCACGCTGAGCGTGGCCTGGCCGGGCTCGCCCTCGCCTTCACCCTCGCCCTCAGCGGGCGTGCAGGCGGCGGCCAGGGCGACGACGCTGAGCGTGTGGACGCCGACGATGCGAACGAGGCGAGGGCTGCGCATGATGGTCCTTGCTGCTGCGTGGGTACGTCGCGTGCCACGTTGTACCCACGTCGGCCAAGGACGGGATGCGACAGATCGTCGCACCGGACCCTTAGGGCCCGCGAATGGACAAGTCGATCGGTGATCGCGAGCGATGCGCGTCGATGGCAAGGAGCCCCGCAGGGCCGTGGCCGTCGCCACGGACCGAGGACGCGACGCCGCCAGCGACGATGGATCGCTCGCGAGGACGACTGAGTTGTCCATTCGCGTGCCCTTACCCGAGGACCAGGACGGTGCTAGCTCGTGCTCGGCAACGAGGCGCACGATGGCGAGCGGCGAGCGAGGCGGACACCAGAGCCGCGAAGGCGTCATCAAGTTCGCGGCCACCCACCAAAGCGGGCCCTTGCCGCGCGCGGCCACCGATCTGGTGGGGCTGTTGGCAGGTTGGCGTCGCATCCTCTTCGATCTCGGCCTCCTCGGGCGCGACGGCGCTCGTTACCAGGGTGCCGCCTACGGCAACCTGAGCGCTCGCGTGGGGCCCTTCCCCGGCGAGCGCGGGGCGCGCGCCTTCGCCATCACCGGCACGCAGACCTCCGATCGCCGCGACCTCGGTCCCGAGGACTTCTGCGTGGTCAGCGCCGCCGACGTCAAGCGCAACCACGTCACCAGCCACGGGCCGAGCCTGCCCTCGTCGGAGTCGATGACCCACGCCACGGTCTACGACGCCTCGCCCACCATCCGCGCGGTGTTCCATGTGCACGCGCCGGCCATCTTCGAGGCGAGGCTCGGGCTGCCCGAGACCGCGCCCGACGTGGACTACGGCACGCCCGAGATGGCGCGCGAGGTGGCGCGCCTGTGGCGCAGCACGGCGCTCGCTGACGCACGGGTGTTCGTCATGCGCGGCCACCACGACGGTGTGGTGGCCTTCGGCAAGAGCATCGACGACGCGGGCGGGGCCTTGATCGCGGCCTTGGCGCGCGCCGGCGAGCGTCGGCGTTGACCTTTGCCAGCCGAAGCTCACCGCCCGACCATGGTGCGTGCCGGCGCACGACGCTAGAAGGCTCCATGCGCCAGCGCGGACGCCCGTTCGTCGATCGCTTGTTGCCGCCGGCGCTCCCGGGGGGGCCGAACGCGTTGTTCTCCGCGCGCCTGCTGGCCGTGGTCTTGGCGGTCGCGCTCCCGACCTTCGCCTCGTTCGCGCTCTTGCACGTCAAGCTCGGCAACCGACAGCTCGCCATGGTCCAGACCTTGGCGGCAGCCATCGTCGCCGGGCTGCTGCTCGTCTTGAAGAAGGGCCTGCCGCGCGCGCCCATCGCGCATGCGACCATCGTGCTGGTCAACGCGGAGATCTGCTTGGTGAGCGCGCTCTATGGCGGCGTGCGCTTGCCGGCGCTCGCCTTCTTCGCCGTGACACCGATGATCGCGCTCATGACGGTGGGTCGCCGTGCGGCCATGGCGTGGCTCGGCGTTGGCGTCGGGCTGATCGCTGTGCTCACCGCCGCGCAGGCGGCCGGTGTGTCGTTCCCGCCGCCGCCGCCGCCAAGCCGCTGGCTCGACGCGGCCTCGCTCAGCATCCTGGCCCTGGTGGTGCTGACGCTCGCGGCCTCGCACCACGCGCTGTCGCAACGGGCGCTGGCGGACCTGCGCACCGCCAACGACGAGCTGGCACGATCACGCGGCGAGGCGGAGCTGGCCAACGCGGCCAAGGACCGGTTGATCGCCACCGTCAGCCACGAGCTGCGCACGCCGCTCACGGGCGCCATCGGCTTCGCGCGCTTGCTCGACGACGCCAAGCTGCCCGCACCACACGGCGAGCATGCGCGCGCCGCGCTGGCCTCGGGCGAGACCTTGCTCGCGCTGGTCAACGACATCCTCGATCGCGCCTGGCTCGCCGGCGGCGGCCTCGAGCTGCACCGCGTCTCCTTCGACCTGCACCGCGTGCTCGACGAGGTGGTGCGCGTGGGCGCCGTCAACGCCGGCGACCGCGAGCTGCGCATGCAGCTCGACTGCCAGGCGCCTCGCTTCGTCACTGGCGACCCGGTGCGCCTCAAGCAGGTGCTCTTGAACCTGGTGGGCAACGCGGTGAAGTTCACCGCCAAAGGCACGATCACCCTGCGCGTCACCCCCGTCGATGGGCTGGTGCGTTTCGCCGTCGTCGACACCGGCATCGGCATTGCCCCCGAGATCCTGCCGGCCTTGTTCGAGCCCTTCTCGCACGGCGACCCCGCCACCACCGACGGACAGACCGGCAGCGGCCTTGGCCTGTCCATCGCCAAGGCCATCGTCGAGGGCATGGGCGGCGACATCCACGTGCAGACCGAGGTGGGCACGGGCTCCACCTTCTGGTTCGATGTCGAGCTGCCCGAGGCCGCGCCCCCGTCGACGCGGGCGACGTCGTCGACGCCGCGGGCGCCGCTCTCGCTGCGCGTGCTGGTGGTCGACGACCACGCGGTCAACCGCCTGCTGGCCGTGCGCGTGCTCGAGCAGCTCGGCGCGCGCGCCGTGGCGGTGCCGTCGGGGAGCGCCGCGCTCGACGCCATCGGCGCCGGCGGCTTCGACGCCGTGCTGCTCGACTGCGAGATGCCCGACATGGACGGCTACGAGGTGGCGCGCCGCGTGCGCGCCGCCGAGCCGGCGGGGAGCCACTTGCCGCTGGTGGCGCTCACCGCCTCGGCCCTGCCCGAGGACCGCGCGCGCGCCAAGGACGCGGGCATGGACGATCTCGTGACCAAGCCCTTCGATCCGAGCGAACTCGGCGACCGCCTGGTTGCCGCCGTGCACCGCCAAGCCTGACGCGGCGCTCCACCGGCGAAGGGCGGCGGCGCTGCTGCCTGCAGACCGCAGATCGGGCAATTCGCGGGCGAGCTGCCGCGTCCGGACGCGGCAGCAGGAGGCCCAGTGCTTGCTTGGTGGGCGCCGTGCAGAAGCTCACCGCCCCCCTCGTGTGCCCCTTCTTGTTTTCGTGCGCCGCGCTCACGGCGTGCGAGCCCGTGTTCCTCGACGCGCTGGTGGCCGACCTGAGCATCACGCCGGCGGAGGCGAGCACCGTGGCGTGGATCGGCTATCCGAGCGCGGTGCCCTTCGTGCTCGCCAACACGAGCCGCGTGGGCCTCGACCTCGAGGAGCCGCAGCTCGAGGGCGGCTTCCCGATGCTTGGCGCCAGTGTGCTGAACGCGCCCGCGCGCGTGGAGTCGGCCGCCACCGCCCTCGTCGATGTCGGCCTGGCACCCCAGCCGGGCGCCGATGGGGTGCGCGTGCGGCTCACCCTGCGCCTCGCCCCCGTCGACGACGAGGTGGCGCCGGTGAGCGCCACGCTGGACGTGGAGGTGCGGGCGCCGCCGCCCTGCGCGCCGCGCGATCCCTGCGAGAGCGCGAGCTTCGATCCCGCCACGGGCGAGTGCGTGCGCAGCGCGCACCCCGACGGCGAGGCCTGCTCCGACGGCTCCCTGTGCACCGAGGAGGATCGCTGCTCCGCCGGTGTGTGCGTGGGGCGCGCGCTCAGCTGCGTCGATAGCGTGGCGTGCACGGTCGACACCTGCGACCCCGCGCGCGGCTGCGTGTTCGAGCCCATCCACGAGCGCTGCGACGACGACAACCCGTGCACCACCGACACCTGCGTGGCCGAGAGCGGCTGTACGCGCGCCGTGGTGCAAGACGGCACGCCCTGCGGTCCCTTCTCGTGCACGCAGCTCGAGACCTGCTTCTACGGCGTGTGCGTGGCGGCGCCCACGCCGGATGGCTTCCCCTGTGAAGACGGCGACCTGTGCACCACCGGCGACACCTGCCAGGCACAGAGCTGCGTGTCGGGCGCGATCGTGGCGCCGTCGGCGCAGCCACCGGCGCCCGTGGCGCGCCCCACCATCCACGTCGACGAGGAGCTGCGCTGGTATCAAGACGAGCACCTCGACAGCCAGCCCATCGACGTGCCGACCGGCTTCGACACCACGCTGCGCTTCGGCGAGGCGCTCGACCTGGCGCAGGGCCTGGTGGGCTGGCGCCCAACCTTGGCGGTGCTGTGGAAGAGCGAGCCCTTTGGGCTCGACGGCGCGCCGTGCGCACCGTGGGATATGTGGTCGTTCACGCGCACGGCCTACGATACGGGCTTCTGCGCCACCGCCGTCGTCGTCACCATGTACGACGAGGGCGAGCTGGCGCGTGGTGAGGGCGGCACCTCGGTGCTCGTGCAGCTCGCCTACGGCACCGTGGATGCCTCGTTCGCGCGTAGCGCCGACGATGTGCCCACGGAGGACTGGGTGCCGAGCGACGCCGTCGAGGTGGTCCTGGCCGAGTCGACCTACTTCCCGCGGCCCGACGCCGGGCGCTTGCTCGAGCTGCACCGCGTGGGCTTGTCCTTGTCCTCGCGCTCGGTGAGCGGGCGCTCGACCTCGTACTATTACAACGGGCCGCACTGGCAGGTGGAGAGCAACGTGCACGCGGGGCTGCGCGTGGCCGAGGTGAGCGGCGTGCCTGCGCTGCTGGGCTGGGACCTGCCCCAGATGTCCCCGCTGGCGCACGACGGGCCCGACGGCGGCCGCGATTCCGATGGCGAACAACCGCCGCCGCCCGAGGGTGGCGCCGCCATCATGCCCCTCCTCGAGGTCACGCTCGACCGCGGCTTCATCGGCGCCGAGGCGCCGCCGGACGGCATCGGCCAAGTCGGGTGGGCGCCCATCATCTACGACCAGTGCATGGATATGCCGGCGCCGCGCGAGGAGCTTGCCTTCCGTGACGTCGACGTGTTCATCGCTGAGGGCAGCGCCTGGGCCGTGGCGCGCCACGATCTCCTGGGTGGCTACGCCGACGGCTGCGGCGAATACGTCGAGCCCACCTCGGCCTCGCTCTTCCCCATCGACCCCTACACCATCGCCACCGACGAGGTGCCCTGGGTGTCTTTGGGCGACGACGTGCTCTCGGTGTCGATCACCAGCCGCGCCGAGGAGCTGGCCCTGGTGCGACCGAACCTGTGCATCGACGTGCCGGCCTTGTGTCCACGCTTCGCGCTCACGGTGATGGCGCCGCCGCTCGGCGCCCTCGACCCCATGGTGTCCAGCTGGTCGGTGCTCGTGGGCGACGACAGCGTGCTCGACGTCGACGCGGTGGCGCTCGAGCCGCGCTTCGGCGCCGTGGGCGCCGTGGCGCTGGTGCGCGATCTGATCGGCACCACCAGCGTCACGCTCTTCGATGGCGTCGACACCGGCACCCCCCTCGTGCTCGCCTCCGCGCCCTTCGCCGTCGCCGATCGCCCCGCGCGCGCGCTGCGCAGCCCGCTCTCGCCCCAGAGCGTGTACGCGGCGGTGACGCGGCCGCCCTCGCCCTTCGCCGACGCCCAAGAGGAGCACGCGTCCGAGGGCGCGGTGGTGCGCTTTGGCTGCCCCTTCCCCTCCTTCCCCTCCATCGTCACGCCCTGAGCGCAGGGCGTTGGTCCACGTGCGCGAGGCCGCACAGGCGTGTGAACGCACACGCTGCGCGTCGATCCACGAGCTGCGTTGGAGGCGCTCGGCGCTCGTGCCATAAGGCCGACATGGTCACCAAAGCCGACGCCTATCGCCGCGAACAGCAAGCCAAGCAGCGCAAGAAGAACGCGAAGCCGAAGAAGGCGAAGAAGGCCAAGCGTCGCACCGTCGACACCGCCGCGCCCGGCGTCAGCGCCACCGACGAGCGGCGCGGCGCCGACCACACGGCCGAGCGCAATCGTTCGATGCACGCCGAGCGCAAGGCCAGCGTGGTGCTCGAAGACAGCGAGTCGGGCAAGCCCTCGCGCAAGTCGTCGCGGCGCAGCGCCAACCGCTTGAAGATGGCGGCCGGCCTCGAGAAGGAGGCGGCGCGGCGCCTCAACACGCCCAAGGCCAAGGCCACGCGCGCGCGCGCGCGGGCGCGCTAAGAATCTGGCAGGAAATCTGCTGTGCGACCCGCTGGCTGCGTTGCGGGTCCCTCCGCTTCGGCGTCACGTACCTCGGTACGTTCGCCTCGCGGCCCCGCCCGCGCCTTGCCAGCGGGCCGCTCGCGA
>JADZDP010000049.1 GCA_020850995.1 Deltaproteobacteria bacterium
ACGAGCGCGCGCCCTACTGCAAGATGGAGCTGACGGTGAAGAAGCTCACCGTGGTCTCCGAGAGCCACGAGTACCCCATCCAGAAGAAGGGCAAGGGCGGCGGCGACGAGCACGACCCGGGCTTCCTGATGGACCACCGCCACCTGTGGATGCGCGATCGCCGCCAGTGGCTCATCCTGCGGGTGCGCGCCACCATCATCAAGGCGATCCGCGACTACCTCGACGAGCACGGCTTTTTGCTCGTAGACAGCCCCATCTTCACCGGCAACGCCTGCGAGGGCACCACCACGCTCTTCGCTACGGATTGGTTCGACGGCAGCAAGGCCTACCTCTCGCAGTCGGGGCAGCTCTACCAAGAGGCCACCGCGCTCGCCTTCGGCAAGACCTACTGCTTTGGCCCCACCTTCCGCGCCGAGAAGAGCAAGACGCGCCGGCACCTGAACGAGTTCTGGATGGTGGAGCCCGAGGCCGCCTTCATGGACGTGCACCAAGACATGGACCTGGCCGAGGACTTCCTCTGCTACCTGGTGCAGACCGCCCTCACGAAGCACCAGGCCGAGATGCTCGAGATCCTGCCCACCAACGCCGAGGAGAAGGCGTGGATGGAAGCCCACCTCAAGGTGCTCCAGGGCGTGCAGAAGCCCTTCCCGCGCATCAGCTACGACGAGGCCGTCCGGCAAATCGAGGCCATCCGCGCCGAGCAGAAGGACGCGGAGCAGCAAAAGCTCCTCGACATTCACTGGGGCATGGACTTCGGCAGCCCGCACGAGACCGAGCTCACCAAGCGCTACGACAAGCCCATCATGGTGTACGGCTTCCCCGCCGCGGTGAAGGCCTTCTACATGAAGAAGGACCCGAACCGGCCCGAGGTGGCGCTCGGCTTCGACGTGCTGGCGCCCGAGGGCTACGGCGAGATCGTGGGCGGCGGACAGCGCGAAGACAACCTCGAGCTCCTCAACAAGGAGATCGCGCGCCACGAGCTCAACCCCGAGTCCTTCCTCTGGTACCTGGACCTACGGAAGTGGGGCAGCTGCCCACACGCCGGCTTCGGCCTCGGCGTCGAGCGCACCGTTGCGTGGGTGTGCGGGCTGCACCACGTGCGCGAGACCATCCCCTTCGCGCGCACCCTCGAGCGCCTCTGGCCGTGACCTCCGCTGGAGCCAGCGGCAGCTACTGCACCGCGTCGGGCGGCAGCCAGTCGACGCGCCGCTGACGTCGTCGCGTCTCGTCGGCCTCGCGGGCGAGGCTGCGCGCGGCGTCCCAGTCGCCCACGTCGCACAGGGCGTCGATGATGGCTTCGGCGACGACGTCGGTCATGGTGTTGAGCACGGGGTCCTCCGCGAGAGCTGTGGTTGCCCAGGCTATCGGCGCAGGGGCCCCGCGCCTGAAGCCCCGCCTACATCGGCCACGCGCTACAGTCGGGGCATGCGCCGCCTGTTGCCGCTCGCCCTCGCGCTCCCCCTGATCGCCCTGCCCGCGCGCGCCGAGGCCACCGCCTGCGCCACCAACACCGAGTGCGCCACGGCCGCTGGCCAGGTGTGCCGCACGGCCACCTCCACGTGCGTCTTCCAGGTGCAGGACAGCGACACCTTCGTCGACGACCTGCGCGCAGCCATCACCACGGCCAACGCCGACGCTGCCGCCGACCTCATCGTGCTCGGCGACGCCAACGCCGGGCCAGATGCCGGCGGCGTGGCCATCGATCACGCGCTCGACACCAACGACTACAACGACACCGCGCTCGGCTCCTTCACCTTCCCCATCGTCATCGCGCCCCTGACCATCGAGGCAGCAGCCGCCACCACGGTGCGCCTCGACGGCACCGACCTGGTGCGCTTTTTCCTCGTCAAGAACGACGCCACGCTCGACGTGCAGTCCTCGCTCACCTTGCGCGACCTCACGCTGGTGAACGGCATGTCGCCGGTGGCGGGCGGCTCGGTGATCCACGTCGATGGCACCGCGACTACCACCGGGCTCGTGCCGGCGCTGACGCTGCAAGACGTCGCCATCCGCGGCTCGGCCGGCGGCTCGGCGCCCATCGTGGCGCACGGCGACGCGCCGCGGCTCACCAATTGCGCCTTTCGGTGGAACTCGGGCGACCAGGCCGGCGTCATGGTGGTCGACCGCGGCGCCGTGGTGAGCGGCGGCAGCTACGCCGACTGCCGCGGCGCCGCCGGCGCCATCGAGGCCACCGCCGCCACCTTCGTCGACGCCACCGCTGCCACCGTCGATGCCGTGCTGGCCATCAACGGCGCCACCTTCGACAACAACGTCGGGCAAAGCGCCGGCGCCGTGCGTTCTCTCGCCACCACCAACCTCGGCGGCAACACCTTCAGCGGCAACCAGGCCAGCGCCAACGGCGCGCAGGGCGGCGCGGTGCTGGCCCGCAACCTGCGCGTGGTCGGCGGCGCCTTCCGCGATAACGTCGCCACCGGTGGTGGCGGCGCCGTTGCGCTGCTCGACGCTCCCACCAGCGCGGCCGCGTACATCAGCGGCGTCGTGTTCGCGCGCAACAGCACCAGCGGCAACGGTGGCGCGCTGCTCGCCAGCGTGGTGCCGCTCACCATCGTTGACAGCTACTTCGACGACAACGTGGCGCGCCTGCGCGGCGGCGCGGTGCACGTCGAGAACACCGCCGAGCGCAACGGCGCCTCGGCGCAGCTCGCCATTCAGCGCACGGCGTTCCGATCGAACATCGCGCGCCCCACCTTGGCGCTTGTCTCCTCCGACACCACGGTCGACGAGCTGGGCGCCGACGAGGGCGCCGTGGTGCTCTCGGCGCTCGGCAGCGGCTCGGCGCTCTCGCTCGCCACCATCGCCGACGTCGACGTGAGCGAGAGCTGCTTTCGCGGCAACGGCGCGCCCGCGCTGTACGCCACCGCCGCCACCGACGTCAGCATGACGGCGACGTGGTTTGGCGCCGACACGGGTCCGGCCCCGGCCGGCGGGGGCGACTTGATCAACGGCGTCACCGTGACCACGCCAGCAACCACCCCACCGGCGGTGTGCGAGGACGCCCCCGTGGGCGGCTATCCGCGCCTGTTCATCGACGTGCAGGTCGACGCTGCCAGCGCGCAGGTGGTGAGCGACTACGACGTGCTGCTCGCCAGCAACGGCGCACGCGTGTTCAACGCCATCGCCGGCACCGTCCCGGCCGACACGCGCGCGGGCCAGACCGCGCTGCGCGTGGTGGGTGTCAACGACGCCGACGCCGAGGGCAACGAGACCTTCACCTTCCAGACCGTGGCCTGCTCGGGGGCCGAGTGCGGCTACAACCTCGGTACCGCAGTCAACCTCGGCTTCACCATCACCGACAACGGCGATGGCGGCCCCGCCGAAGGTGAGGGCGAGGGCGAGGACTGCGTCGAGAGCGTGACGGTGGCGCCCACGAGCCTGGTGTTGCCGAACACCGGGGCGGCCTCCGAGGGCACCCTGACCGTCTCCAACGGCAGCCCTTGCGCCGTAGAGCTCATCAGGCCCTTGGTGCAGGCGGGGGCCTCGCAAGGCTTCGCCCTGCTGCCCGTGGCGCAAGACGCGCTGGCGCTCGACCCGGGCGAAGCGCTGCCGCTGACGGTGACCTTCACGCCGCCCGACGAGGAGACCGGCGAGGTACCCGAGGGGCTCGTGGTCATCCAGACGCGCGGCGGCACGCTCTTGCAGGTCGTGCTCTCGCTCGAAGAGGGCTGCGCGTGCTCGGGCGGCGCGCGCGGCGCCCCGGTGTTCGCGGTGCTGGTGCTGGTCGGCAGCGGCGCGCTCTGCGCGCGACGGCGCTCCGATCGACGCAACGCCTACATGTAGGTGGCGATACTCCCTCCGGAAGCTCTGGAGGCCCCATGCCTGTCACGCTGCGTCAACTGTTCGCGCGCATCGCGGGGACCGCCTCGTCCATCAGCACCGCGCGGGTCGAGTCCTTCCTGAGCGACGCCGGCGTGGGGTCGGGCTTCCTGGGCGGCACCAAGGTTTCCCTGGCGGCCTCGAAGTTCATGGACAAGTTCGATGCGTCGAGCGGCACCTTGAGCTGGGACTCGTTCTGCAAGAAGGGCATGTCGCTGCTGCCGCCGGGCCTTGCCGCCAAGGCCGACGCGGCCACGGTCTCGGCCGAGGTCGACAAGCTGTACACCCAGCTCGATCCGAACGACCGCGGCCTCAGCGTCGCCGAGCTGTCGAAGCACATCGAGGACGAGCTGGTGCGCCGCGGCAAGAGCTTCGCGGGCACGCAAGCGGAGATCGGCGCCAAGGTGTTGCTGCACGCGCTCGACGACAACGGTGATCACCGCCTGCAGCGCGCCGAGGTGCGCGGCTTTGCGCTCGACGTGGTGTCGCAGGTGGCAAACGGCCAGCGGAGCTGAATACAGCGGAGACCAGTAGTATTGATGGTCGCCGCTGAAGGCAGCGCCATCGCTCACCCGGAGAAGGCCGCAGCGTTCCTCGCGATGGCCGCCGCTAGGTGCGCGTCGACGCCGTGCTGCACGTAGCGGCGCGCGGCCGCGATGCCGCGCCGGATGGCGTGCGCGTCGGAGCTGCCGTGCGCCTTGAAGGCCGCGCGCGCCAGGCCGAACAGCGGCGCTGCGCCCACCTCGCGCGGGTCGAGCTCGTCGCGCATGCGGGCGAACATCGGCTTCGAGAGCAGGCCGCCGAGCTTGGCCAGCGCGCCGGCGCGCTGATAGCCGCGCTTGATCTCGTCGGAGACGAAGCGAAACACGCCCTCGGCGGTCTTGAGCATGACGTTGCCGGTGAAGCCGTCGGTGACGAACACGTGCACGTCGCCGCGATTGAGATCCCGGCCTTCGGCGTAGCCGCGCAGCGCGACGTCGCTCTTCTTGAGGAGCGCCAGGGCCGCGCGGGTCAGCTCGGTGCCCTTGATGTCCTCCTCGCCATTGGAGATGACGGCCACCACCGGGCGCTCGAGCTCGAAGGCCCTCTCGAGGTAGGTCGCGCCGAGCACGCCCCACTGCGCCAGGTGCACCGGCTCGCACTCGGGGTTGGCGCCGGCGTCGAGCAGCAAGGAACAGCCGATGCTGGTGCGCGCGGGCAAGAGGGTGCCGAAGGCCGGCCGCAGCACGCCCTCGATGCGCCCGAAGCACAAGAGCGCCGTGGCCATGAGCGCGCCCGAGTTCCCCGGCGACAGGGCCGCCGCGGCGAGCCCGTCGGCGACCAGATCGCAGGCCTTGCGCATGGACGAGTCGCGCTTCTTTCGGGCAGCCATGGCGGGCTGGTCGTCCATGCTCACCACCTCGGTAGCGTGGACGATGGCGAGTCGATGGTCGGCGAAGAGCTCGGGGGCGCCTGCGAGCTGGCGCATCGTGGGCTCGTCGCCCACCAGCACCACGCGCGCACCATCGGCGCGGATCGCCTCGAGGGCGCCCGCGACGACGGGGGCCGGTCCGTGATCACCCCCCATCGCGTCGACGGCGACGGGCAGCTCCAAGATCAATCCGCGGCGAGCGGGCGCGCCTGGCGGTTCTTGTAGGCGCCGCACGAGCCGCAGGCGAAATGCGGCATGCGCGGCTCACCGCAGTTGGGGCACGCGTTCCAGGCCTTGGGCGCGTACTTCATCGTGGCCGCGCGGTGCATACGCGACTTGGCACGCGACTTCCGTCCATAGGGGACCGCCATGGGAAACCTCCAGCGCCGCCATCCGGCGGGACCAAGAAAGACGACGGGTGCTTAGGGGATCGATCCTGGGTTGTCCAGCCGGTCCGCCCTTCAGCGTCGAGGGCGCGCCTTCGTCTTCGGTGCCTTCTTCGAAGCCTTCTTCGCTGCCTTCTTCGGTGCCGCCTTGGATGCCTTGTTCGCCGCCTTCTTCGAGGGAGCCTTCGTGGGCTTCTTCACGGCCTTCGCCGTCGACGCCGTGGCCGCCTTCTTCGGCGCCGTGGCCGCCTTCTTCGGCGCCGTGGCCGCCTTCTTCGGCGCCGTGGCCGCCTTCTTCGGCGCCGTGGCCGCCTTCTTCGGCGCCGTGGCCGCCTTCTTCGGCGCTGGCGTGGGAGCTGGCCTGGCCACCGGCGCCTGCGTCGCGGGCTTACTGGCGAGCGGCCTGGTGGCCGCTGGGGGCGCTTGCAGGGGCCCGGCCCCGCCGGCCGCCTTGGGGCGCGGCGCGGCGCGGCTGGGCAGAGCCACTGGGGTCTGCCGGCCGGGCAGCGCGACCAGCTCCGCGGCCGACGCCGCGGGCCTGGCCGCAGGGGCCGGGGCCGGGCCGGCGGCCAGCTGATCCTTGAGCTTGGCGAGGCCCGCCCAACGTGGGTCGACCCAGCGCGCTTGCTCCTTGTGGAGCGCACCCGCCTCGTCGAAGGCGCAGGGCGCCGTGGGGCGGGCCCGCGGGGAGTCGCAGGCCGGGTGCATGGGCAGCTCCAGGTAGAGCTGCTCCCGCAGCACGTCCGCCAGGTGAATAGTGTCGCCCACGAACGACGCGATGCCGAGATCGTCGAGGTCGCCAGCAGCGGACACCTCCTCCAGGTCCTCGTCGCTGTGCTCGGCCTCGGGCGCCTTGGCGTCGACGGCCTCCCTGCGCACCAGGCGCAGGTCGACGTCGAGCGGTACCTCGAAGGGGACGGCGTTCAAGCAGCGCACGCAGGGGTGGCGCAGCGCGAAGCTCGCGCGGCCGCGCACGCGCACGAAGCCAGCCTCGCGCTCGAGCCGGAGCGCGATGCGCGCGTCCCCCGTCGCGGTCCACTCGATCTCCTTGCCCTCGTCGAGCAGCTCGCTGAGCGCGGCCGCGGGCAACAGGGTGTCGACCTCGAGCTCGCCCTCGGCCAGATCGTCGACGTGCACCTCGAGCGTGGGGGGCACGCCGGTGATCTGGGCGTGCTGGCGGCGGCGCGCGTGCTCGCGGGTGCGCGCGCGCTCCAGGGCGGGGGTGGGGGAGCGAAGGTCGTGGTCGTGGCGGCTCATGGCCGCGGGTTAGCAGGGTCGCGCCGGCCGGCAAACGCACGGGCGCTCACGCGTGCAGATCCCGCTCGCGGTAGCGCAAGAAGCACAGCGCGCTGGCCACCAAGGCGGCGGCGGCCAGCGGGCCCGAGAGCTGGACGCCGAGGGGGCTGTCGACCGCGCGGCCGAAGGTCGAGGCCACCCATTGGAAGAGGCCGGCGGCGATGCCGAGCGCGATCTTCTGCTGGAAGCCTTGGGCGCCGAAGAACATGGCCTCGCGGCGCTCGCCGCTGGCGCGGGCGTCGGCGTCACAGATGTCGGCGAGCATGGCGTTTGGCACCGCCAGGAAGCACGCGATGGGCAGGCCGGCCAGGGCGAAGAGCGGCAGCGCCAGCCAAGGCAACGAGGGCAAGAGTGGCACGCCCACGCCCATCATCACGGCGAGGAGCAGCGCCGCGCCCACCATCACGGGCCGCTTGCCGAGCTTGTTGGCGAGGAAGGCCACCGCGGGGAAGGCCAGCGCCGCCACGCCAAACAGGGGGCCAATCACCAGCGCCACGTCGGAGAGCGGGCGCTTGAGCAGCACCTCGACGTAGAAGGGCACGCCGGTCTGGATGATGGTGAAGCCGAAGAAGAACAGGTTGTTGCCGAACACGTAGGGCACGAAGGGCTTGAAGGCGAAGGTGGCCTTGAGCGACGCCAAGAAGGGCTGGTGGCTCTTGGCCTCGGTGTCGCTCGGCGCCGCCAGGCGCCGCTCGTCGATGGCGAAGATGGGCACGACCATCATCACCAGCGACACGGCGGCCAGCACGCAGGCCATCAGCGTCACCGGGCCACGGTCGGTGTCGCCGTCGTGGAGGAACACGAGGGGCGCCACCACCGTCGCGATCAGCCCGCCGAACAGGGCGGCAGCGGCCATCAAGGTCGACACCACGGTGTTCTCGCGCTTGTCGGGCACGAGCTCGGGCAAGAGCGCGAGGTAGGGCGCCACGTAGGCCGAGAACAGGCAGTAGTAGGCCGTCAGCAGAAACCCGAGCCACGCCACGTTCCACATCGACTCGTGCGCCACGGGCGGGACGAAGATGAGGCCGGTGACCAGCGCCAGCGGCACCACGCTGACGGCCATGAAGATGCGCCGGCGCCCGAAGCGGCTCTGCGACAGGTCCGACTTGTTCGCAATGTACGGGTCGAAGAAGGTGTCGATGCCGCGCGAGAGCAGGTTGAGCACCACGAAGGTGGCGCCCACCACCGGGATGGGCAAGAGCATCTCGGGGGTCAGGGGCGCGCCCTTGCCCGCCGTGGGCAGGTAGAGGGTGAGCACGAAGGTGGACGTGAGCTGGAGCGTGAGGACGTTGCCCCCCTGCCCGAGCGCATAGGCGAGCTTCCTCCAGATCCCCATGCGCGCTGGCGCGTTCACAGCGGTGCTCATGCGTGACGGACGCTACAGCAAGAGCACCCCGGCGCACCGGGGGGTTGTCGGAGGCGATCGCGTGTGAGACGAAGGCGGTGATGATCCGGACGCTCCCTGTCGTCGTCGCGGCCGTGGTCGCCGCGGCCTGCGCGCCCTCGGCACCAGGCATCTCGGCGCACAGCGCCGTGCTGCCCCTGTCTGGCCCCTGCACCCCCGAGTCGGCGGGCGCGGAGTTCACCGGCGAGGCGGAGACGCTGCGGCTCACCGTCAACGCCGTCGATATCGAGGGCACCGTCGCGGCCGAAGGTGACGTCGGCGCCCTCACCATCGAGGACGTGCCCGCCGGCGCCGATCGCGTGGTGGGGCTCTTTGGCATGGTGGGCGGGCGAGCAGCGTGGCGCGGGGTCACGCGCGGCGTCACCGTGGTGCAGGGCGCCGAACCCACCGAGGTCGACGTGCTCATGGCGAAGGTCGCCGACCTGAGCTGCACCCGCGGCGCCGACTTCGACGCGCGCGCCTTCCACACCGCCACGGTGCTCGACGACGGGCGTATCCTCTTGGTGGGCGGCGCGCGCACCAGCGCGGACGCCAGCGGCACCTGCGGGGCCGGCTGCCGCCGCCTCAGCGCAACCGCCGCGGCGTCGCTCTACGACCCCCGGACCGGCACCTTCCAGCAGGTGGGCCCGCTCGCCCAAGCGCGGCTCTTCCACGCGGCCGCCAAGCTGCCCGATGGGCGCGTTGTCATCGCCGGCGGCACCGGCGAGACGCACGTGCGCGCGGTCGATGCCCAGTACCCCTTCCCTATCGTGCCCACCCAGCCCGTCGCCACCGTCGAGGTCTTCGACCCCGACGCGCTCGCCTTCTCGCCCGGCGGCAGCGACCCGGGCGGCGCGCGCGTGTTCGCCGCGGCGGCAGCGTACGGCGACGGCGTGCTCGTCACGGGCGGGATCCCGGCGGCGGGCACGCCCAAGCACGACCTCGGCAACGCGCTCAACACCACCACGCTGTGCTCGGGCCGGCCGCTCTCCTGCGCGGCGGGGCCCACCATGAACGCGCGGCGCGCCGGGCACGTCGCGTTCCGCATCGACCCCGACGGGCTCTTCCTGTGGGGCGGCTCGATCACCAGCGACGCCATCGGGGGCATCCCCGGCTTCCAGCTCGAGCTTGCCCGCGACGACGGCGGCTTCGAGCTGCTCAACGTGGCCGCCATGTATGCCTCGCGCAACCTGTTCTTCGCCGCCGCCGCGCAGTATCGCGACTTCCGGGTCTTCCTCGGCGGCGGGCTGCTGCGCGGGGTCGACGGCAGCTTCTCCGTGGCGCTCAACGAGGTGGCCGGCAACAGCTCGTCGCCGGTGTACGTCTACGACGCCACCTACGGTCAGTTCGGCGGCATCGCGGTGGGTCCTGAGGGCGGCAACGACATGCAGCTCTCGGCGCCA
This sequence comes from Deltaproteobacteria bacterium, assembly GCA_020850995.1. GTDB lineage: Bacteria > Myxococcota > UBA727 > UBA727 > VGSZ01 > JACOUT01. The sequence continues at coordinate 9,715 of JADZDP010000049.1, forward strand.
CGCTTCCTCGCCGCGGCGGCGCCCCTGCCCGACAGCAAGCGCGTGATGGTCGCGGGCGGCTTCAGCGACCTCGCCTTCGCGCCGAGCGCGGCGCTCGAGATCTTCGACGAGGACGCGCTCAGCACCACGGCCATCGTGGTGGGCGGCCAGGTGCGCACGCTGCGCCAAGCTCGCGGCGGGCTGGTCGCCGTCACCAACGGCGACGGCGCGGTGCTGCTCTCGGGCGGTGAGACCCCCGATGCCAGTGGCCGGGTGCCCCTGGCTACCGCCGAGATCTTCGCCGATCCGCGTACGCCTCCAGGGGTGGCCGAATGAACCGCATGCTCGCCGTCCTCTGCGCGTCCCTGCTGTTGTGCGCGCCGCTCGCGCGCGCCCAAGACGACGACATGCCCGACGGCGACGTCGACATCGTCGAGAAGCCCAAGAAGAAGGACGACAAGAAGGCGCCGCCCAAGAAGGAAGAGAAGAAGAAGGAGCAGAAGAAGGAAGAGAAGAAGGAGGAGAAGAAGAAGGAGCCTCCACCCGAGGAGAAGAAGAAGGACGACAAGCCGAAGGCGCCTATCGACGACGACAGCGACATCCTCACGGTCCCGGCCGACGAGAAGAAGGCCGCGCCGAAGCCCGCAGACAAGCCCGCCGACAAGACCCCCGACAAGCCCGACGAGGACGACGACGAGGGGGGCAGCCGCCTCATCAGCACCGACGCGCCCGCCTCCGTGATCGACGACGACGAGCCCCCGCCGCGCGCGTCCACGTCCCGCTCCACCGCCTCGCCGGTCGCCTCTCCCATCGACGACGGTCCCATGGACGACGAGGACCCGCCGCCGCCACCGACCGCGGAGCACGAGGGCGACCGCGAGGGCGAGCGCCCGGCCGTCGCCACCATCGAGACCAAGCCTGAGGTCCCCGGCGAGGCCGAGGACGGCGCGTCCGGCTGGGTGATCGCCGGCGCCACGGGCGGTGGCCTGGTGCTCCTGGCGGGCGCCGTGGCCGGCACCTGGTTCCTCGTCGACGCCCTGAGCCCCAAGGTGGGCTCGCTCACCGTCACGCCGCACTGACGCGGCACCAGCGTGCGCGCACGCACGTGCGCGCGCGGAATCACCTGGCGCACCCGGCCGGTTGACGTCGTGGAGCCCCTGGGCGATCCGATGGCACACGTGTTTTTGTCCAAGATCCCCCTGGTGAGCGAGCGCGGCCTGAAAGGGCTCGCCAAGCGGCTGGCGGTGTTCGCGGTGCTCTTGTGCGCCTTCGGCGCGGGCGGCATCGCGGCGCACTTCGCGGTGCTGTCGCGCGAGCTACCCGACATCGCCGCCATGGCCGACTACCGGCCGCCCACCACGTCAAAGGTGTTCGACGCCAACGGCAACCTGGTGGCGCGCTTCTACGAGGAGCGCCGCACCGTGGTGCCGCTCGAGCGCATCCCGGCGCACACCAAGAACGCCTTCATCTCGGCGGAAGACGAGGACTTCTATCGCCACGAGGGCATCGACTACTTCGCCATCCTGCGCTGCACGCTCCTGCAGGTGAAGGCCAAGGTGATCGGCGGCGCAGTGTGCGGCGGCTCCACCATCACGCAGCAGACAGCGCAGACCTTCCTGTTGTCGATGGAGCACAACTACTCGAACAAGGTGAAGAAGCTCCTGCTCGCCAAGAAGATCGAGGAGCAGTTCACCAAGGACCAGATCCTCCACCTCTACCTGAACCAGATCTACTTCGGGAACGGCGCCTATGGCGTCGAGGAGGCGGCGCGCACCTACTACGGCGTCGGGGTGGAGAAGCTGACGCTGGCGCAGTCGGCGGCGTTGGCCTCGATCCCCAAGAGCCCGAACCGCATCAACCCGCTGGCCGACCCAAAGCGTGTGCGCGCACGACGCGGCTACGTGCTCGAACAGATGCTGAAGAACGGGCTCATCACCGCCGACGAGAAGAAGCGCGCCGACACCGAGCCCGTGCGCATCGACGTCGAGGCGCCCGAGTTCCTCGACGTGGCGCCCTACTACGCCGAGGCGATCCGCGCAGAGCTCGCGCAGCGCAAGGACCTGGGCGCCGACGAGGTGGCGCGCGGCGGCCTCACCGTGTACGCGGCGCTCGACGCGCGCATGCAGAAGGCCGCCAACACCTCGGTGCAGCGCGGGCTGCGCGATCTCGACAAGCGCCAAGGGTATCGCGGCCCGGTGGTGCGGCTCGACCCCGACGAGGCCAAAGAGCTCGGCGCCGTATTCGATGAAGAGCGCGCGCGGCGCTTCGCACCCGAGGAGTACCCGGAGCTGGCCAAGCCCGAGCTGCTCGATCGCCCCATCTGGGATCTGTCGAAGCTGAGCGCCGAGGGCCTGCGCAAGACGCTGACGAGCGTCGCCGCGGCCGACGATGATGAAGACGACGACCCCGACGCCAGCGCGCCCGACGCGGCGAGCGCCGCGCCCAAGCACCCGCCCATTCGTAACGTGCGCATGGCCAAGGCGAAGGTCGGCGCCATCGTCGGCGGTCTGGTCGAGAAGGTCGACAACGCGGCCAAGGAGGTGGTGGTCGACCTGGGCACAACCGACGCCACCTTGCCGTTCTCGGGCATGAGTTGGGCGCGTCCTTTCGACCCCGAGAAGAACACCGAGCGGCCGCGCACCGTGGGTGACGTGCTCAAGAAGGGCGACGTGGTGCTGGTGCAGATCGAGAAGCTGGTGCCCGCCGGCAAGAAGGGCCCCGCGCGCCTCGAGGTGTCGCTCGAGCAGGAGCCGCTCGTCGAGGGCGCGCTGGTGGCGATCGATCCGAGCAGCCGACGCGTGCTCGCGCTGGTGGGCGGCTACGACTTCACGCGCTCGAGCTTCAACCGCGCCACCCAGGCGGCGCGCCAGCCCGGCTCGTCGTTCAAGCCCTTCATTTACGCGCAGGGCATCGAGTCGAAGCTGTTCAACGCGGTCGGCTTCCTCGACCCGGGCGCCGACGGTGCGTACACGCAGCGCCTCATCACCGACGCACCAAAGACCTTCGTCGATCGTTGGACCGGCCAGAAGTGGGAGCCGAAGAACGCCAACGGCCGCTTCCTCGGCGACATCACGCTGCGCGAGTGCCTCACGCACTCGGTCAACACCTGCAGCGTCTCCATCGTCGAGCGGGTGGGCGTGGACCCCATCATCGACGTCGCCAAGCGCCTCAACCTACCGGCCGACGGCAAGGAGTGGGTCAAGGGCTACGCGCTCGCCCTCGGCACCGGCGAGGTCAAGCCCGTCGACCTCGTGAACGCCTACACCATCTTCCCCGATGGCGGCCGTCACGCGCCCTACGTGCTGATCGAGAAGGTCAAGCGCGCCGACGGTACCGTGCTCGAGCTGACGCGCCCGCCACCGACACAGATCATCTCGCCCGCCACCGCCTCGGTCATGAGCGAGCTGATGAAGAGCGTGGTGGAGAGCGGCACGGCCACACGCGCGCGCGACCTGGGCCGCCCTGTGGCCGGCAAGACGGGCACTACCAACGACGCCACCAGCGTGTGGTTCGTGGGCTTCACGCCCGATTTGGTGGCGGGAGTGTACGTCGGCTTCGACAAGCCGGTGAAGGTTGGTGGCGAAGAGCGCCGCTCCATCGGCAGAAACGAGAGCGGTGGCAAGGCCAGCGTCCCCATCTGGCTCAGCTTCATGAAGGATGCGGTCAAGGAGCTGCCCACCCGCGACTTCGAGCCCGGCGAGGGCGTGGTGAAGAAGAGCATCGACCGCAAGACCGGCCTGCTGGCACGCGCCGAAGAGGGGCTCGACCCCGGCGCCCTGCCCGAGCCCGTCTTCACCGACGAGGGCGACCCAGTGCCAAGCGAGCTACCCAAGGGCGTCATCGCCGAGGTGTTCCTCGCGGGCACTGAGCCCACGCAAACCGCCGACGACGCGCCGCCGCCGCCGCTCGACCTCGTGGAGAAGGGCGGCCTCGGGCCCTAA
>JADZDP010000050.1 GCA_020850995.1 Deltaproteobacteria bacterium
CGTGGCGGAGCGGACGGGACTCGAACCCGCGGCCTCCGGCGTGACAGGCCGGCGTTATAACCAGCTTAACTACCGCTCCAAGGCCGCCCGACAGCTATCGGCTAGCGCCCTCGACGTCAAGCGCGATCGGTCCCGCCCGGTCACCGCCGCTTCGAGCGCGCCGCCACCTTCTTGGCCACCGCGCGCTTGCGCTTCTCTTGCAGCTCGGCGGACGGCGCCCGCCCCGGCAGCGCCTCCTGCTCCTGGTGGTGCTCGTCGATGCTGCCGGGCTCGGCGCCGAGCTCGAAGATCGCCACCTCGCGCTTGGCGCGCTCGCCGAGCCGAAAGGGGAACATGGCGGCGCCGATGCCGGCGCCCACGTACACGGCCCCGCCCCCGCGGCGCTGGCCATAGAGCCCGTGCACGTACTTGTGGCCGCCCCAGGTGCCGATGGCCAGCTCGTGCAGCCTGGCCACCGTCACCTGCCCCGCGTGCGTGTGCCCGGAGAACACCAGCGGCACGCCGAGCTGCCACAGGTGATCGGCCTCCTCGGCGATGTGCGAGAGCCCAATAGAGGGCAGCGCGGGATCGAGGCCGCGGGTGGCGCGCATGGCGTCGGCGTGGCCGGTGTAGGCGTCGTCGAGGCCCACGATCTGCAGCTTCTCACCGCGCACCCGCGCCACGGTGTGCTGGTTGCGCAGCACCTCGGCGCCGGCCTTGGTGAGGGTGTGCGCCACGTCGTCGGCGCCGCACCAGTAGTCGTGGTTGCCGAGCACGGCGTACACGGGCGCCGAGAAGCCACGGATCACCTCGGCGAGGTCCTCGAGATAGGCCTGGCTGTGCGCCACGAAGTCGCCCGTGATCACCACCAGGTCCGGCTGCTCCGCCGTCGCCAGCCGCACGGCGCTCACCTGCGCCTCGATGGGCGTGATGCGACCGACGTGCTGGTCCGTCAGATGGGCCACGCGCAAGGGCTCAGCGAACACCTCGCTGTGCGAGATGTGACCGGCAAAGCGCCGCACCACCACGCCGTTGTGCTCGGCCATCCTTCGACTCTACCTATTCCGGCAGCTCGAAGGCCGATCGATACGCCCCGCTGGCGATGGCGTGGTCGAACAGCGCCCGCCAGCACTCGTTGGACGACAGGGTCGCAGAGTCGCCCACGACCACGAGCTTGCGGCGAGCCCTGGTGATGGCGACGTTGAGCCTGCGCTCGTCAGCCAAGAAGCCCACCTCGCCCGCCGCGTTGCTGCGCACGGCCGAGAGCACCATGACCTCGCGCTCGCGCCCTTGGAAGCCGTCGACGCTGTCGATGTCGAGCCCGGCGTCGATCAGGGGGGCCAGGGCCGCCGACAAGAGGCCCACCTGCCCCGCATAGGGCGTGATGACGCCAAGCTGCACGGGGGCCAGGCCGCCGGCGAGCAGCGCGCGCACCACGCGCTCCACCAGGCGCGCCTCGCCCTCGTTCTCGCGCGTGTCGCTGTCGGCGGCCCGGCGCTCCTCGAAGCCCGTGCCCGCCGTGTCGATGACGTCGAGCACGCGCTCAGCGGCGCCCACGGGCTCGCTCGGCACGCCGAGCTCCTCCAGCGTGTGCTGCGCCACGCTCGGGTGCGCGCGCAAGGCGCCGTCATAGAAGCGCGTCGAGGGGAACGCCATCAGCGCCTCGTGCATGCGGTGCTGCACGGTCAAGCGGTGCGAGATGGCGCCGGCGTCATCCGCGCTGCACAGCTCGTCGAAGGCGGTGGCGCCCAGACCGCCGCGTGTGGCCTCGAGCGACACCACCGTGGGCGGCAGCTGCTTGTGATCGCCCGCTAGCACCACGCGCCGCGCGCGCAACACGCCGAGCAGCAGCGCCGGCGTTAGCGCCTGGCTCGCCTCGTCGACCACCAGCACGTCGAAGTCAGGCTCGTCGGCGCTCGGCAGCGCATGCTCGGAGAGCCCCGTGAGCGTGCCGCACAACACGCGCCGGGTGCGCAGCACCTCTTCGGCGGCCTGGCGCTCGAGGCGACGCGCGTCGGCGAACAGCTTGCCCGCCTCCACGCGCGCCTCGCGCTCCTGCTGCCATGCGTCGCGCCCGCGCGCCGAGCGCTTGCGCGCCTGTCGCAAGAGCGTGAAGGCCTGCTCCACCAGATCGCGCGCCAGCTGGCGTCGCTCGTGTGACTCGGTGAGCGCGAGCAAGGTGTGCTGCTCGAGCGCCGGCGCCACGCGCGCCGGGTTGCCGAGACGCGCCAGCGGCAGCTCGGGGTCGGCGTCGAGCAGCGACAGCGCCAGGTGATCGACCGCCGCGTTGCTGGCGGCGAGCGCCAGCACGCGCTCGCCGCGCGCGACGCACTGGCGCACCACCTCGACGAGCACGCGCGTCTTGCCGGTGCCCGGCGGCCCGTGCACCAGCGCCAGATCCTCGGCGAACACTCCGTGGCGCGCGGCCGCGCGCTGGTCCTCGTTGAGCGCATCGAGGGTCACGAGCTCGGTGGCGCGCGTGGCCCGCGCCGGCGACGCGCCGAGCACGATCTCGACGAGGCGCGCGCTGCGCCCCTCGACGCGCTCGGCGGCGGCCAGCCCCTCGCGCATGCGGCGCAGCGTGATCTCGTCCTCGCCGCGCAGCAAATCGACGGTGTCATCAACGTCGCCCACCTGCTCGCTATCGGCGAACACCACGTCGATGCGGCCGCGCGCGCGCCGCACCACCACGCCGTCGGCCACGGGCGAGGGCCGCCCCTCGTCGTCGCGCTCCAACAGCCACACCACCGCGCCCGGCCGCACCTCGAAGCGATCGACGTGCCCCGGCCGCGACGGGTCCTCCACGAAGCTCACGCGCGCGCGGCCGAACATTGCCGGTCGCACCTCGTGGATGCGCGCGCGGCGCAACAGCGCGCCGCTGGCCTCGATCTCCTTGGTGCTCTTGCCCTGCACGAGCGCGTCGGCGCGCGCGCGCACCTCGCGCTCCTCGAGATCGAGCAAGCGCGACAGCTTGGCCAGACGTGCAGCAGCCTCGGGGTTGACCCGCGCCACGGATCAACCCTCGGTGGGGCGGATGATCTGCGTCGACTCGGACGCGGCGGCGTCGCGGTGCTCCTTGAGCATGACCAGCGCCTTGCGGTGCTTCTCGGCCAGCTCCTTGTAGGCGGCGTCGATCTTCTTGTTGAGCTCGGCCTGCTGCTTCAGCTTCTGGACGGCCTCGTTGTACTTGCCGGTGAGCTGCTCCACGCGACCCTTGAGCTCGGCCTCGCCGCCGCCGGCGGCCGCGCGCGCCTTCTCCTCGAAGGCCTTGGCCTGCGCGATGGCCTTCTGCGCCTTCTCGCGCAGCGACGTGTATTCGGTCTGGAACTTCACGAGCTTGTCGTCGCGCTCCTTGACCTGCGCCTTCAACGAGGTCAGCTCCACCTCGCTCACTTGCGCGCTCTGCGTCTGCAAGGTGGACAGCTCGCCCTTCAAGCGATCCTCTTGCGCGCGGTACTGCGCCGCCTCGCGGGCGCGCGCCTCTTTTTCGCCGCGCAGCTCGTCGGCGAGCTTCTGCACGCGCGCATCGGCGCCGCTGCCGGCGGCCTGCAATTGCGCCTCGACCTCCTTGTACTTGCGCACCGCGATCTCGGCCTTGCGGCGGATCTCGAGCGCCTGCGCGCGCGCCTCGTCGCGCTCGCGCGCGATCTTGTCGACGTCGCCCTGGACGCCCGCGCGCGCCTCCATGGCCGAGGCCTTCACCTCCTCCAGGCGCTTGACCATGGTCTGCTCTTCCTGGCGGTAGCGCTCTTCGACGCCCGCGCGCTCCTTCTTGGCGGCCAGCGCCTCCTCCTGCGCGCGCTTGAGCGAGGCCTTGAGGCGCGTGTTCTCGTCTTGGAGTTGCTCGGCCTTGGCCTGCGCTCCCTCCACCTCGCCGTCGAGGATGCTGTTGCGGTCGGCGACGGCCTGGCGCTCGCGCCCCTCGCGCTCGAGCTCGGCCTCGGCCTGGCGTGCGCGCTCCTCGGCGCGCTGCTGGAGCGCGCGCACCGCCTGCGTCTCTGCTTGCGCGGTGCCGAGCTCGGCCTTGAGGCGCTGCGCGAGGTCTTGCAGCTTGTCGACGCGCTCCTTGGCCTGCTGGGTGGTGCGATCCATGGCGGCGTCGCGCGATTGCACGTCTTGCACGCGGCTGGCGCGCTCTTCCGAGAGCTCGGCCTCGATGAAGGTGGTGCGCTCGCGCGCCTCCTGCGCCTCGCGGCTGAGCTGGGCGTTGCGATCAGCCGCCGCCTGCAGCTCCTCGGAGAGCTGCGTGATGCGCGCCTCGGCCTTCTTGTACTCGCGCGTCAGCTCGACCAGCTTGCCCTTGGCGTTCTCGAGCAGGCCGGTCTGCTCCTCGTTGCGCGCGCGCGCCCGGTTGAGGTCGCGATCGAGCTCGTCGCCGCGCGCGCGCTGCAGGTCGAGCTCATGGGACAGCTCGGCCTCGCGCGCCTTGCCCGCGCGCTCGGTCTCGTGCACGGCAGCGTCGAGGTCGCGCACGCGCTGCTCGAGGTCGCCGATGCGTTGATCGCGCTTGAGCACGTCCTTCTGGCGGTTGATGCGCTCCTGGTCCCAGTCGCGGTGCTTCTCGTCGAGCCGCGTGGCCGTGTCCTTGAGCTGCACCTCGAGCTGCGCGTACGCGTCGGCGGCCTCGCGCGCGCGATCCTCGAGCTCGGCGATGTTCTCCTTGTACGAGCCGATGCGCGCGTCTTGCTCGCGCGCATGCGCGAGCGCGCGCTGCTTGGTGTCGTCGACGTCAGCCGCCAGCTCGGCGCCGCGCGCCTCGGCCACCGCCAGCGACTTCTGCATGTCGGCCAGCCGGTTGTCGAGGCGATGCTTCTCCTGCGACAGGTCGAGGGCGTGGCGCTGCACCTCGGAGAGCTCGTGCGACAGCTCGGCGGCGCGCGTCTCGCTGGCTTCGAGCTGGCTGGTGGCGTCGGTGAGCCGCCCCTGCGTGTCGGCCAGGTCGGCCTCGAGGTCGGTGATGCGCGTGGCGCCGTCCTCGATCTTGGCGTGCGCCTCGTTGAGCGTGGCCTGGGTGCGCGCCAGCTCCGCCTCGAGCCCGTCCTTGTCGAGCGACAGGTCACGGACGCGGCCCTCGAGATCTTCCACCACCGTGCGCGCGCGCTCGTCGTCGGCGGCCTTGTCTTGGCGCAGCTGCGTCAGCTCGCGCCGCAAGGTCTCGCCATCGCGCTGCGCGTCGCCGAGCTTGCCACGCAGCGTCTGCCCGTCGACCTCGAGCCCGGCGATGCGCGCCTGCAGATCTGCCGCGTGCGAGCGGGCGCGCGCGTCGGCCTCGAGCAGCTCGGACTCGCGCTTGGCGAAGTCGGCGCGCGCCTTGTCGAGGTCTTGCACCAGCTCGTCGATCTCGGCGGTGCTGCGTTCGTTCTCGGCAGCGCGCGCGGCCTGCTCGCCGCGCAGCCCGTCTTCCAGGAGCGAATTCTTGGTCTGGAGCTGGACGATGTTGCGCTCGAGCTCGTTCGACAGGTTCTCGAGCTCGTCGGCCAGGGCCTTCTTCTCGCGCTCGAGGCGCTCGGTGCGCTCGACGTTGAGCTCCATGTCGAGGCGCGACGCGGCGAGCTGATCCTCGGTGGCGGTGAGCTGCTCGAGCAGATCCTCGCGGGCCTTGCGGGCACGCTCGAGCTCGCGCTCGCGCAGCTCCAGCAGCTCCTGCAACTGCGAGGTCTCGCGATCGCGCTGGGCCCACAGCTCGCGGGCGCGCCCGAGATCGCCCTCCTTCTGGCGCAGGCTCTCGCGCAGGAAGGTCAGCTTGGCCTCGGGCCCGGCGGCGCCCGGCGGCGGCTGCGGCAGCGACTCGCCGCGGCCCTGCGCGAGCAGCTCATCGAGGCTCGGCACCGCGGTTCGGCCGCCGCGCTCGGCGCGGGGCGGGGGCGCGCCATCGGCGCGCTTGGCGGGGAGGGGCGGCGCGCTCTTGGGGCGCGGGGGCGGCGCGTCGGGCTCGGGCATCACCGCCGCGCCCTCGCCCGAGGCGAACACGTTGCCCGAGTCGGCGGGGGCGGGCTCGGCGGCGCGGGTGGCGCCGATGGGAGCGGCATCGACGAGGAGGGCGGGCTTGCCGTCCGGGAAGGCCTCGGGGACCAAACGCGAGACCTGATCGAGCAGCTGGTCGACCGAGAAGGGCTTGTGGATGTACGCGTCGGCGTGGGTGGCGCTCTTCTGGTGCTGCGCGAAGGCCTCGGCGGTCTCCATGCCGGAGGTGAGGATGATGGGGATGCGCTTGAGATCGGCCTGTTTCTTCAGGCGGTTGCAGAACGAGTAGCCGCTGCCGCGCGGCAGCTCTACGTTCAGCAGGATCACCGAGGGCGTGCGTTGTCGAATGAAGTCGACGACGTCGCCGTCGGCGAGCACGTGCGCCTGGAAGCCCAGGCTCGTGAACGCCTGCTCCACGGTGCTCGCTACGTTGGTGTCTGGCTCGATGATCGCGACCGACAGGCTCACCGCCGCCTCCGTCGCGGCCACGCTAGCACAGGGTCGCCGCCGGTCTCGGGTCGGCAACGGGGCGGCGAGACGATCACGGAGCGAGGGCTCCCGCGGCGCGCCGCGTCGGATGAAAGGCGCGTTGAGCCCGACTTTCTGGTATGGCAAGCCCTTTGGGACCCCGGAGACGCCATGCGCCGAAACGCCACCGCCTGCCCGCGACCCGCCCGGCTCCTGTTCCTGCTCGCCTGCGCCTGGGCCTTCTCGGGCTGCCGCGGGTGTGACTCCCAGGCAGCCGCCATCGCGCCACAGATCTACCTCGACGCCTGCGCCGATCCCCAGCGCGAGGTGCAGGGCAAGCTCATCGGCGGCTACCGCGAGTGCGCCCACGACTTCGGCGACGTCGACATCTCGGTCAAGGTCAAGCACGACATCGTGGTGACCAACCCCTCCATCGTCGAGCTCACCTTCGACACCATCGCCATCATCGAGGGCGACCCGGCCTTCAAGGTCGAGCTGGCCCCCGAGCGCATCGGCCCCGGGCTCTCGGGCGTGATCACGGTGAGCGTGCGACCGAAGGTCGAGGCGCCCATCGCCGCCGTGCTCTCCATCCTGTCCGACGCCAACAACACCGACCAGACCGCCGAGAGCCTCTCCCTGGTGGAGGTGCAGCTCACGGCCAACGGCGTCGACAACGGCGTGCCCGACATCAAGGTCACGCCCCTCGAGTGCGACTTTGGCCGCGTGGCGCAAGGCGGCGTGCAGGTGTGCCCGGTGTCGGTCACCAACGAGGGCAACCGCGGGCTGGTGCTCGACAGCGTCACCTTCATCCCGCCCACCGACGCCGCCGACGCCACGCTGTTCGACACGCCGCCCGACAGCGTGCGCAACGGCGGCACCGACGGCGTGTGCGACCCCTCGCTCGGCGAGGAGGAGTGCGCCTTCGCCTTCACCGGCCGCCCGCCGGGCCCCGAGGAGGAGATTGCGCCCAACAGCACCGCGGTCTTGACCGCGCGCTTCACGCCCGACGTGCTGGGCAATTTCTCCGGCAAGTTCCGCGTCCTGTCCAACGACCCCGACGAGGAGCAGATCGACGTCACGCTGGGCGGCATCTCGGTGACGCCGCCCACCTGCGCCATCCGCATCAAGTCGGTGAACGGCGTGGACGTGCCGCCGGGCGGCGCTCCCGAGATCGAGCCGCTCGACAACGTGATCGTCACGCTCGAAGACTCCACGCCGTCCACGCTCGAGGGCGCCATCGCCGCCTACGAGTGGAACATCCCGGCCAACGGTCGCCCCGCCGGCTCCACCGTGCAGCTCACCACGCCCACGGCCGAGACCACGGGCTTCACCTTCGACGACGACCTCGGCATCGACCTGGCGGGCACCTACACCGTGCGCGCCGTGGTGTACGACGACCTCGGCACCGGCAGCGTCAACGAGTGCCAGCTCTCGTTCGACGCGGTGCCGAAGGATCACTTCCTGGTGCAGCTCTCGTGGGACACGCCCACCAACGACATCGACCTGCACGTCACCAAGCAGGCCAGCAACGGCGACTACTGCATCGACGCCACCAGCGGCGACACCGTCGTCGATGGCCTGTTGAGCGAAGACTGCGACAACGGCCTCGACTGCAACTACGCCGGCTGCAAGGCCGGCACCACCTACGGCACGCCGCCGGAGTGGGACGGCGCGGCGGGGCGCACGGCGGGCGATCCGGCACTCGACATCGACGACCTGTCGGGCTTCGGCCCCGAGAACATCAACGTCGACAACATGAGCGAGGGCGCCTACCTGGTGGGCGTCGACAGCTTCTCCATGAGCCAGTCCAGCGGCGTCACGGTGCGCATCTTCATCTTTGGCCGCCTGGCCGCCGAGTTCTTCACCGACCTGGCCAACACCGAGTGGTTCGAAGCGGCGGTGGTGCACTGGCCGGCCGACGCGCTCACCGAGGATCCGTGCATCGAGGACCTCACCGACGGCGACGCCACCGATGAATGCGGCTGACCGCGACGGGTATCCGCCCCGCCCGATCGTGCACTGACCTGGGACCTACCATGACCATGCGCTTGCTCCTCGCCTCGACGCTCGGCCTCATGGCCGCGCTCGCCAGCGGCTGCCCCCTGAGCTCTGGCCCCATCATCAACCCCGACGACGTGGTCAAGGATTGCCAGAACAGCGACGAGTGCGGCGCCGGGCTGGTGTGCCAGGGCGGCGTGTGCACGCCCGGCAGCTGCGACCCGCTGATGGAGGCCGCCTGCGACAACGAGGGGCTCGACTCCGCCTACTGCTGCAAGGCGTGGGAGATGTGCTCGAGCCTCGCGCTGCAGTGCCTGCGCGACCCCGACGTCACCGGCGTCGGCTGCCCCCCCGACGAGCCCGACTGCACGCCCTGCGAGAACGACGGCGACTGCCCCGCCGCCGGCCAGTTCTGCTCCGGCGGTCGTTGCTTCGACGCCGCCGGTCGCGCCGATTGCACGTCGTCATTCCAGTGTCCGGGCGGCGAGCGCTGCGATCGCACGGTGTTCCTGTGCGTGCCCGACCGCGGCGGCTGCACCTTCTGCGCGAGCTTCCCCGAGCTGTGCTGCGAGGAGGGCTCGCTGTGCTCCGAGGAGACCGGCTTCTGCGTCGACGTCGCCGACCCCGAGTGCGAGATCGAGGCCGACTGCGCGCCGGGCACCTTCTGCGACGCGCTGCAGCGCTGCGTCCAGTGCGACGACGACGACGACTGCGGCCCGGGCCTGTTGTGCAACGAGGCCACGGGCGACTGCTTCTCCGAGGCGAGCCAGTGCACGTCCGACGACGACTGCCAAGGCAACAAGCGCTGCGCGCTGGCGCTGCAGACCTGCATGGTGCCCGACTGCGAGGCCGACGGCGACTGCGACGACAGCCGCGAGCGCTGCAACCTCGACGCCTTCCAGTGCTTCCTGCCGGCGGCGGTGTGCACCGAGGGCGACGAGCCGAACCAAGCGATCTCGCAGGCCACGGCCATGACCAGCATGTCCTACGCCGGCGTGCTGTGCCGCGGCGACACCGACGTGCTGAGCTTCCCGGTCATCCCGGCCAAGCGCTACACGGCCACCGTCGACTTCGGCGGCAGCGGCCAGGCAGGCATCGTCGCGGCCATGCTCGGCACCGACGGCAGCATCGAGTCGAGCGCGGTGTTCACGTCCACGCAGGCCTCGGTACAGGTGGTCGGCGTCACCGGCGATGGCGAGAGCGGCTCTTTCTACGTGCGCGTGGTCGGTGGCAACATCGACGACGACTCCTGGTCGTACACCGTGACCGTGCGCGAGGACGAGCCGAGCCAGCCGGCCGACTGCTCCACCGGCGGGCAGCCCGAGGAGCCGAACGGCACCGGCGCTACCGGCACGGCGCTCACCGCGGGCACGCAGTCGTTCGGGCGCTGCGGCACCGACGACACCGACTTCTATCGCATCGCGGTGCCGGCGCTGCACTCGGTGCGCGTGACCTTGTCGGGCTTCTACAACGCCGAGGGCAACCTCAACCTCGACCTCTTCAAGGACGAGGCCGGCACGCAGTCGGCGGACAACAGCCGCACGGTCAACGACGTGGAGGTGGTCGAGGGCCCCGAGGGCGTGATCACCTACTACCTCAAGGTGTCGTTGGGTTCGGCGTCGGGCGCCGTGTCCGATCAGCGCTATACGCTGACCCTGGAAGAGGTGGCGCGCCCAAGCCCCGAGTGCGACGAGCCCGGCGAGGACGACGGCGCTGTGGCGGGCGCGCAGGTGTTGACGCTCAGCGGTGATCCGCCCGCGCTCACGCTCACCACGCCGGTGCGCTGCAACCCGCAAGACATCGACCACTTCCGCTTCACCATGCCGCCGAACCTGGGCGGCGTGGTGCAGCTCTCGTTCAACCACAACGAGGGCAACCTGGCGCTCGACCTGTTGAGCGCCGACGGCGCCACCCAGCTCGCCACCTCGAACGTGTCGACGGCCAGCACCGAACCCGACGAGCAGGTGGACGTGCCGGGCAGCACCTCGGCCATCGACTACGTCGCGCGCGTGCGGCTCGCGAGCACCTCCACCACCAACATCGTCGGTCAGCACTACGAGCTGCGCGTCTCCACCTTCGACAACTCGCAGTGCATCGCCAGCGAGCCTTCGAGCGACAACACCTTCGGCACTGGGCGTTGCATCGGCACCTGGGAAGAAGACACGACCATGCAGTGCATCAACGACGGCTCGCGCATCCCCGAGCCGCTGAACCCGGGCACCCTCGCGGCCTGCGCCGTGGCGGCGCCGGGCACGCCGGGCTGCGGCCTGGTGTGCGGCAACGGCGACGAAGACTGGTATCGCGTGGGCCCCATGGCCAATAACCAGGTGCTGCGCGCCACGCTCACCTACGATCCGGCGGGCGGCCTGCTCTCGCTGGTGCGCGGTGACCTGACCATCAACGGCGCCAACGACAACGTCACCGAGGGCACCACCCTCGACAGCGACGGCGATGGCCTGGTGGTGCTGAGCTACACGGCCACTGGCACGACGGCCAAAGAGTATGGCGTCAAGGTCAAGCCCCAGGGCACCACCGGCCATCAGCTCGAGCCCTACGCGCTCAAGGTCGAGGTGGGCCTCCCCTGCACCGACGACGGCGAGGACGCCGGCGCGGGCTCGAACGAGCTGCCCTCCACCTCGACCATCGTGCGGCCAAACCCCGTGCCCGGGAGTCCCTTCTCGGGCAACACTGCGACCCTGGTGACCCCGGCGTCGAGCCGTTGCACCAACGACGTCGACGTCTATGAGCTCATCTCCTTCGCCGGCGAGGACGTCACCGTCACGCTCACACAGAACGATCCCTCGCCGGACGGCATGGTGGCCGAGCTCTATCCGCGCCCCGACGTGCTGACCCAACTGCCTCCGAGCGGCAGCCTGATCGGGACCGCGACGCACGGCACGCCCTACACCTACGTCAGCAACCCCACCACGCAGCAGCTCTACGTGGTGGTCAAGGCACCGACGGGCGTCACGGTCACCGGTCCCTACTCGCTGGTCGTGTCCACCGTGCCCTGAGGGCCCGCGAATGGACAAGTCGATCGGTGATCGCGAGCGAGGCGCGTCGATGGCAAGGAGCCCCGCAGGGCCGTGGCCGTCGCCACGGACCGAGGACGCGACGCCGCCAGCGACGATGGATGGCTCGCGAGGACGACCGGGTGTCCATTGGCGGGCCCTGAGGCACGGCCAGCGACAGCTCGTCAGCCCTCGTCGAAGCGC
>JADZDP010000051.1 GCA_020850995.1 Deltaproteobacteria bacterium
GGCCAGCCTGCTCCTCACCACCGAGGCGATGATCGCCGACGAGCCCGAGGACAAGAAGGCCAAGCCCGCGGCCGGCGCCGGCATGGGCGGCATGGGCGGCATGGGCGGCATGGGCGGCATGGGCGGCTTCTGAGTTGTGTTGAAAACGGCGACAGCGAGGTCGCCGTTTTCAACGTACGCCGGCCGGACCTGGCCTTTGACGTCGTGGTTGTCGCGGCGTCATCGGGGCCAGGATCCGGCCCTGTTTTTTCTCGCGATGGGCGACAGCAAGGTCGCCGATCGCGACGTGCGCCGGCCGGACCTGGCCTTTGACGTCGTGGTTGTTGCGGCGTCATCGGGGCCAGGATCCGGCCGTCGTCCTTCTGCTGGGGTTCGTTGGTTTGTCTGTCTCGGGCGCCGTCCTTCGGGCCGGCTTGCCGCTCGCTCTGCGGGCTCAGCCCGCTCCGCTCGCCCCTTGGCGCCCTGGCGGCGGTTCTTTGCTAGCTGACCTGCGCCGGGCACCCTGCTAGCCTCAGTCGTCCTTGACCCCGAGGGGCTATGGCAGCGACCAAAGCGAGTGAGCGGCGCGATGGACCGCGCATCGATCTGCGCCTGCGCGTGCGCTTCGAGGCCGGCGGCCACGAGGGCGAGGCCGAGGCCAGCGACGTCTCGCCCAAGGGCCTGCGCCTGGAGAGCGACAAGCCTGTCCCCAAGGGCACGCAGCTCAAGCTCAGCGTCGACGCTGGCGAAGTGGAGGAGCTGCAGGCGGTGGGTGAGGTCACCTGGTGCCGCGAGCGACCGAGCCCCACGGGCAAGGTCGTCTACGACGTGGGCGTGGCCTTCGAGAGCGACTGGCTGGCCAAAGACCGGGGGCCGCTCGGCAGCGCGCTGGCGCGCATCTTCGCCATGAATAGCTACGAGCCGGCGCGCAACTTCGAGCGCACGCCGGTGTCGCTGCGCGCCTCGTCCACGGCGCCGCTGGTGGAGCTCGAGATCGCGAATCTGTCGGCGGGGGGCATGCAAGTGCGCTCCAAGGGCCCGCTCGCCGACGCCCTGCGCGCTGGGCTCGGCGTCAGGGTCGACGTCGAGGTCGCCGAGGGCCGGCGCACCTTGGCTGGCCGGGTGGCCTGGGTAGCCGGGCAGCGGCCGGGCGAGGGCCCGCGCGTGGCCGACAGCTTCGGCATCGAGTTCGACGCGGCGCTGCCGTCGGCCGACCGCCAGCTCCTCGAGCAGGTCCGCCAAGGCCAAGTGGAGCCCAAGAGCATCGCGATCGTGCTCGAAAGCTGATCGGCACCCTCTCTTCGGGGGGTCGACCGGCGTCTCCTCGGTGGCGCGCAATGGCGCGCCCGCGGTGCATTTCGCACCCTCGCGGTCATCGTTCGTCGCTGCCGCTCTCACCTTTGGCCCTTGCTGCAACGCTGGGGCCGGGGAAGAAGGGCCCATGGCTCTTCGCGCGCGCATCATCGGCACCGGCGCCTTTGCACCACCTCGGGTCGTCACCAACGACGAGATGGCCAAGATCGTCGACACCAACGACCAGTGGATCCAGGAGCGCTCGGGCATCAAGACCCGCCGCCTGGTCGACTACGAGGGCGCCATGTCGACGGCCGACATGGCCGAGCACGCGGCGCGCGGCGCGCTCGAGCGCGCCGGCATCACCGCCATGGATCTCGACCTCATCATCGTTGGCACCGTTACGCCCGACCTGCGCGTGCCCTCGTGCGCGTGCATCCTGCAAGACAAGCTCGGCGCCAAGAACGCCGCCGCCTTCGACGTGCTGGCCGCCTGCGCTGGCTCCATGTTCGCGCTCTCCGTGGCTGACAAATTCCTGCGCGCGGGCACGGTCAAGCGCATCCTGGTGGTGGGCGCCGAGACGCTCTCGGTCATCACCAACTGGACCGACCGCTCCACCTGCGTGCTGTTTGGCGACGCCGCCGGCGCCTTCGTGGTGGAGGCGGGGCCCGAGGAGGGCCCGGGCCTCATCGACACCGCCGTCTACTCCGACGGCAGCACCTGGCAGCACCTGTACATCCCCGCGGGTGGCTCCAAGAAGCCGCTCACGCCCGAGCTCTTGGCCGCGCGCCAAGACCGTCTCATCATGAACGGGCGCGAGGTCTACAAGATCGCCGTGCGATCGCTCGTCGACGCCGCTCGCAAGATCCTGGAGAAGAACGGCCTCACCGCGAACGACATCGATCTGGTGGTGGCCCACCAGGCGAACCTGCGCATCATCGAGGCCGTCGCCGATCGCGTGGAGATCCCGCTCGAGCGCTTCGTCATCAACATCGATCGCTACGGCAACACCTCGTCGGCGTCGGCCTTCATCACCTTCGATGAGGCGGTGCGCGACGGGCGCATGAAGCCGGGCAGCAAGGTGCTGATGCTCGCCATCGGCGCGGGTATGTGCTGGGCGGCGGCGCTCTATCGCGCCTGATCCTGCCAGGTCGGCGCCCGGCGCCTGATCGCAGCTGGGGAGCGGCCACGTAGGGGGGGCATCGGAGCTCCCCATGTCCTACGCCTTGCCGTGCCGTTCCCCTTGCTATGCCGTGCTCGTCGCTGCCGCGCTGGCCGGGTGCCCGCAGGGGACGGCGGTGGCGCCCGGCCACGCCGACGAGGACCCCGGCCCAGCAGGCAGCACCCTGTGCGAGGTACAGGAGCTGTTTGCCGCGCAGTGCGTGGCCTGCCACGACGGCAGCACGCCGCCAGATCTCCGCGACGACGCGGTGCTCGCCCTGGTGGGCCAGCCGAGCGTCCTGCACCCGGAGAGGGTGCTCGTGGTGGCCGGCGACCCCGAGGGGAGCTTCCTGTACGCCAAGATCACGGCCGTGTCCGACGGCGACGGCGATCTCATGCCGCTCGGCGCCGAGCTCGACGACAGCCAGAGAGAGACCGTGCGCGCCTGGATCGCGGCGGGCGCGACCGCGAGCTGCGAGCTTGCCGGTGAGGGTGAAGGTGAAGGCGACCCGGGCGGCGAAGGCGAAGGTGAGGGCGAGAATGCGACCGCCTGCGCCGTGCTCTCGAACCGCTGCGCCTCGTGCCACAACGGTGGCGCCATCGACGTCGATCTGCGCGCCGACGCGCAGCAGGAGCTGGTAGGCGCCGCCAGCCCCGGCTACCCCGGCGAGATGCTGGTGGTGGCGGGCGACCCTGATGCGAGCTTCCTCTATCGCAAGATGGCGGGCACGCAGGGGCCGAACCGACGGGGCATCATGCCGCCAGACGGCGCGGTGGGTGCCGCGGAGCTGGCGCTGGTGCGCGCCTGGATCGCCGACGGTGCGCTCGACGATTGCAGCGCGTCGCCGCCGCCCCCGCCGCCTCCGCCGCCCCCGCTGGAGCCCGGCGGGGACATCAGCGAGCACATCGGCGCGCCGAGCCTGGTCGCAGGGTTCTCCGACCGCGTCCCGAGCGGCGTCACGGGCAGCTGCTCTACCGATCAGTACTGGCAATTCGGCAACGCGGAGAGCTCCCGCATGCACCCGGGCCGCGCGTGCCTCGAGTGCCATCAGTCCGAGGGTGAGGGCCCGCGGCGCGGTTTCCTCGGCACCGTGACCCAGACCGTCGACGACAGCAACGACTGCCGCGGCGTGGGCGACGTGCGCGTCGACATCATCGATGACGACGACGGCAGCGTGCTCGCTACCGCCACCACCAACAGCGCGGGCAACTTCATCATCGAGAGCTCGACACTGTGCACGCAGGCGAGCTGCCCGCCCTATCGGGTGCGCCTGACCCTCGACGGACGCACGCGCGACATGCTCGCGCCGCAGACCAGCGGCGACTGCAACGCCTGCCACAGCGCCGCCGGCAGCGAGGGTGCTCCGGGGCGCATCGTCGCGCCCTGACGCCCGTCGTGGCGCGGCGCGAGCTGCTAACCTCGGGCTGATGGAGCACGCCCTCGACCCGACCCTGCGCGCCTCGCTGGCGACGCTGGCGGCGCTCTCGGTGCTCGGCGGCCTGACGGCCGTGGCGCGCAAGAGCGAAGGGCCGCGCGTGGAGCGCGTGGGGCTGCTCTTGCATCACGGCGTGGCGCTGGGCGTGGCGGTGGCGGCCGCGCTGGGCGCCATGCTCGGCGGCGGCGACGGCCGCCCGCTGCTCTTGTGCGCGGCGGGCCCGCTCCTGGTCTTGTGCATGCAGGAGGCCATGGCGGGCCGCCTGGCGCTCTTGTCGGTGCCCCCGGTCGTCGTCGGCTTGGTCGCGCAGGGGCTGGCGCTCTTGGGCGTGCTGCCGCCGGAGCTGGCGGGCGCCACCGCCGCTGGGCTCGCCATGGGTGCGGCGCTGGCGGGCGCCGTGGTGTGCCTGTGGCGGCGCCGCGAGGTGAAGGTGCCGCGCGCGCGCGTGCTGCTGGGGGCGCAGGCGGCGGCGCTCGGCGTCGCGTCGCTCGGCGCCGCCACCGGCATCCTGCCCGCGAGCCTGAACGGCGGATTGTGGGCGGTGGCCGTGGGCGCGGCCGGCGCCATCGGCACCGCCGGTCGCTTGTCGCCGGTGTCGCCGCCGGGCCTGCGCGAGGTCAGCGGCGGCGCCGTGGTGGGCGTGCTGGCGCTGGTGGTTGGCCTCGCCCTGCCGCTCGACGCCCTCACCACGGCGCGGCTGGCGCTGTGGGCGGCGCTCGTGAGCGCCGCAGCCTCGGCGTTGATGCGCGCGCTGCTCGACGGGCGGCCCGCGCCCGTGGTGCTGCGCGCCGACACCTCGACCAGCGCAAGCCTGCCCTCGCCCGCAGCCCTGGGGCTCATGCCGCCCCTGTTCGACGACGCGCTGCTGCGGCGCCCGGGGCGCCCCTCGGTGGTGGCGCGGGTGCCGGCGCGTCGCCTGCTCGAGGCCGCGCTCGAGCGCGCCCGTGCCGCCCAGCCGGTGACGCCGGGGCGGCGCGACGAGCTCTTGCGCGTGGAGGTGGTGGCGTCCGACGCCGACCTCGACGTCGACGGCGATCCCACGGATCTGGCCGAGGCCCTGTGCGCCGTGCTCGACAACGCGCTGCGGGTGCGCGCGCACAACCACGAGGCCAAGGTGCAGGTGCACCTGCGCGGCGGGCCCTCGGCGATCACCTTCGAGGTCGTCGACCAGCTCCCCGAGGGCACCGCGCCCTCGCAAGACGCGGGCATCCCCGACGCCGAGGCGCCCTTCCTCCGCCCCCGCGCCGACCTCGACCGTCCTGGGCTCGGCGTGGGGCTGGCCCGCGCGCGCCTCTTGGTCGAGAAGAACGGCGGCAAGCTCTTGACGCGCAGCTCCGCCGAGGGAAGCACCGTGCAGCTCACCATGCCGCGGCGCATGACCAAGGGGCCAGTGGGGCAGGCGTGAAAGCGGTTTGCGTGCTGCGGCCTTTCTCGTAGCGTGCGCTCCGCGTGCACGACGTCATCGAGCTCACTGTTGCGCTGTGCGCCATCCCGTCGATCACCGGCGACGAGGCCGCCGTGGTCGACGAGGTCGCGCGCCGTCTGCAGGCCATGGGCGCGCAGGTGACCCGCCAGCGCGTGGGCGACACGCCCGGCCGCGACAACGTGCTCGCCACCGCGGGCGCGCCGCCGCTGGTGCTGCTCACCACCCACCTCGACACCGTGCCGCCCTTCCTGCCGCCGCGCCTCGAGGGCGATCGCCTGCACGGCCGCGGCGTCATCGACGCCAAGGGCATCGCGGCCGCCATGCTGTGCGCCTTCGAGCGCTTGCTCGCCGCCGGTGAGACGCGGGTGGCCCTGCTGTTCGTCGTGGGTGAAGAGACCGACAGCGACGGCGCCAAGGCGGCGGCGCAGGGCTTCATGCCCCAGGTGCGCCACTTCATCGACGGCGAGCCCACCGACGGCATGTTGGTGTCGGCCATGAAGGGCGTCATGGCCTTCGAGCTCTCCTGCGAGGGCAAGGCGGCGCATAGCGCCTACCCCGAGGCTGGCCACTCGGCCGTGCACCAGCTCCTCGGTGATCTCTCGCGCCTGCTCGCCGAGCCCTGGCCTCGCACCGACGACGCGGGGCAGACCACGCTCAACGTGGGCGTCGTCGAGGGCGGCGTGGCGCCGAACGTGCTGGCGCCCCACGCCAAGGCCGTGTGCGTCATGCGCACCACCAGCGACGCCGCCGCGCTCTTGGCGCGGGTGCGCGCGCTGCTCACGCCCGGTACCCAGCTCGCCCTGCGCACCCAGTCGGGCCCGCAGCGCTTGGTGACGCTGCCGGGCCTGCCCACCAAGGTGGTGGCCTTCGGCTCCGACGTGCCGCACCTGTCGCCGCGCGCGAGCGGCGGGCCGCTCTTGGTTGGCCCCGGCTCGATCCTCGACGCACACACTGCGCACGAGAGCGTGGCGCTGGACGAGCTGCGCGCCGCCGTCGAGCTCTACCACTCGCTCGCTCGGCGCCTGCTCGAGGAGACCCCATGACCGACGCGCTCACGCAGCTCATGGCCGACATCGATCGCCTGTCGGCGCTCTCCGTGGAGGCGCTGCAAGGCGCCGCCGACGCTCGGGCCACGTTCGAGCGCTTCCTCGCGCTCCTCGAGAGCGGCCACGCCCGCGCCGCCGCGCCAGCGGCCGATGGGCGCTGGCAGGTGGACGCGCGCGTCAAGCGCGGCGTGCTCTTTGGCTTCAAGCTCGGGCGCCTGGTGGAGATGGGCGACGCCGCGCTGCCCTTCGTCGACAAAGACACCTACCCGGTGCGCTCCTTTGCACCCACACAGCGCGTGCGCGTGGTGCCCGGCGGATCCTCGGTGCGGCGCGGCGCCTTCGTGGCCTCCGGCGTCACCATCATGCCGCCGGCCTTCGTCAACGTGGGCGCCTACGTCGACGAGGGCACCATGATCGACAGCCACGCCTTGGTGGGCTCGTGCGCCCAGCTCGGCAAGCGCGTGCACTTGTCGGCGGCGGCGCAGATCGGCGGCGTGCTCGAGCCCGTGGGTGCCTTGCCCGTGATCGTGGAGGACGACTGCTTCATCGGCGGTAACTGCGGCGTGTACGAGGGCACCATCGTGCGCGCGCGCGCGATCCTGGCGGCCGGCGTGGTGCTGACGCGCAGCTCGCGCCTGTTCGACCTGGTTGCTGAGCGCGAAATCACCGCGCCCGCCGATGGACCCCTCGAAGTCCCGGCGGGCGCAGTGGTGGTCGCGGGCTCGCGACCGGCGTCGGGTGCTTGGGCGAACGAACGCGGCCTCCAGGTGGCCGCGCCCGTCATCGTCAAGTACCGCGACGAGAAGACCGAGGCGAAGGCCACGCTCGAAGCAGCGCTCCGAGCGTAGCCCTCGCGCCTCGTCAGCGGCGGCGGCGCGCGCCGAGCACGGCGACGAGCGCGAGCACGGCCATGGCGGCAGGCATGTCGGCGGGGCTGGTGGCGGCGCAGCCGGTCTTCGGCGTCACCTTGCTGTCGGGGTCGCGCGCGCTGCCGTCGTCGCCGAGACCGACGCCGCCACCGGAGCCGGAGCCTGAACCCGAGCCGGAACCCGAGCCGGAGCCGGAGCCCGAGCCGGAGCCGCTGTCGTCGCCGGGCTCGTCCTCGTAGCCATGATCATCGCCGCCGCTGCCGCCCGACGCGCAGCCCACCATGGCGCCGTCGGCGTCGTAGCAGTAGGCGCACACGCCAGCGACGTCGCAGCCGGGCTCGGCGCAGCCGCCGTCGCAGTCGGGGTCCTCCACGCCGCAGCCACAGTCGCAGCCATCGCCGGTGCCGTAGTAGTAGGCGTTGCAGTTCCAGCCCGCTGGCATCGCCGTGCACGGCTCACCGGGCGTGCGGCAGGAATAGCCGTCCTCGGTCTGGCAGTCGCCGCCACAGCCGTCGCCCCCAGCGGCGTTGCCGTCGTCACAGGCTTCGTCGCCTTCGAGGTTGCCGTCGCCGCACACCACCTGATGGCAGCCGCCGGCGCCCCACGAGCAGCTATAGCCGGGCTCCTCGGCGCTACAGTCGGCCGCGCAACCGTCGCCGCCACCGGCGTCGCAGACCTCGACGCCCGCCGCGTAGCCGTCGCCGCAGGTGTTGGCCGCGCAGCCGCCGGCAGCGTCGGCCGGCACCTGGCCGTCGGTGCAGTGGTTGTACTGGCAGCTCGAGCGATCGCTCGAGGCGCAGTCGGTGTCGGCGATGCCGCAGCCGCAGTCGCAGCCGTCGTCGGTGCCGTACCAGCTCGCGACGCAGGTCCAGCCGGCGGGGGCCGTGGTGTCCTGGGCCAGGGCAGGCAGGGTGAAGAGGAGGGTGAGGAGAGCGGTAGTGAGGGCGGTGTTGGTCTTCATGACCGGTGTTTCGGCCGTGAAGGTCAATGTGCGCACCCATCCTACATCGGTCGATCGTCGGAGCCGCCCGCGCATCCATCGCCAAGATGCTAGAAATTCATGGCTTCTCGAACAGCAACAGGTGCGAAAAACCGCGAAGCAAAAAGCGATCTCGAGCCGCCTGGCGGCTGCCAGAGCCGCTCTCGAGGGTTTTGCCGCGCCGCACCACGGCCACATGGTCGAGCGGCACCAGGCCCGCGCTCTCGGCGGCGGCGGCCAAGTAGAGGCCAAGGGGCAGGAAGCGGCGCTTGCCCTGCTTCTCCTTGTAGATGTCGCACAGAAAGACGGCGCACACGCCGCCCCGCTTGAGCGCGCGCGCGGCCTCGGCGAGCACCTCGGCCATCGCCTCCTGCCAGGCGCCGCTCTCGGCGTCGAGCGTGCCGAGGCAGCGCTCATCGTCGGAGTAGCGCAGGTTGTCGGCGTAGGGCGGGTCCATGAACACCAGGTCGACGCTCTTGTCCTGCAGCGGCAGCGACCGTGCGTCGGCGCGCTCTACGTCCTCGCGTGGGCTGGCGAGATCGAAGCCGCGCCCCTGGCGGCCCAGGTCGCGGCACACGTCGAGGGTGGTGCCCGAGCCGCAGAAGGGGTCGACGACCACGTCGCCGGGCTTGCTCCAGCGCTGCAGCACGTTCCAGATCACGTGGCTCGGCGTGGCGCCGCGGTAGCTCGGGTCGCCTTGCGTGCCCTTGCCGTAGTGCTGCGAGGGGTAGTCCCACAGCGTGGTCGCGTGCAGCGCCACGGGGGGCTTGTCGAGCTTGTGGAAGCGGACGTAGGGGTTCTTGGGGCCGCGCGGGCGCATGGGCGCGAGAGCATCGCCAGCGG
Organism: Deltaproteobacteria bacterium; assembly: GCA_020850995.1. GTDB lineage: Bacteria > Myxococcota > UBA727 > UBA727 > VGSZ01 > JACOUT01. The sequence continues at coordinate 9,033 of JADZDP010000051.1, forward strand.
CGCAGATGTGCAATAGCGTCCCGCGCGCATGGAGCTGGAAGCGTTCGACTTCGTCGTCGTGGGCGCGGGCGTCTCGGGCCTGTCATTCGCCAACTGGGCGCGCGAGGAGGCGGCGCGACGCGGCCGCGCGCCGCCGAGCATCCTGGTGGTGGAGCGCGAGCGCGAGCCCGGCGGCTACTGCCGCACCGTCAAACGCCACGGCTTCACCTGGGACTTCGCCGGGCACTTCTTCCACTTCCGGCATGCCGAGGTGGAGGCGTGGCTGCGCGCGCGCATGAGCGGCGCCGTGCGCACCGTGGAGCGCGTGGCGCGCGTGCGCACGGCGCCGACGACCGGCAGCCCGAGCAGCGAGGTGGACTACCCCTTCCAGACGCACATCCACCAGCTCGACCAGGCCGGCTTCATCGCGTGCCTGGCCGACCTGCACCAGGCGAGCAAGCACGTCGACGAGGCCGCGCCGGCGTCGTTCAAGAGCATGCTGCTGCGCCGCTTCGGCGCCGCCATGTGCGAGCGCTTCCTGGTGCCCTACAACGAGAAGCTCTACGCCTGTGACCTCGACACCCTCGACGTCGACGCCATGGGCCGCTTCTTCCCCCACGCCTCGCTCGACGAGGTGCTGGCGGCGCTGCGCCCCGAGGCCGACGTGCGCGCGGGCTACAACGCGAGCTTCAGCTACCCCGAAGGCGGCGCCGCGGAGTACGTGCGCGCGCTCGTGCGCGACCTGCCCGAGCGCACGGTGGCCCTCGAGGAGGAGGTGCTTGCCATCGACCTCGCCGAGCGGGTGGTGACCACCAGTCAGCGCAAGCTCCGCTACGGCCAGCTCGTCACCTCTGTGCCCCTGCCCGCCACGCTGCGCGCAACCGGCCTGCCGCACGACGAGGGCGCCTTCACGTCGAACCGCGTGCTGGTGTTCAACTTGGGCTTCGACAAGAAGGGCCCCCGCGACGTGCACTGGGTCTACGTCGCCGACCCGGCGCGCGTGTTCTATCGCGTGGGCTTCTACGACAACATCATTCCGGCCAACCGCATGAGCCTGTACGTCGAGATCGGGCTGCCACCGGGCGGCGAACGCCCGGACGTGGGTGTGCTGCAGCAGCGCGTGCTGGCCGACCTCGCCGCCGAGGGCATCGTGCACCAAGGACAGAAGCTGGTGGCCCACCACCACGTCGTCATGAGCCCGGCCTACGTGCACCTGACCCAGCGCTCCATCGCCGAGGCAGCCCGCGCGCGCGCCGAGCTCGAGGGCCACGGCGTGTTCAGCGTGGGGCGCTATGGCGGATGGAGCTACTGCGCCATCGAGGACAACCTGCTCGAGACGCGGGCCCTGGCGGCGCGCGTGGTCCGGTGACGGCGGCGCGCCCTTGAGCGCTGCGTGGCACCTGCTACAGGAGTGAGCATGCGCCCCCTCCTCGTGGTCCTCGCGTTCTTGGCACTGACCGCGTGCCGTGGGCGCTTGCCTCCTCCGCCCGCGAGCGGTGAAGGAGAGGGCGAGGGCGAAGGCGAGCCGTTGCCGCCCGAGTGCGCCGAGCCCACCAACCGGCCCGCCGCGGCCAGCGCGGGCGGCATCTACTTTGGCTCGCGCACGCCAACCCTGGTGCCCCTCGACGAGGCACAGCAGCTCGCCGTGGTGGCCGTGGGCGATCGCTCGTACGGCGGCTGGTGCTCGGGCACCCTCATCGCCGACGACGTGGTCTTGACCGCCCAGCATTGCACCGAGGGCGCCAGCGCCGGACAGGTGGACCTGCTCTTTGGCCCCGACGACGTCGATCCCGTGCTGGCGCTGTCCGCCGCCGACATCGAGGAGCACCCCGACGGGCTCGACATCGCCATCATCCTCCTGAGCGCGCGGCCAGCCGACACCATCCCCGTGCGGCCCATCCCCATCACCATGGCGAGCCCGCCCCTCAGCGACGACGACACCGGCGTGCGCCTCGAGCAGGCCGGCTACGGCGAGACCCACGACGGTTCGCACGGCCGTTACTTCGTCACCGAGCGCTTCGATGGCACCGAGGGCGACAACGAGTATGTCGTCGACGGCGAGGGCAGCCGGGGCGTGTGCTTCGGCGACTCTGGCGGCCCAAGCCTGCACCTGTCTGCCGAGGGCGACGCGCGCGTGCTCGGCGTCTTGTCGTGGGGCGATCCGGCGTGCATGTTCCGCGACCGCTACCAGCGCGCTGACGTGGTGCGGGCGTGGATCGAGAGCTTCACCGGGCCCACGCCCGCGGCGCTGCCCGAGGCGTGCGACGCGGGCGCCGTGGTGCTGAGCGAGGCGGGGCGCTGCGGCCTCGAGCAAGCGTCGGCGGAGTATTGCGAGGCCGGCGTCGTGGTTCGGGACCTGTGTGGTCCCGAGGAGATCTGCGGTGACGATGGCGGCAACGCCCGCTGCATCGCCACCAGCGCCAACGCGTGCGGAGCGGTGTCGGCCTTCGGCGCCTGCGACGGCGAGACCCTCTCGTGGTGCGACGCCGGTGTGGTGAAGACGCGCGCATGCGACACGTGCGTCGAGCGCTGCCTCTTGCTCGATGCGGCGCAGGGCTTCTCGTGCGTGCCCACCGACTGCGGCGATCTCACCTACGAGGGCGCCTGTGACGGCGACGTGGCCGGCTGGTGCGACCTGATGGGGCAGAAGCACACGCAGGACTGCGCCGAGCTCGACCAGCCCTGCCAGTACGTGGGGCCCGAGACCGGCTACTGGTGCTTCGACGCCGAGGAGTGCGAGGGCTACGACTACCGCGGTCAGTGCGACGGCACGGTGCTCACCTGGTGCGAGGACGGCGAGGTCTACTCGCAGGACTGTGCCGACGACGGCGACGAGTGCGCCTTGGTGGACGAAGAGACGGGCTACGACTGCCGGTGATCGGTGGTGCGCGCCGGCGCGGCCGAAAATTTCGGCGGCGGACGAACGAGCACTACCTTGGAGCCACAGGTCACCCGGCGGCGCCGGGCGACTCCAGGAGGCTCCCATGGTTCCCGTTACCGCACCCGCCCGCACCACGTCCTTGCGCCGCGCCGCCGTCCCCGCAGAGGCCGCTCGCTGTCCGCCAACAGCGCCGCCGCGCGCCGCGGCGCTGTTGGCGCTCCTCTTGCCGGCGTGCTCCATGGGCATGCCCGAGAGCGACACCTTGGCAGAGCCTTCGCTGCCCATCGAGGCGCTGACCATCGTCGACGGCGACGTCATCTACACCGACGCCGACGATGAAGATCCCGACATCGACGGCCTGCAAATCACCCTGCGCGTCGAGGTGGCCGACGAGGCCATCGAGCGCGTGGTGCTGTACGGCGCCGACGGCACCGACCTGAGCGAGCCCGTGCACACCGACCTCGACGGGGCGCGCGGCGCGTTCTTCCTGGTGACGCTGCCCTACGCAGAGAACCCCGTGCGCGTCGCCGCATTGGTGCTGCCCGCCGAGGCGCGCGCGGTGGTGCGCACGGTGCGCGGCGCGGACGCTCGCTGAGGTGCCGGCCCCAGGCTGGTAGGCTCCCGTGGTGCTCGCCGCTCTCGTGGTCCTGTCAGCGCTGGTGGCAGCTCAGCCCGAGGCGCCGAGCGTCGGCGCGCAGGAGGGCGACCCCGCGAGCGCGCCGCTCATTGCCGCGGTCATCGTCGAGGGCGCCAAAGATGACGCCACCCGCGCGGCGGTGGCCGGCGTGTTCGGCGTCAAGGCCGGCGAGCCCTTCGATATTGCCCGCGTGCGCCTGGGCATCAAGCGCGTGCTGCTCACGGGCACCTGGTCCGACGTGCGGGTGTCGCAAGATCGCGCCGACGACGGTCGCGTGGCGCTCTTCGTCCGGCTCGTGCCCGACGTGGTGGTGCGCGAGCTGATCGTGCGCGCGGCCGCGCCGCTGCCCCAAGATGCGGTGCGCGACGCCGTCGGCCTCGAGGTTGGTCAGCGCTACCGTCCGGAGCGCCTCACGGAGGCCAAGGCGCGGATCCACGCGCTGCTCGCCGACCTGGGCTACCCGCGCGCCGCCGTGGCGGTGGCGGTGCAGGAGGTCGGCGAGGACGAGCGCACGGTGGAGGTGACGGTGACGCCCGGCCGTCCGGTGGTGCTGCGTCGCCTGATCGTCGAGGGCGACGCGCCGCTGTCGCGCGCAGACATCACCGCCATGTTGCACGTCGAGGAGGGGGCCGCCTTCGATCGCACGCGTGTGGAGGCGGGCCTCAACGCGGCCAAGCAGCTCCTGCTCCGTCGACGTCACTTGGGCGTCAAGGTGGGCGTGGTGTCGGTGGCCAACGACGACACCGGCGACAGCGCCGACGTGACCGTGCTCTTGCAGGCCGGGCCGCGCTATCGCGTGCGCTACCTGGGCAACGAGCTGCTCGCCAGCGCCGCGCTGCGCACGGTGCTGCACGAGGGGAAGATCGACGGCCTCGACCCCATGTCGCTGGCGCGGGCGCGCGCGCAAGTGGAGGGCGCCTATCGGCTGGCCGGCTACGCCCGCGTGGCGGTGACGGTGGCTGACGTACCGGCGGCGCCGCCCCACGACGACGACGCCGAGCGCGAGCTGCGCTTCGTGATCTCGGAAGGGCCGCGCGCGCAGGTGTCGGCGGTGGTGGTCAAGGGCGCCCGCGCCCACAAGGCGGAGGAGCTGGTCGATGAGGTTTGGCGCATCGTCGAGACGGAGATGCCCGACATGGACCTGTTGCAGCCCGTCGATCCGGGCGACCTCGCCGAGCTGTTGGCGCAGGACCCAGCGCAAGCGCGCAAGACCAAGCAGGAACCGCGCGCCGTCGAGCTGAGCGACCAGCGCTTCGAGCTCTTGCCGCGGCCCATGTTGCGTCGCCAGCCCGTGTACGTGGAGCGCGCGTTCACCGAAGCCTCGCGGCGCATCACCGACCTGTACCGCGCCGACGGGTTCCTCGATGCCACGGTGCTCGGGCCGACCCCCGAGTTCTCCGACGACGGCACGCAGATCCGCGTCACCTATCAGGTGCGCGAGGGGGCGCGGGTCACCGTGGCAGGCGTCCGCTTCCTCGACGTGCGACCGTGCGCGGCCGACGCCTCCTGCGCCGCGGCGCTCAACCTGGCGACCCTGCTCGAGCAGGTGGCGCTCGAGCCCGGGCACCCGGCCAGCTACGCCGTCATCGCCGACGCCCGCGCCACCGTCGAGCGCAACCTGCAGGACACCGGGCACCCCTTCGCGCGCGTCACCGAAGAGGTGCAGCGTGTCGAGGGTCGACCAGAGGTCGAGGTGGTGTTCCGTGTCGATCCCGGGCCGCGCGTCACCATCGGCGAGATCCGCACGCGCGGCAACAAGGTGACGCAAGACCTGGTGATCCTCGACCGGGTGACGCTGGCGCCGGGCGACGTGTACAGCGCCACCGAGGTGGAGCGCAGCCGCCAGCGCCTGTCGCGCCTGGGCTTGTTCTCGTCGGTGACCGTGGAGCTGCTCGACGACGATCCGCGTGCCACGCGCCGCGACCTCTTGGTGGTGGTGCGCGAGCGACCGCAGTTCGCCGTGGAGGTGGGCGCCGGCGCATCGGTGGAGGACGGCCCGCGCGGCTTCTTGGCGGGCGAGGTGCGCAACATCGCGGGCCTGGGCGTGGCGCTCCACGGGCGCGGCCAGGTCAACTACCCGCGCGCCTTCTATGACTTCCTCTACGACAAAGACGATCCCAACAGCCCGCTCAACCGCTTCCCGCCCGAGGACAACCTGATCCTCGAGTGGGGCCGCTTCTTCGAGGGGCAGGCCGTGCTCACGGGCGAGCTGCCCAAGGTGTATGGCATGCCCTTCGACACGCGCCTGCACGTCGACGCGCTCGGCATGCGCGAGATCCGGCCGGCCTTCACGCTCAACCGCGGCTCCATCATCGGTGGCCTCGACACACAGCCGGCCCCGTGGCTCAACGTGTCCCCCGCCGTCGATGGTGAGATCTCCGATTTCGACTGCCCCAACAACCTCTCGTTCGGTGTCAGCTGCGGCGAGGGCAGCATCGGCCTGGTGCGCCGCACCGACGCCGGCTTCATTCGCCAGACCACCTGGCGCATGGCGCTGTCGAGCGACCTCCGCGACAGCCCCGTGCGCCCGCGCTCTGGCGTGTGGCTCTCTGGCGTGGCCGACCTGGCCCTCGGATCGGGGACACTGCGTCGCTCCAGTGACGCCGAGGTGACCGAGGTGGCGAGCGACTTCCTCAAGCTCACGGGCTCGGCGGTGGGCTACGTGCCGCTGGCCCCGGGCTTCCTGTGGGCCTTGTCTGGTCGAGCGGGCAACATCTTCCCCTTCGGCGACTCGTACATCCCGCTGTACAAGCGCTTCTACCTCGGCGGCACCACCACGATCCGCGGCTTCCGCGAAGACGAGATCCTCCCCGCCGACGACGACCGCTGGCCGGCCAGCTCGCGCAACCCGCTCGACCAGACCGGTGCCAGCGCCCTCGATCCGCGCCAGAGCCTGGGCGGCAACTTCTTCCTCGACGTGCGCAACGAGCTGCGCATCGCTGTGGCCGGGGACGTCGAGGTGTCGGCCTTCGTGGACGTGGGTCAGCTCCTCGAGGACGTGCGCCAATTCGACGCCATCGGCTTCGCCGCCGGCGCAGGAGTGGGCCTGCGCTACAACACGCCGGTGGGGCCCTTCGTCATCGACCTCGGCTGGAAGGTCGTGGACGGGCGCCGACGCCTGCCGGCGCTCCAGACCCTCGATCGCCTGAACCTGCACCTGTCCATCGGCTTTTTCTAAGGATCGCGTCGCGGTCGTGGGCCCGGCCGGCCTCGGCGCCTGCGTGGTGGCGGCGTTGGCAGGCCGCCAGCACCCCCGCCGCGCGCGGCCCTCCGCCCGGCGGCAGCACCTCGGCGGCCGCGTGGGTGGGGGTGGGGGATCGTCGCCGGTAGGGGCCGGCGCCGGACGGCCGTCTCAAGCGCCCGCCACGAGGACTGAAAGTTGCTGTGCCCCGAGTGGGCGAGAATAATCGGCCAGTGGTAGGGATCAGCCGTCCGGAGGATGGGAGCTTGGGCTACACGATCATGATCACGGAGAAAGGAGGCAAGCCTCGCTCGGAGCAATTCGAGCAGAACGAGCTGACCATCGGCCGTGTTCAAGGCAACGACATCGTGTTGCCCAAGGGCAACATCTCCAAGCGCCACAGCCGCATCGTGCTGCGTGACGGCAAGTTCATCATCGTCGACCTCAAGTCCACCAACGGCACCTTCGTCAACGGCAAGCGCATCTCGTCGCCGCAGGTGCTGAAAGACTCGGACAAGATCTACATCGGCGACTTCACGCTGCAGCTCGAGCCCAAGCCTGGCGAGAAGCCGGCGTCGGGCAAGAACGGATCGGCGCAGCTCGACCCCGATCCCGAGCTGGCCGCCGACCCTGGCCCCGACGCGGCCGAGAAGCTCTTCGACGACAACGACGAGCCCGAGGCGCAGCGCCACTCCAACGCCGCCGACGAGCTCATCCCCGACGACGAGCCGGCCATGGAGCCGGCCATCCCGCCGCGCGTGGCCACGCCCGCGCCCGCTCCCAAGGCCAAGGCGCCGGTGGCCGAGCCACGCGAGGAGCTGCCTCGTCAGCGCGAGCGCCCCCAACAAGCCGCCAAGCGCTCGTCACCAAGCCTGAAGCCGGCGCCTGGCGCGTTCAGGGTCGACCTGCCACCGCTCGTGGCATTGCAGGCGCGCGGCGCCGTCTTCCTCTCGGTGTCGAAGGCCTTGGCCGGCGACGCCGGTCTGCCGCCTGACGACGAGGCCAGCGTGGAGAAGGCCCGCGCCGTCGTCGAGAAGACGCTGGCGTCGCTGCAGTCGAAGCTCAAGGGCGCCAACACCGATCGTTGGGCCGAGCAGATCGCCGCCGAGCTGACTGGCTATGGGCCGCTCACCGAGCTGCTCGAAGACCCGAACGTCGTCGAGATCTTTGTCAACGGGCCCCATCAGATCCTGGTGCGGCGCGCGCCCGAGACCTCGAGCGTCGGCATCCCGCTCACGCCGGTGTCGTCGTACTTCTCGTCTGACGAGGCCGTGGCGCTGGTGGTGCGCCGCATGATGCATGCCGCGGGCCTCAAGTTCGACGCCGAGCACCCGGTGGCCGAGGCGCGCCTCGCCGACGGCACCCGCGTCAACGCCGTGCACCACGCGGCCTGTGTCAAGGGCCCGGTGGTCACCATCTCGCGCACCAGCACGCGCCAGGCGACCTTGGCCGAGCTCGTCGACGAGGGCTGGCTGTCGAAGGGCATGGCCGACTTCCTGTCGGTGTGCGTGCGCGCGCGTCGCAACATCTGCGTATGCGGTGGGCCCGGTGCCGGCACCGGCACGCTCTTGTCGGCGCTGGCGGGGGCCATCGATGCTGACGAGCGCATCGTGCTGGTGGAGCAGGTGGCGCGCCTGAAGCTTCCGCAGTCGCACGTGGTCACCCTGGAGCCGCGCCCGGTGCGCGGCGGGCCCTCGGCCACCAACATGCGCGAGCTCGTCGGTAACGCGGTGCGCATGCGGCCGAACCGCGTGGTGGTGCACGAGGTCAATGGCGGCGAGGCGCTGGAGCTGTCGATGGCCATGGCGGGGCGGCAAGACGGCACCTTGTTCTCGAGCTATGCGAGCACGGCGCGCGATTGCCTCGATCGGCTCGAGACCATGATCCGCATGGGCGGCGTCGACGTGCAGGCCAAGGTGGTGCGCGAGCAGATCGCCGCCAGCGTCAACGTGGTGGTGACGCTGACGCGCTTCGCCGACGGCACCTCGCGGGTCACGCAGATCGCCGAGGTCACCGGCGTCGAGGTCGACCTGGTCACGGCGCAAGACATCTTCACCTTCAAGCGCGAGCGCATGGACGACGACGGCAACGTGCAGGGCCGCTTTCAGGCCACCGGCATGCAGCCGCGCTTCTACGAAGAGCTGCAGCGACGTGGCGATCACATCGACGTGGGCATCTTCCGCGAGCACTGAGCTCTGTTGGGGCGCGCGGATCGCGCGTGGGTTAGGGCGCACGGCGACACCGGCCCAGGCGCTTGCCGCGCCAGGGCGGTTTCCGTCAGGTTGGTGATGCGGCGTTGGAGCGGCACCGCTGCGCACCGATGGTGCCGCGGGTTGCCGCTCGCTCTGCGGGCGTAGCCCGCGCCGCTCGCAGCGGGCGATAGCTGCGTCAGCGTCAGCACATGGCGTCGAGCAGGTGGCGCAAGGCAGTGTTTGGGTCGCGCGCGCCCATCACGGCGCCGATGACCGCGACCGCGTGTGCGCCTGCGTCAATGCACGCGCGCGCGTTGGACTCATCGATGCCACCGAGCGCGACCACCGGCACCGGGCTCGCGGCACACGCGGCGCGCAGCCCGTCGAGCCCCAGGGGTGGGCGCGTGTCGTGCGGCTTGCTCGTAGGCGCGAACACCGGCGCGAGCAGCGCGTAGTCGACGTCGGGCGGGACGCGGTCGCTCGCGTGCACGGACACGCCGAGCAGCGCGCCCGGGGCCAACAGCGAGCGCGCCAGCGCGACCTCCCCCTCGGTGCTGAGCGCTTCGCTCGCCAGGTGCGCGCCGTCGAGACCGAGGCTGGTCGCCATGAACACGTGCGTGTGCACGAGCATGCGCGCGCCCGCGTGCCGGCACAGGGTGCGCAGCGCGGCGACGGTGCGCAGGTTGCGCTCGGCGGAGCGCGCCTTGTCGCGATGGAGCACGGCGACCTGGTGCGCGTCGACACCATCGAGCGCGTGCGCGACCGTCTCGATGACCCCGCGACCGCGCACGGCGCAGGCCGCGCGATCGGTGATGAGCAAAGCGCGAAACGGCAGCGCGCGCGCGGCCCGCTCCACGTGCTACTCCGCGGGCGGCACGGGCTCGCGCGCCGCGGGCGCGAGCTGCACCAGCCCCGAGGGGCTCTCGGTGATGCACGCGGCGTCGGTCGCCTGCTGCTCCATCGACAAGAGCGCGGTGGGCGTGGCCGCGCCCGCGGCCGCGAGCTTCTCCACGTCGTGGGAGATGCGCATCGAGCAGAACTTGGGCCCGCACATGGAGCAGAACTCGGCGGTCTTGAAGTGCTCATGGTCGAGCGTGGCGTCGTGGTACTCGCGCGCGCGCTCGGGGTCGAGGCTCAAGCGGAACTGCTCGTTCCAGTCGAAGCGGTAGCGCGCGCGGGAGAGCTGATCGTCGCGCGCGCGGGCGCCCTGCCGGTGGCGCGCTACGTCGGCGGCGTGGGCCGCGATCTTGTAGGCGATGAGGCCGCTGCGCACGTCGTCGGCGTTGGGCAGGCCGAGGTGCTCCTTGGGGGTGACGTAGCAGAGCATGGCGGTGCCATACCAACCGGCCATGGCGGCGCCGATGGCGGAGGTGATGTGGTCGTAGCCAGCGCCGAGATCGGTGACGAGCGGTCCGAGCACGTAGAAGGGGGCCTCGTGGCACCAGGCCATCTGCTTCTTCACGTTGTCTTCGATCTGATCCATGGGCACGTGGCCGGGGCCCTCGATCATCACCTGCACGTCGCGCTCCCAGGCGCGCTTGGTGAGCTCGCCCAGCACCTTGAGCTCGCCGAACTGCGCGGCGTCGGACGCATCCGCCAGGCAGCCCGGGCGCAAGCCGTCGCCGAGCGAGATGGCCACGTCGTAGCGCGCGCACACGTCGAGCACGTCGTCGAAGTGGGTGAAGAGCGGGTTTTGTTTGCCGTGGTACATCATCCACTGCGCCATCAAGGAGCCGCCGCGCGACACGATGCCGGTGACGCGCTCTTTGGTGAGCGGCACCAGCTCCCACAGCACGCCCGCGTGCAGCGTCATGTAGTCGACGCCCTGCTTGGCCTGCGCTTCGATGACGTCGAGGAAGTCGTGCCAGGTCAGGTCGAGCGGGTCCTTGACGCCCTCGATGGCCTCGTAGATCGGCACGGTGCCGATGGGCACCGGCGACGCGCGCAACAGCGCCTCGCGCACCTCCTTGATGCGCTTGCCGGTGGACAGATCCATGACGCTGTCGGCGCCGTACTTCAGGCACACGTCGAGCTTGGCGACCTCTTCTTCGAGGGTGGAGCCGAGCGCGCTATTGCCGATGTTCGCGTTGACCTTGCAGGTGGCCGCGACGCCGATGGCCATGGGCTCGAGCTCGACGTGGTTGATGTTGGCCGGGATGATCATGCGCCCGCGCGCCACCTCGGCCCGCACCTGCTCGGGCGCGAGCTGCTCGCGCGTGGCCACGTAGGCCATCTCCTCGGTGACGGCGCCGGTACGCGCGTAGTGCATCTGCGTGACACACGGGTGACCGCGGCGCGACGCCACCCAGGCGGAGCGGAGGTCCTTCTGCGAACGGGGCGTGGTGGCCATGCGATCCTCCTCGACCGGCGAGGGCGTCGAGGTAGCGGCACGGCGGCGCGCTGACAACCGGATCGGGCAGCTATCGCGGATGCGCGGCGCAAAGCCGCCTACCAGCTCCTCTGCATCGCGACGCTCGCAGGCGCACCACTGTAGGACCCGACGCTGCGCCGACCCCCACCTCGGATTGCAGAACCACCGACGCTCGGGCGCGGGCACGGGCACGTTGACGGTCTGCCTTCTTCAACGGCTTGCTCGGTGCTGGCGCAGCCGGCGTTTCCACTCGGGCACGAGAGGCGTCGGCGGTCGGGGCCAGGGCGCCACCTCGAGGAAGGTTGCACCTGCACGGCGCGGGCGGCTTGGCGCACGCGGTCGTTTTCCCGGGGAGCCGCGAGTTCCAAATGGTCGGCTTGCTTTGGAGTGAGGGTCCGCTCGACAGTGTGCGCCCACGGAGGGACCTCATGGCCATCGACCGCGTCGTCGTTCGTCTGCTCGCGCTCCTCACGCTCGTGCTCGCCCTTTCCTGCGGCGAGGAGCCCGCACCCGACGAGCTCGACGCCGTCGACGCCGATGTGCCCGCCGCCGACGAAGAGGAGCTGACCACCAACGTCGGCCTCGCCACCGAGGCGGATGCCTATGTGCGCTCGGGCGCGCCCAACAGCCCCGCAGGTACCTCGTCGCTGGTACAGGTGCGCGGCGGCGGCAGCACGGTGAAGAACCGCGGGCTGGTGCGCTTCACCACCTCGCAGATGCAGAGCGCGGTGGCCGGCCAGACGCTGATCCGAGCGCGTCTGCGGCTGCGCGTCTCCAGCACCAGCGGCTTCACCGGCGCCCGCCAGCTCGACGTCCACCGCATGACCAAGACGTGGGTGGAGAACCGCGCCACGTGGAATTGCGCCAACGACACCAACACCGGCAACACCACGCTCAACTGCGCCAGCGCCGACCTGTGGACCATGTTGGCCACGCCCTACCCCTTCGAAGCCACGCCCACCGGGAGCTTCACCGTGACCTACGGGCAGACCGGCTACGTGTACGTCGACGTCACCGCCGACGTGGCGGCCATCCTGGCGGGCAGCGCGAGCAACCAGGGCTGGTTGATCAAGACCACCAGCGAGGGCACGACGGGCACCGTCAACTTCAACTCGCGCACGTCCACCGCCTACCAGCCGCGCCTGATCATCGACGTCTCCGGGCCTTGCGGCGACGGCATCATCGACCCGCTCAACGGCGAGGGCTGCGACGACGGCAACACGGCGCCGAACGACGGCTGCTCGGAGCTCTGCGACGACGAGCGCTGCGGCGACGGCGTGGTGCAGCCCTGGGAGGGGTGCGACGACGGCAATGCGATGCCGGGCGACGGATGCAACTGGTCCTGTGAGCTCGAGGGTTGCGGCGACTTCGAGGTGAACAACGCCGGGGCGGAGCAGTGCGACGACGGCAACACGCTATCGAACGACGGCTGCTCATCGGCCTGCGCGCAGGAGCGCTGCGGTGACGGCGTAGTGCAGCTCTGGGAGCAGTGCGACGACGGCAACGTCATGCCGGGGGACGGGTGCAACTGGGCCTGTGAGCTCGAGGGTTGCGGCGACTTCGACGTGAACAACGGCGGGGCGGAGCAGTGCGACGACGGCAACACGCTATCGAACGACGGCTGCTCGTCTGCCTGCGCGCAGGAGCGCTGCGGTGACGGCGTGGTGCAACTCTGGGAGCAGTGCGACGACGGCAACGTCATGCCGGGTGACGGATGCAACTGGGCTTGTGAGCTCGAGGGTTGCGGGGACTTCGATGTGAATAACGCCGGTGCGGAGCAGTGCGACGACGGAAACACGCTGTCGAACGACGGCTGCTCGTCTGTCTGCGCGCAGGAGCGCTGCGGTGACGGCGTGGTGCAACTCTGGGAACAGTGCGACGACGGCAACGTCATGCCGGGGGACGGATGCAACTGGGCTTGTGAGCTCGAGGGTTGCGGGGACTTCGAGGTGAACAACGCCGGGGCGGAGCAGTGCGATGACGGAAACACGCTGTCGAACGACGGCTGCTCGTCTGCCTGCGCGCAGGAGCGCTGCGGTGACGGCGTGGTGCAACTCTGGGAGCAGTGCGACGACGGCAACATCATGCCGGGCGACGGGTGCAACTGGGCCTGTGAGCTCGAGGGTTGCGGGGACTTCGACGTGAACAACGCCGGGGCGGAGCAGTGCGACGACGGCAACACCACCGGTGGCGATGGCTGCTCGGCGACTTGCCAGAGCGAGATGTGCGGCGGCGTCCCGTGCGCGCCGTCGGGGTGTGGCGACGCCGTCGTCAGCGGCGGCGAGCAGTGTGACGACGGCAATTGGGAGAGCGGCGACGGCTGCAACAACTGCGTGCTGGAGCGCTGCGGTGACTGGTCGAGGAACAACCGCGGCACGGAGATGTGCGACGACGGCAACACGGTGTCGAACGACGGATGCTCGGCGACCTGCCAGTACGAGGCGTGCGGCGACGGCGTGGTGCAGAGCTACGAGCAGTGTGACGACGCCAATTGGGAGAGCGGCGACGGCTGCAACAACTGCGTGCTTGAGCGCTGCGGTGACTGGTCGAGGAACAACCGCGGCACGGAGATGTGCGACGACGGCAACACGGTGTCGAACGATGGCTGCTCGGCGACCTGCCAGTACGAGGCGTGCGGTGACGGCGTCGTGCAGAGCTACGAGCAGTGCGACGACGCCAATTGGGAGAGCGGCGACGGCTGCAACAACTGCGTGCTTGAGCGCTGCGGTGACTGGTCGAGGAACAACCGCGGCACGGAGATGTGCGACGACGGCAATACGCTGTCGAACGACGGCTGCTCGGCGACGTGCCAGTACGAGGCGTGCGGCGACGGCGTGGTGCAGAGCTACGAGCAGTGTGACGACGCCAATTGGGAGAGCGGCGACGGCTGCAACAACTGCGTGCTGGAGCGCTGCGGCGACTGGTCGAGGAACAACCGCGGCATGGAGATGTGCGACGACGGCAACACGGTGTCTGACGACGGCTGCTCGGCGACGTGCCAGTACGAAGCGTGCGGTGACGGCGTGGTGCAGAGCTACGAGCAGTGTGACGACGCCAATTGGGAGAGCGGCGACGGCTGCAACTACTGCGTCTTGGAGCGCTGCGGAGACTGGTCCAGGAACAACCGCGGCACGGAGATGTGCGACGACGGCAACACCGTATCGAACGACGGTTGCTCGGCGACCTGCCAGTACGAAGCGTGCGGCGACGGCGTGGTGCAGACCAACGAGCAGTGCGACGACGCCGACTGGCAGACGGGCGACGGTTGCGACAACTGCATGGTGGAGCTCGGCCCCGAGATCTGCGGCGACGGCCTCGACAACGATGGCGACACGCTGACCGACTGCGCCGATCCGACCTGCGCCACCGCGTTCACCTGCCAGTAGCGCGGGAACGTCCCTCGGCTCGGCGTGCGCGCCGGGCCGAGGGTGTCGTCGTCAATCGTTACCGAACTTGAGCTCCATCTCCTTGTCGCAGCCGAGCGCGCGCACGGCGATGCACTCGCCGGAGCGGTCGCGCTCGGTGCAGATGAAGTTGAGCTCGGCCTCGGGGCAGCCCATCTGCTCGGACAGCGCCTTACGGATCTCGATGGAGACCGCGTCGGAGCCTTTGGCGACATCGCCAGCGCCGGGCGCCGACGGTGGCTGCGGTGGCGCCGGCGGGGCGTCTGCGATGGTGCCGCCCTTGCCGGTGCCGCACGCGGCCAGCACCGCCACCAACGCCAACGACGACACCAAGCTTGCGAGCGCGCGCATGTTCACCTCGTGTGGATCAGACCCTGCAACGGCGACGACGCCGACGCGTACAGCTTCATGGGCATGCGGCCCGCCAGGTAGGCCGCGCGCCCGGCGCGTACGCCATCCTTCATGGCCTCGGCCATGAGCCGAGCGTTCTGCGCCTGCGCGATAGCGGTGTTCATCAGCACGCCGTCGACGCCCATCTCCATGACGCGCGCTGCGTCCGACGGCACGCCCACGCCGGCGTCGACGATGACCGGGACGTCGGGGCGCTTGGCCTTCACCACCTCGAGGATGATGGCCAGGTTGTGCGGGTTGCGCACGCCCAAGCCCGAGCCGATGGGAGCGGCGAGCGGCATGACGGCGGCGGCGCCGACGTCGAGCAGGCGCAAGCATGCCACCGGGTCGTCGGTGACGTAGGGCAGGCAGACGAAGCCCTCGTTGACCAGGGCGCGCGTGGCCTCGATGGTCGCCGGTACGTCGGGGAACAGGGTCTTCTCGTCGCCGATGACCTCGACCTTGACGAGCTTGCCGCGCTCGCCGAGCAGCTCGCGGCCGAGGCGCGCGGTGCGCAGGCAGTCGTCGAGCGTGTAGCAGCCTGCGGTGTTCGGCAGGATGTGCATGTCGGGCGGGATCACGTCCCACAGCGAGCGCTCGCCCTCCTTCTTGGGCGGCACGCGGCGGATGGCCACCGTCACCATCTGCGCGCCCGACAGGCGCAGGCAGTCGGCGGTCTCATCGAGGTCGCGGTACTTGCCGGTGCCCACGATCAGCCGGCTCGTCAGGCTGACGGGGCCGAGCTGCAAGGGAGTATCGTTCACGGTCATGCTGCGCTCCTCATCCCCCGCCGACCAAGGTGACCACCTCGACGCTGTCACCGTCGTGGACCGCGCGCGCGGCCCGCTCGGCGCGCGTCACGATCTCGCCGTTGAGCTCCACGGCGACGCGCTCGTGCGGCAGCCGCAGCTGCACCAGCAGCTCGGCCACGTTGGCGGGCGCGGGCTCGAGCACGGTGGGCTCGCCGTTGACCAACAGGCGCATGGGACCGTCCTAAACGGGTCGCCCTCGTCGGGCAACCCAGGGACGATTGCCGGCGGCGCGTCCACTCGCTAACCCCCTCGAAAGCACCGTGGAGGATCGCGTGTTCGGCTTCGGCAAGAAGATGATCAACCTCGACGAGGGCGGGCTGCGCCAGCGCCTGCTCGACGCCTTCGCGGCGCTCGAGTGTCCGCAGGTGTGCCGCGACCTGACCAGCCACGGCATCATCGGCGACCTTCGCGGTGACAAGGGCAAGGTGGTGGTGGGCCTGGTGCTGCCCACGCCTGCGCTGACGGAGCGGGAGCGCCTCGAGCACGACGTGACCGAGGCGGCGCGCGCCGTGCTCGGCGACGATATCGACGTCGAGCTCGAGGTCACGAGCGAGGTGCGCCCGGCCGCCGCCGCGCGTGGCGGTCCGCACGACCTGCCGGGCGTGAAGAACGTGGTGCTGGTGGCCTCGGGCAAGGGCGGCGTGGGGAAGAGCACGGTCGCTTCGAACCTGGCCGTGGCGCTGGCGGAGCTTGGCTGCGCGGTGGGCCTGCTCGACGCCGACATCTACGGGCCCTCGCTGCCCACCATGTTCGGCATCGGCGCCGGCATGCGGCCCGGTACGGTCCCCTCCAAGGACCCCCAGAAGCCGCTCATCGAGCCCCTCGAGCGCTACGGCGTCAAGCTGATGTCCATCGGCTTCCTCGTCGACACCACCACGCCCATGGTGTGGCGCGGCCCGATGATCGCCAGCGCGGCCATGCAGCTCTTCAAGGACGTTGCGTGGGGCGAGCTCGACTACCTGATCGTCGATCTGCCCCCCGGCACCGGCGACGTGCAGCTCACCATCGCGCAGCAGGTGCTGGTCGCCGGTGCCGTGGTGGTGTCGACGCCGCAAGACGTGGCGTTGGCCGACGTGGTGCGCGCCAAGGTCATGTTCGACCGCGTCTCGATCCCGGTGCTTGGCATCGTCGAGAACATGAGCTGGTTCGTGTGCGACAACTGTAACAAGCGCCACGAGATCTTCTTTCACGGCGGCGCAAAAAGCGCGGCGCGCAACATGGGCGTGCCCTTCTTGGGCGAGGTGCCCATCGAGCCCGGTGTGGTGTCGGGCGGCGATCGCGGCAAGCCGGTGGTGCGCGACGTGCCCGACAGCGCCTCGGCGCAAGCGTTCTTCACCATCGCGCGCGCGACGGCGACGGCGGTGGCCAAGCTCGCCTTCGATCAGCGCGAGGCGTTCGCGGCGCCCACCGTCACCATCACCGGCGGCTCCATCCGCGGCTCGGGCGACAAGGGCGCGAAGAAGGGCGGGCTGCCCATCCTCGGGTGAGCTCGAGCGCTCACGCCGCGCCGTGCAGGTGGCACGCCGCGCCGCGGGCGCCGATGCGCACCAGCGCCGGCCGCTCGCGCGCGCAGCGCTCGACCGCGTCGGGGCAGCGGGGGTGGAAGGCACAGCCGCTCGGGGGGTCGAGCGCGCTCGCCGCCTCGCCCTTGGGCGCCACGAAGGCCTTGCGCTGGGTGGGATCGGGCACCGGCGCCGAGGCCAAGAGCGCGCGCGTGTAAGGGTGGCGCGGCGCTTCGAACAGCGCCTCGGTGGGCGCCTCCTCGAAGATGCGCCCGAGGTACATCACCGCGACGCGATCGGAGATGTGGCGCACCACGCCGAGGTCGTGGGTGATGAACAGCATGGTGAGCCGGCGCTGCTCGCGCAGGTCGACCAGCAGGTTGAGCACCTGCGCGCGCACGCTGGCATCGAGGGCGCTGGTGGGCTCGTCGCACACCAGCAGGCTCGGCTCCACCGCCAGCGCGCGCGCGATGCCCACGCGCTGCCGCTGCCCGCCCGAGAGCTCGTGCGGGTAGGCCGGCAGCGCGCCCTCGTCGACGCCGACCTGGGCGAGCAACGCGCGCACGCGCGCTGCGCGCTCGGGGCCGCGCGCGAGCTGATGGATGTCGAGCCCCTCGGCCACCAGGTCGAGCACGGTCATGCGCGGGTTGAGCGCCGCGCTCGCGTCTTGAAAGACCATCTGCATGCGCCGCCGCAGCGCGCGCAACGTGGCCGGGTCGAGCGCACCCACGTCGTGTTCGGCGAAGCGCACGCGGCCGCTCGCCAGCGGCACCAGGCGCAACAGCGCGCGCCCGAGCGTCGACTTGCCGCTGCCCGACTCGCCAACGAGCCCCAGGGTCTCGCCCTGCGCGATCGCGAGCGACACGCCGTCGACCGCGGCAAAAGCGCGCCGGCGCAGCGCGAAGCGCACGCTCACGTCGGTGGCCTCGAGCAGCGGCGCCTCGCTCATGAGGGCGCGCCGGCCCTCACCGGACCCGAGAGCGCCTCCTTGGGGACCAGGTTGCAGCAACGCGCCAGGTGCGCGCGGTCGCCGTCGGCGGGCTCGAGCGCGGGCTCGGCGGCACGGCAGCGGTCGAGCACGCGCTCGCAGCGGTCGGCGAAGCGGCAGCCCGGCGGGTGTTTGCCCGGCACGGGCACGGCGCCGGGGATGGCGCGCAGGCGACGGGGCCCGGCGAAGTCGGGCATCGAGGACAAGAGCCCGAGCGTGTACGGGTGGCGCGGCGTGGCGAAGATGCGCGCCACCGGCGCGCGCTCGACGATGCGGCCGGCGTACATCACGTTGACCAGGTCGCAGGTCTCGGCCACCACGCCAAGGTCGTGCGTGATGAGCAGGACGCTCATGCCCATGTCGGCCCGCAAGCGGCGCAACAGCTCGAGGATCTGCGCCTGCACGGTGACGTCGAGCGCGGTGGTGGGCTCGTCGGCGATGAGCAGGTCGGGCTTGCACGCCAGCGCCATGCCGATCATGACGCGCTGGCGCATGCCGCCCGACAGCTCGTGCGGATAGGCGCGCGCGCGTTGGGCCGGGCTCGAGATGCCCACGGTCTCGAGCATCTCGACGGCGCGGGCCCACGCGGCGCGGCGCGGCCGCTTCTCGTGCAGGCGCACCACCTCGGCGATCTGCTCACCCACGGTGAGCACCGGGTTGAGCGAGGTCATGGGGTCTTGGAACACCATGGCGATGCGATTGCCGCGGATGGCGCGCAGCTCCCGCTCCGGCAGCTCGAGCAGGTTCTTGCCGCCGAAGCGCACGGCGCCGCGCACCTGCGCGGGCGGCTCCAGCAAACGCAAGATGGAGAGCGCGGTGACCGTCTTGCCCGAGCCCGATTCACCCACCAGGCCCACGGTGGTCCCCGGCGGTACCTCGAGGCTGACGCCGTCGGCGGCGCGCACCATGCCGGGGCCCTCGCTCGCAGGGAACGAAACAGCCAGGTCGACGATGTCGAGCAGCGCCGTCATGGTCGCTCACTTGTTCTCGTCGTTGGCGGGGGACGTGCCCGCGAACGCCGCCCAGGGCGCGGGGTCGTCGGCGCTCGCCGGCGGCGCGGGCTCGTAGGCGATCTCGGGCTCGGGTGTCGCCGCCGCCGGCGCCTCCGCAGGCTCGGTGACGAGCAGCAGGTCGCGCCCGCGCTGCACCGCCAGCTCGGGGGAGCCGTGCTCCTTGCGCAGCATGGGGCGCTCGGCGACGTCGGCCCAATCAGCCGCGAGCGATCGCTTGCGCGAGACGCCGCGCTGCAGCACCTCGGGGTCGTCGACGCGCGCGGCCGCGCTGCGCGCGCCGCCGAGCGCAAAGGCCCGCTGCAGCGCGAGGGTGACGAGGACGCTCGGGTCGTCGGCGAGCGCGGCGTCGCTCGGGCCGTCCACCGAGGAGCGCGCGAACAGGGCCGGCAAGCTCAGGGGCGGCATTGTTGGGCTGTCGAGCACGTCGACCTCGTCGCAACGACCGGCCAGCGACGTCGCCGACCACGCGAGCGCCGTGGACGGATGCGCGGCGTCGTGACCGCGCGCGCGCGCGCCGAGGGGCCGCGCCGAAGCGCTGGCACCGCCCTGGTCCGTCGTGGCCGCGGGGAAGCTCGGCAAGGAGCGCGTCGCCGCCGCGCGTGGTGCGCCGGTGAACGAGCAGCCACAGTGCGGACAGAAGCGCGCAGCGGGGATGCGCTCGGCGCCACAGGAAGGACACGCCGGCGCCGCCGCGAGCGTCGACGGCACGGCGGTGACGAGCGGCTGCGGGCTCGCGTCGGCCTCCTCGGCCTCCACCAGCTCGAGCGGCTCGACCTCCACGTCCATCAACAGCTCGGGCTCGGGCGCGGCGAGCGCGGCGGGCGCTGCCAGCACCGGCATCGGCGCCGGCGCAGGTGCGCTCGGTGGCTGCAAGAGCGCCGGCCCCGCCAGGGTCAGCTTGTCGAGGTCCAGGGGCGGCGGCATGGTGCCGTCGGCCTCGGCGCTGTCTTCGCCGAGGAACGAGCCATGGCGGCCGAAGGTGGCGGTGATCTCCTCGGGCGCGCGCCCGCCGTGGGCAGGAGCGGTGGCAACGCCCGTGATCACCGGGAGCTCAGCGCTGTCGGCGGTGGTGCTCAGCGCGTGCACCGGTGGCGGCGCAGGGGGCGCGGGCAGCCAGCGCTCGAGGGCGCGCTCGATGGCCAGCTCACCCGCGATGAAGGGCAGCACCTGTTTGCCCGTGAGGCGCGCGACCTCCTCGATGGCCTCGCTGTTGGTGGGGTCGGCCATGGCCAGGAACAGGAGATCGCCACGCGCGTCCTTGCGCACGCCCACGGGGAAGATCGCGTAGTGGCGCGCCACGTCGCCCGGGATCAGCTGCGTCAACGCCGCCGGCGGCGTGTCCATGGGCAGGTCGCCCATGGGGATGCCGAGCTGCGTCGAGAGCAGGCGCACCAATCGGTCCTCAGGCACGATCTTGTTGACCACGAGGATGCGGCCGATCCTGCCGCCCGCTTCGCGTTGGTGCGCGAGCGCCATGGCGAGCTGCTGCTCGGTAAGGATGCCGGCCTCGATGAGCAGCTCGCCGATGCGCTTGCGGGCCATGACGGCACTCTCCCATACCTGGTGGGAGCAGCACGAGGGGGGCGTGCGGCCCCCATCGCCGTCAGCGCCGGCGTGGCAGCTCGTCGGGGCGGATCACGCCCCGCGCGATCAACAGCTCGGCCACGACGCGCACGTTGTGGGCGTGGGTGGCCACGCGCTGCTCGAACGCCGCGACGCCCGGCGGCGTCGGCGCCGGCACTGGCGCCGCGGCGGGCATGGCCGGGCTGGTCGTGCGGGGCAGGCCCGTGCCGCGCACCTCGCCGGCGTTGTCGATCAGCACCGGCCCCGAGGTCTCCTCGCGCAGCACCTGCGATGACTGTGCCCCAAGCAGGCGGCGGATCGCGGCCAAGAGCGCCTGCTCACCCACGAGGAGCGGCTCGATGCGCGTCCCGAAGCGTCGTTGCACGTCGTCGAGCAGCTGGAGATCGCGCGGATCGGCCATGGCGACCTTCACCACGCGCTGCTCCTGGAGGTACTGCAAGGGCAGCACACGGTGCTGCTCGCACAAGGGCCGCGGCAGGCGCTGCGTCAGCGCCTCGGGTACGGCATCGACGGTGGCAAGATCCAGCCACGGCACGCCGAGCTGTCGCGACAGCGCCTGCACCACGAGCTGTTCGGACACCGCGCCCATCCGCACCAGGATCTGCCCGAGCTTGCCGCCCCAGCGGCGCTGCTCGGCCAGCGCGGCGTTGACGTTCAGCTCCGTCGTCACGCCGGCCTTGACCAGCATCTCGCCCAGGCGCATCGCGTGCATCCTCGTCGATCAGCGTAGCACGGCGCCGCCGAGCGGCTTCAGCTCTGTCCCCGGCGGTGGCTCGAGCACGAAGGCCTCGGCGGACAGCGCCGGTCCATTCCAGGTGACGTCGGTGGCGACGAAGTCGAGCGCCTGCTCGGGCGTGACGTCGAGCCGGCGCACGTGCCAGGCGAAGGGCACGATGGCGCCGTTGGCCTCGCGCAGGTCGCGGTAGCTGACCTCGAGCAGCGGGCGCCCGTCGCGTCGATGCAGGCGCCAGCGCAGTACCGCGTCGTCGGTGGCACGCATGGTCACCTGGCAGGGCCCCATGTCGGGCGGCTCGAGCCAGAGCTCGAAGGTGCCCGCCGCTCGATCGACCCCGGCCAGGCGCGCGCCACCGTCGAGCGGCGGGCGCGCCAAGAAGATGGCCACCGCTTCGCGCGGCGTGAGCGGCAACGGCAGCACCCGCGCCAGCGACGCCGCGTCGGCGTTGCCGCGGAAGAACACGGGCTGGCCCTGCGTGGCGTCGTAGACGGTCACCTGCGCGCCGTCGGTGACGAACATCTGCATCGGCTGCTCGAAGAACGAGCGCACCGCCACCGACACCATGGCTTGGGGTTGGAGCGCGACGTCGAGGTCGGCGCTGGCGACCACCCCCTCGAGGCCGGGCAGGCGCGCCTTGAGCGTGCCGGCCAGGCGCACGCGGCGCTCGCCGCTCGCGCGCGCGCGCGCGGCTGCGCCCTCGTCGGTGAGACCGTCGAGGTTGGGCAGGGGTGGCTGGTGCGGACAGCCGGCGGCCACTGCGACCACCCCCAGCGCGAGCGCCGCAAGCGCGAAAGCGCGCGGCGCGAGTGTCTTGGCACCGGGTGGCGCGCGCGTGCAGCTCACAATCGACTCCCGATACGAACGACCAGCGCGTCGAGCTTCTGAAGCACCGGGTCACCCGGTTCGAGCAGCTCCCGCGCGCGCGCCGCCAGACCGCGGGCCTGCTCGATGGCGCCGAGCTCGAGCTCGACGACCGCGCGGTGATACAGGATCTCGCCCTCGCCCGGCGAGAGCCGATCGGCGCGGGCCAGCGTGACGCGTGCCTGCTCGAGGGCGGCGTCGGCGTATTCGGCCCAGCCGAGCGTGTCGACCACGTAGCCATTGAGCGGGTCGCGCACCAGCGCTCGCCAGGCGAGCCGGCGCGCGTCGGCGGTGCGCACGCGCTGGTCGGCGAGCGTGAACGCCAAGAAGTTGAGCGTGTCGATGGTGGGTGGCCCGCGGTCGTGCAGGCGCTCCACGATCTCCACCGCCTGCGAGCCTTGCCCCGCGCGCTCCAGGTGGCGCGCCAGCGCGAAGTGGAGCTCGGCGTCGTGCGGGCGGGCACGCAGCGCACCGTCGAGGATGGCGCGCGCGCGCGCCGGGGCGTCGAGCAGCTCGTGGGCGCGCGCCGCCGCGATCGCCATCGCGACATCGTCCGGCGCGCGCGCGACCCCCGCGTCGGCGGCGGCGGCGACATCGGCGACCGGCAGCGCCCCCGCGCGGGCCGCGGCGGCGAGCGTGTCGAGCGTCGACGAGCTCGCGAGCTCCAAGCGCGGCGCGAGCATCTTGGCCGCCTCGCCGGCACGCCCTGCGCGGAGCAGCGCGCGGACGCAGGTGTCGAGCAGGTACGCCGCTAGCTCGGGCGTGGTGGGCGCTGCCACCGAGGGGCAGGTCGCGTCAGCGGCGGCGCCGAAGCGGCGCAGCAGCAGGAGCGTGTGGCCGTGCTCGGCGACGAGGTGCGGCGAGGCCGCGCTCGTGCCGGATGGCGCCAGCACGGCCAGCGCACGCTCGAGCTCGCCCATGGCCAGCCACGAGGAGCTCACCATCAGGCGCAGCTGCTCGGAGCCGTCGTCGTCGAGCCAGGCGCGCGCGAGCTCGTCGGCGCCGGGCAGGTCGCCCGACAGCGCGAGCGCCGCCAGCAGGTTGCGCCGCACCTCGCCGCTGTCGCCGACGGCCGCCGCCAGCGCGCGCGCCACCGCGGGCGCCGTGGTGGCCTCGCCCCGCGCCAGCAGCACCGTCAGCTTCAGCTCGAGCGCGTCGGGATCGTCGCTCTCGCGCGCCAGCGCGCGATCGGCGTGGCGGAAGGCGCGCTCCACGTCGCCGCGCTCGGCGAACACGCGCGCCAACGCGATGTAGCCGTCGACGGCGCCGGGCTCGCGCTGCATGAGCGCCTCGATGATCTGCTCGGCGGCCGCGACGTCGCCGCGCTCGATGCGCAGCTCGGCGAGCAAGAGCGAGCCGTCTCTATGCGCGGGGTCGAGGGCGAGCAAACGCGCGAGCGATCGCTCGGCGGCCGCGCCGTCGCCTGCCAAGCGCGCGGTCTGCGCGAGCACGAGCAGCGCTGCCACCGAGCGCGGTGCCAGCCGCAGCGCCTCGTCGGCAGCCTCGCGCGCTTGCTCGAGGTCGCCGCCCTCCAAGCAGGCCTCGGCCAGGCGCACCCGCAGGTACGCGGAGCGTGGGTCTTGCAACGCCGCCTCGCGCAAGAGCGCGACGCCGGCGGCGAGATCGCCGCCCTGCATCTTGAGCTCGGCCTCGAGCACCGCGCGATAGGCCTCGGGGGAGACGTCGCGCGGCGGCTCTTCCGCGTCACTGGGCGCCGTGGCGCGCGCGCCCACGGGCGTCGTCGTCGGGGCCGCGACCTCCGACGCACTTGCGCAGGCGCCGAGCAGCGCCGTGCCGCACGCCCACGCGGCCACCCTCGCGCGCCTCATGCGGGCCCGACCAGCGTCACCGGTCGAGCTCCTTGAGCAGCTGCGCCGCGTCGTTGCGATCGAACTTGCGCCAGTCGTTGGGGTTCGACGGGTTCTTGGCGTCGCGCGCCTTGGTGGCCCAGCTGCGCGCCTGCTCCTTCTTGCCCTGGTCGCGATAGAGCTTGGCCAGGTTGAACATGGCCGAGGTCAGGCCGGGGTCGCGCTGCAAGAGCTCGAGGTACGCCTTCTCGGCGCGCTCGTCGCTGCCACCGGCGATGCCGGGCACCGCGTGGTCCACGTCGGCCAGGGTCTGCTTGGCGAGCTTGTGGTTGCGATCGAGCTCGAGGCAGCGCTGTAGGCCCTTGCGCAGCTCGGGCAGCATGAAGAGCGAGTTCATCACGCCGCGGGTGCGCCCCGTGGTGGCCAGGTTGGCCATGTCCCAGAACATGCTCTCGACGTGGTTTGGCACCAGCGCCAGGCCCTTTTTGGCGGCGGCGCGCCCGGCCGTGTAGGCCTCGAGCTTCTTGGCCTCGGTGCTCTCGACGTCGCCCAGGCGCAGCCACGCGCGCGCCACGTCGGCCCAGCCGTCGGCGCGCTTCGTGGCCGGCAGGCCTGCGTCGGCGAGGCGCGCCTCGTAGAGCGCGATGGCGCGGCGCAGGTTCTCCTTGGTGTTGGGCGCATTCTCTACGAGCTCGCGAGGCTCGGCCAGGGGATCCACGGGCGGCGGCGTGGGCACCGGCGCGGCGCTCGGCGCCGCCGGTGTCGCCGTGGTGGGCTCGTCGGCGCGCGCGGCGGCGCACAGCAGGCACAGGAGCGCGCAGGTCGACGGCAGCGCGGCTTGCGTTCCTCGACAACGCACAAAAAACGTCGGCGCCAGGTGCGTCATGGTCCCCTCCCACAGGTGCGATGCCGGGACTGTAGACAGGCTGCGCCCCGGCTGCACCAGGCGAGCAGCGGGCGCGCCTCAGGCCGCCGGTGGAGCGCGCCGCTCCGCGGCCAAGCGCGCCAGCAGCTCGCGGGCGGTCTCGGGCGTGAAGGGCTTGGGCAGCACCGCGTCGAAGCCGTCGAAGTGGAGCTCGGCGCGGGAGTACGAGCCCGAGCAGGCCACCACCGGCGCCACCACGCCATGCTGCCGCAGCGCCTGCAAGAGCCAGAAGCCGTCGTGCCCCGGCATGCGCAGATCGGTGATGACCGCCACCAGCTCGGCGCCGAGCGCGCGCGCACGCGCCAGCGCCTCGTCGGCGCCGGCCAGGCCCTCGACATGATGGCCGAGGCGCTCGAGCATGCGCACCGAGGCGCGGCGCCCGAGATCGAGGTCGTCGACGACCAGGAGGGTGGCAGCGCGCGTCTGGGCCGCGGCCGCGGGCGAAGCTGCCGCAGGAGCGTTCGCCGTGGCCGGCGAGGGCGAGAGCGGCACGAACATCTGGAACGAGGTGCCCTGGCCGAGCTTGCTGCTCACCTCGACGAAGCCACCGTGCGCCAGCGCGCAGCCGTACACCTGGGTGAGCCCGAGGCCCGTACCCTTGCCGTGCTCCTTGGTGGTGAAGAAGGGCTCGAAGGCGCGCGCCACGGTCTCGGGCGCCATGCCGGCGCCGTTGTCGGTGACGCGCACCCAGGCGAAGGCGCCGGGGCGGGCGTCGGCGGGCGCCGAGGGCGGCAGCGCGCGCAGCTGCGACTGGCCCGTGGCGTAGCTGATGGCGCCGTTGCGCTCGGCCAGGGCGTCCTTGGCGTTGAGGCCGAGGTTGAGCAGCGCTTGCCGCCACTGGTCGACGTCGAGGTCGGCCTGGGGGTTCGACGGGTCGAGCGCGGCGCGCACGTCGACGTTCGAGGGGACGGTGGGGCGCAGTAGCCGCACGCACGACTGCACCACCTCGTTGAGCTCGGCGCGCTGCCGCTGCACGGGTCGCGGACGCTCGAGGTCGAGCAGGCGCATGGCGAGCGCGGTGGCGGCGCGGGTGGCCTCCGCGGCGTCCGCGAGCGCGGCGCGCGTGTCGCCATCGGTGGTGACCTCGGTGGCCTTGTCGAGGCCGGCGCCGATGACGAGCAGGTAGTTCTTCAGGTCGTGCGCCACCCCGCCGGCGAGCGCGGTGGCGGCGCGCATGCGCTCCGCCTGGATGAGCTGCGCCTGCAAGCGGTGGCGCTCGGTGGCCTCGAGGTGCAAGCGGTCTTCGGCGCGTTGGAGGGCGTCGGCCTTGGCCGAGTAACCCGAGGCCAGGCTGCCCTTGGTGGCCTTGAGGTCGAGGATGACGCCGGTGAGCAGGCGCGTCTTCACCGACGCGAGGTAGGCGGCGCAGTGCATGCGCAGCGCGCGCTCGCTCAGGACGCGACCGGTGGTGCGCGCCTCGCCCACCTGCTCGCGGCCGAGCTCGAGGGTGCGCTCAGCCATTCCCGGCCCGCAGGTCGAGGCCGCAGCGCAGCTCCTTCAGGTGCGCGAAGGCCGCCGCGAGCTGTTCGCCCTCGAGCACTGAGCCGTGCTGCGGGCAGATGCGCTCGAAGCCCTTCTGCTCGAGCGCCTCGATGCACGGGCGCAGCACGGCGTTGGTGGGCATGTAGCGCTGGTGGAAGGGCGTCATGGCCTCGAGGTAGCCTCCCGAGGCGAACAACGACCACTCGCGCGAGATGCCGCCAAACAGGTCCGACGTGAACGCGGTCTTGGTCTTGACGTCGACGGTGACCATGGCGCCCGGCGAGTGTAGGAAGGGGGTGGGGATGAACTCGAGCACGCGCCCGCTCTTGAGCACCCGGCGCCAGCCGTTCTCGCTCGGATCGAAGTAGCGCGAGCGCAGGCCGAGCGAGCGGATGAGCCGGATGGTCTCCGGGTGGGCGGCGATCTCGAGGTCGGGGTTGTTGACCACCTCTTCCACCACCGCCGTGTTGCCGCAGACGTCCGGGTCTTGGTGGCTCGCGACCAAGAGCGTGATCTGCTCGGGGCTCACCACGTCGAGCACCTTGCGCATGATGACGTGGAAGTCGGGGATCGAGCCCGGGTCGATGAGCACCACGTCCTGCTCGTCGACGAGCAGGTAGGCGTTGCAGTGCAGCAGCGTGTCGGGGTCGTGGCGCCCGACCCAATAGACGTCGCGCGCCAGCGCCACGGCGCTGTTCAGATCGTGTGCCACCACGTTTGGCCCCCCGCGTCCTTCTGCAACGGCCACGGCGCTTTGTCGACCGGGCGTGGCGCCGCGCGACCCGTCCGCTTGGTCGCCCTCGTGGGTCGCGCGCCCGGAGATCGCCCGTCCGCCGCGACGTCGCGCGGGCTGCCGCATCCAAGTCGTTCCTCGAGCAGCGCCGCTCGGGGAGCACCTTGGCACACACCTTGGCACACCCCTTGGCACACGCCCCGGAAACTGCTGGCCGCGCGCACAGGAGCCCGATGACCTCGATGACACCGCGCCTACCCGCTTTCACGCTTGCTGCGCTGGCGCTCACGCTCACCTCAGGCACCGCGCTCGCGCACATCGAGCTCGACGCGCCCGCGCCCCGTTACAACGATGGCGATAACAAGTGGTGCCCCTGCGGCGGCGGCGGCGACGGCACGCGCGCCAACGCTGGCTGCGCCATCGAGGCCAGCGACCTCGACCGCGGCTCCACCAGCACCACCTTCGCGCCCGGTGCCACCGTCACCGTGCGGTGGCGTGAGACCGTGGGGCACACCGGGCGCATGCGCATCGCCTTCGACCCCGACGGCGCCGACCAGGCCGACTTCGACGACAACATCCTCATCGACCTCGCCGATCCCGCGGGCAACACGGGCAACGCCGGCAGCGGCAACAACTGGGAGGCCGAGGTCACGCTGCCCACCACGCCGTGCACCAACTGCACGCTGCAGCTGGTGCAGGTGATGAACGGCAACGACGACGACCCGGTCGTGAGCGTGTTCGGCACCTCGACGTATTTCCAGTGCGCCAACCTCGTCATCGGCGAGGGCGGCGAGGGTGAGGGCGACCCCGGCGAGGGCGAGGGCGAGCCCGGCGAAGGCGAGGGCGACCCCGCCGAGGGCGAGGGCGACCCCGCGGGCGGCGAGGGCGAAGGTGAGGGCGACGGGTGCGCGGCCACGCCGGCCTTGGCGTTCGTGGGGCTCCCCGCGCTCGTGTTGGTACGTCGTCGCACCCGTCCGACGGGCGCATGAGGCGCGCCCTCGCGCTCGCGGGGGTGTTGGCCGCCGCGCCCGCCGCCGCGCACATCGAGCTCGACGCGCCCGCGCCCCGCACCAACGACGGGCAGAACAAGTGGTGCCCCTGTGGTGGCGGCGGCGATGGCTCGCGCGACAACGCAGGCTGCGCCATCGAGGCAAGTGACGCCGAGCGCGGCCTCGTGAGCAGCACCTTCGCGCCGGGGAGCACCATCACGGTGCGCTGGCGTGAGACGGTGGGACACACCGGGCGCTTCCGCATCTCGTTTGATCCCGAGGGCGCCGACCAGAGCGACTTCGACGCCCACGTGCTCGCCGACGTCGCCGACCCGAGCGGCGGCGACGGCAACACCGGCGCGGGCGGCGCCTGGGAGCTCGAGGTCACGCTGCCAAACGAGGAGTGCGACACCTGCACGCTGCAATTGGCGCAGGTGATGAACGGCAACGACGAGGATCCGGTGCCGAGCCTGATGGGCACCTCGACGTACTACCAGTGCGCCAACCTGGTGCTCGGCGAGGGCGGCGGCGGTTGCGCGGCCTCGTCCGGTGGTGCGTTGACCGTGGCGCTGAGCGCCCTGGCCGCGGCGCGGCGTCGGCGGCGTGCCAGACGCTGAGCGACGTCGCTGGCGCGACCACCATCACTGCAGCTGACCCCCGCGGTAGCTCGCCAACCCCACCCCGGCTTTGCACCCGCGCTGCGATCCACCATGTTCCGCTCATGGCGACGGCGGCGCTCTCCCTGCGGGGCGATAGGGCCTCGAGCAGCGCGGCGGCGCGCGCGCGGCGAGCGGAGGGCTGCGCGCCATGAGCGCGAAGCTCGTCGTCACCCTGGCACCGAAGCTCGCGGCCGGCGACGCCATCGCCTTCGCTCGTCGCGCGCGGGCCCACGGAGCCGA
The DNA here is from genome assembly GCA_020850995.1 of Deltaproteobacteria bacterium. Lineage (GTDB taxonomy): Bacteria > Myxococcota > UBA727 > UBA727 > VGSZ01 > JACOUT01. Next base: position 38,400 of record JADZDP010000051.1, read on the forward strand.
GTTGTTGGAGCTGCGCACTGATCTGCATCGCGCCGGCGAGCTCGACGTGCCCGCGCTGGCGAGGTGCATTGGGCTCGTGGTGGCCGAGCGCGGAGCGGCGGCCCCACCGGCGTGGCGACAGGGCGCCGCGTTGTTCGATCGCGAGCTCGACGCCGGTGAGGCGGCCGGCGCGTCGCTGGTGTCGCTGCACGCCGAGCGTCCGCTGTCGCCAAGCGAGGCGCTGACGCGCTGGGGCGTGGTGGCGCCCGGCCCGCTCGTCAAGCACGTGGAACCTTTGACGGCGACGTCGCGGGCCGGGATACGCGAGGCGCTGGCGCGCCTGCTCGAGACGCGCGCGCGCCTCGAGCAGCGCTTCGGCGCCGGGCGCGTGACCGTGCTGGTCACGGGCCCGCTGGCGCTGCCCCTGCGCGCCTTGCTCGCCGAGGGCAACGCCCTCGACTACGTGGCGCTCGAGCCGGCGTGGCAGGCGGCCCCTGGGCAACGGCTCCTCGACGACGCCGCACGCGCCGCGCGCGCCGCCACCACGAGCGAGCGCCTCGCCATCCTCGGCACCGGCATCGCGGGCTCGCGCTCGCCGCGCGTCCATCGCGCGCCCTTCGATCGCATCGAGCTCGCCGACGACGCTCCCGTCGAGGAGCTCATCGCCGCGCTGCACCCGCACTACCGGGGCTTCGCCATCACGAGCCCCTTCAAGCGCCGCGCGGCGCGCATCGCGAACAGCGAGCTCGAGGCCGTCAACACGCTGGTGCGCACCGCCGAGGGCTACCGCGGCGCCAACACCGACGTCGTGGGCGCGGGCGCGGTGCTGGCGGCGCTGGCGCCGCGCGGCTCGCACCAAGCCGGCGTGACGGTGTTGGGTGACGGCGGCGCCGCGGCGGCGCTGCGCGTGGCGGCCGCGTCTCGTGGCTTCGAGCTGCACGTGCTGAAGCGGCAGGGCGTGCGCGCGCCCATGGGGGGCGCCGTGGTCTGGACCTGGCCCGCGCGCGTGCCGGTGCCGGCAGCGCTAACCTTCGACCACGCGAGGGTCGCGGTCATCGCGTACGGCAGCGCGGCCCGCACCATCGCCGACATCGTCAAGGAGCGCGGCGGCGTGCCCTGCTTGCTCGGCCCGCGCTGGTTCGTCGCGCAGGCGCGCGCGCAGCGCGAGCTGTGGGAGGAGGCGCGGCGTTCATGAGCCCGCACCAAAGCCCCCCCGTCGCGCGCGTCAGCTTCGACGCCACGGACAGCAAGCCCGCGCGCTTGGTGCCGCCGCTGTCGAAGTCTGACGCACAGCGCGCGCTCGCGCTGGCGTATGCGCTCGGCGCGCCCTCGCTGGTGACGCTACCGCCCGATGACGAGCTCCCCGGCGACGTCGTCGCGCTGGGCGCCGGACTGCGCACCTTGCGCGACGCGCCGACGGCGGGCGCCACCATCCACTGCGGTGAGGGCGGCGCGCCCTTGCGTATCCTCGTGGGCCAAGCCGCGGTCACGCCGGGCGCGCACCTGCGCCTGTGGGGCAGCGCGCGCCTCGCCGAGCGCCCGCACGGGCCGCTCCTCGACGCGCTGCGGGCTACCCTGGGGCCCGCGGGCCTGGTCCTCGCCGAGGGCGCGCCCTGGCCCCTCACGGTGCGCGGCGCGCGCCGCGCCGTCGATGCGGGTGCCGCGCGCTTCTTCATCGCGTCGAGCGCGTCGAGCCAATACGCCACCAGCGCGCTGCTCGCCGCAGCGACCCTGGTGGTGCGCGAGCGTCGGCCGTGGACCGTAGAGCTCGGCGACGCCACCGCGAGCCAGGGCTACCTCGACCTCACCCTCGCGTGGCTCGCGCGCATGGGCTTCACCGTCGACGTGCGGCCAGGGGCGCTGCGCGTCACGGGCGTGGTCCCGCGCGCGGTGCCCGTCGTCATCCCCAGCGACTGGTCGTCCATCGCCTATCTTCTGCTCGCGGCCTGGCGCACGGGCGGCACCGTCGCAAAGGTCGACCTCGACGCTGCGCACCCCGATCGCGCCGTGCTGCAAGTGCTGGCGCAGGCAGGCCTGGCGATCGAGGCGCGGCCGAGCGGCGAGGTGGCCGTGGTGGGCACGCCGAGGGCCGGCGTGCATGCGTCCGGTGACGAGTGCCCGGACCTGCTGCCCACGGTGGCGGCGCTTGCCTGCGTCTTGCCCGCGCCCTCGACGCTGAGCGCGCTGGCCGTCCTGCGCCACAAGGAGAGCGACCGCGTGCAGGGCATCGAGGAGCTGGTGCGCGCCGCCGGCGCCAAGAGCTCGCTCGTCGACGATCGGCTGATCATCGAGCCCGGCCGGGTGCCCGCGCACCTCGAGCTGCAGAGCCGCGGTGATCACCGCATGGTCATGGCCGCCGCGACCCTGGCCGTGCTGGCGCGCTCCACCCTCGCTGTCGACGACGGCGCCTGCGTCGCCAAGAGCTTCCCGGGCTTCTGGCGCGAGCTGGCGAAGCTCGGCGCCGTGGTGCCTGCGAGCGGGGAGGCCCCGGGTTGATCGTGCCACGCTCCTTCTTCGCGCGGCCCTCGCTCGAGGTGGCGCGCGCGCTCATCGGCATGCGCCTGGTCCGCGACGACGTGGTGGTGCGCATCACCGAGGTCGAGGCCTACGGCGGTCCCGCCGACAGCGCGAGCCACGCGCGCCACGGCCGCACGACGAGGAACGCGCCCATCTGGGGCCCGCCGGGCCACGTGTACATGTACCTGTGCTACGGCCTGCACCAGATGCTCAACCTCGTGGCGGGGGCGCGCGCCGGCGATGGGCACGCCATCCTGGTGCGCGGCGGCGAGGTGCTCGCCGGCCTCGACACCGTGCTCGCTCGCCGCCGAGCGAGCGCCGCCTCGCCCGCGCTCTTGGCGGGGCCGGGCAAGCTCGCGCAGGGCCTCGGCCTCGACCTCGCCTTCAGCCACCACGACGTGTGTGCGCCCGGCGGGCTCGAGCTGCACGAGGGCGACGGGGTGGTGAGGGTGCTCGCCGGGCCGCGCGTGGGCATCGACTTCGCCGCGCCGCGCGACCGCCGAGCCCCCTTGCGCTTCGCGCTGGCCGGATCCGGCGCGGTCACCGAGCTTGCGACCCTCGCTGCGCCCCGGCGCGCCGGTCGCGCGCGTACGCCGCGCCGACCCGCTTGACGCGAGCGCGCGATGGATGACGCTGGCCGCGAACCAAGGAGCATCGCGCACGGGCGCCGTCTCGCCGCAGCACGCCAAGAACGCTCTCCACCTCCTCGAAGAACGCGCGCTGCTTCGCGTGGTGCCCATCGAGGGCAAGGGCCGCGGCGTGGTGGCCGCGCTGCCGTTCGCTCGCGGCGAGCTCCTCGAGCGCGCCCATGTCATCGTGATCCCGGAGGGGCACGCGCCGCTCCTCGACGTCACCGTGCTCGAGCACTACGTGTACGACTGGCCCGAGGGCCGCGTCGCTGTGGCGCTCGGCCACGGCAGCCTGTTCAACCACTCGTACCGCCCGAACGCGCGTTACCGCCGCGACCTCGAGGCGCAGCAACTGGTGTTCGAGGCGCTCACCGACATCGCGCCTGGCGAGGAGATCACCATCAACTACAACGGCGATCCCGCGGATCGCACACCGCTGTGGTTCGCGGTGGTCGACTCCTGAGGACACGCTACCTCCCCGTCGCCGATCGCGCCTCGCGGCGACCGTCGACGAGCGCGAGCATCCTCGAGCGCGCTCGGCTCGCCCTCGCGGTAGGTGCCCCTGCTATGGTCACTCCATGTTGCCGAGGCTCGAAGACGGCACCTTCGACGGTCGCGCTCCCCACCGGGTGCACGCAGACTCGGGCTTTCGCCTGTGGTTCACCGAGCCGCTCGGTATGGTGACGCAGGTAGGACAGCGCACCAACGCCGACGAGGCCGTGGCGCGCTTCATCATCGAGGCGCAGAGCGAGCTCGATCGTCGACGCGAGGGCCAGCGCCTCTGCTACTTGCACGACTGGCGGCGGCTCAGCTCGTACACCCCAGGGGCGCGCAAGCTGATGACCGAGTGGGGGCTCGAGGTGCGCACGCGCACCGAGACGATCGTCATCGCGCTCGCGCCGCAGGCGGGGGTCATCCGCATGGGCGTGGGCGTCGCCACCATGGCCCTGCAGATGGTGGGCTTCTCCGTGCAGGTGGTGGACGATCTCGAGCCGTTCTTGACGGCGCTCGACGTGCGACCAGCGCCACGCTGAGCCGAGGCCATTACCGTCGTTGCACGCGCCGCGCGTTGCTGTTGCGACGGCGCGCTCAACTGCCCCCTGCGCCCTTGTTGGCGTCCTTGGTGGCGGCGTGGCGCGCCAGCTCGCGCTGCAGCTCCACCGACGAGATGACGGCCGCGTCGCTGCCGCCGGCGGCTTGCACCATGAGCTTGACCAGCGCCTGGGCTCCTGCGCTCGAGCTCTTCTGCACGAGGTGCAACGCCAGGATGAGCTCGTGCCCCAAGCGGTCGCGCACGGCCTCGATCGCCTCACCGAGCTCACGCAGCTCCTCGGTGTTCTTGTTGGCCCAGCGTTCGCCCGCCAGCAGACCACGCGTGGCCGTGCTGCCCACCTTGTCCAGCGCCGTGAAGGCCGCGGCCTTGCCCGCGTCGCGCGCCATGTCGAGGGCGAGGCGCACCGGCACGTGCACCTCCTGCTCGATGATGCGCGCGAGGTGGAGGATGGCATGGCCCAGCGCCTGGGCGGCCTTGGTGTCGCCGACGCTGCGCGCGGCGCTCACGGCCTTGTCGACGACGACCCGGCCGACGTGCACCATGCCGCTTGCCAGCGCCACGCCTCGCTTGAGCACGGCGCGCGCCATGGTCGCGAGCCGTGACGCCTCCTCGGGGTTGGCGCTCGCGCCCTGCAGGAACTGCGCGAGCTTGGGGTGCTCCTTGAGGACCTCGGCGAAGCTGCCGGCGGCCGATTGCTTCAACTGTTCGAGCTTGGCCTCGAGCGCCGCCTTCTCGGCCGCGAAGTCCTTGGCCAGCGCGCTGCCGATGCTGGTGGAGGCGTGGTGCTCGATCTCGTCGCGCGCGGCCTTCACCTGCGCGCGCACCACGTTCGTCAGCGACGCGCTCTTGCTATCGAGCGTCTCCTTGATCTGCTTGGTCGCGTACCCGCGCGAGACGGGTTGGCCGCCGTTCGGCACCGGGCCCTGCCCGGTGGGGGTGGCGCGCGCGATCTCCTCGCCGACCAGCTCGGCCAGCTCGGAGTTGAGCTGCGGTAGCTTCTCGGTGGCGAGCACGTCGGCGGCCTTGGCGAGGTGATAGAGGTCCTCGCCGAAGAGCCGCACCTCTTCGCCCATCTGCGAGTAGCAGCCCACCAGCCGGTTGTTGAGCTGGCCGCGCCAATCGGGCGGCGCTTCGGCGTCGCGGATGCCCTTGAGCAGCATGGCGCACTTGATGGTGGTCAGCGCCTCGTACTTCCCCGAGATGGCCTTGTGCGCGAGCAGGCCCTCGGTGAGCGAGTCGAGCAGCGTGACGAGCGCGCCGAGCTCGGGGTGGCCGGTGAGGAGGCCCGTGGCCGCCCCCGCCACGCCGTGGCCGATGATGGTGCCGCCGATGGCGCCGCCCTTGAGCGGTCGCTCGCTCAAGAGGTTGCGCTCGACGAAGCCGGCGAACTCGCTCTGGCCCGGGTCGGTGAGCGCCTTCTGCAGGTGGCGCGTGACCGGCGCCTTGATCTCCACGCCGGGCGCGCCGTCAAGGAGCTTCTTGAGGATGGCGCCATCACCCTCGGCGAGGAGGCTCTGCACCACGGTCTTGAAGGCATGGGCGCGCACCGGCGGCATGCCCGGGATGTCCTTGCCGTGCAGCGCGGCCAGGATCTGCTCGAAGCTCGGCGGCTTGCCGCCCAGGGCACCCTTGAGGCCCGGGTTCTTCTCGAGCGCCGCCTCCACTTGGGTGCGGATGAGGCGGCCGAGCACCTGCCCGGCGATGAAGTCGGTGGAGCCGGTCATGCCAGCGGAGATGGCGCCGTACCACCAGGGCAATGCCTTGCCCGTGCCGTCCCAGCCGTGCTGCAGGCCGAGGCGCGCCATGTTGGCGAAGAAGGGCTCGTTGGGGCTGTCGGGGAGGCGCGAGACCCGCGAGCCGGCGTAGTCGATGCTCTTGGCGGCGACGATCTCGACGCCTACGGCGATGCCAATGCCCATGGGGAGATTCTCGGCGAGGGCGCGCTCGCGGGCAACGGATCTTCCGCGCGGAAGGGGGGCGTTGTCACGGCCCCGTAGGGGCGGGTGCGAGGGTGCGTCGGTGGCACGGTAACCCACCGGAATCACGTCGTCATTGCCGCGTCTGGCCAGGGGCCGCCCGCGTTGACCCACCCCCGCGATCCCGGTACCTCGGCGGCCATGAGCGACAAGAGCGGCAGCGGCGGCGGCACCCCCAAGGACCCGGACGGCGTGGAGCCCCCGGGGCACGGCGATGGCGGGCGGCGCGACGTGGAAATGCGCAGCATCGTCGACGAGATGCGCGACAGCTACCGCGACTACTCCATGAGCGTCATCATCGGGCGCGCGCTGCCCGACATTCGCGACGGGCTCAAGCCCGTGCACCGCCGCATCCTCTACGCCATGTACGACGAGGGCCTGCTCTCCTCGAAGAAGTACAGCAAGTGCGCCGGCGTGGTGGGCGAGGTGCTCAAGAAGTACCACCCGCACGGCGACGCGGCGGTGTACGACGCGCTGGTGCGCCTGGCCCAGCCATGGAACATGGGCATGACGCTCATCGACGGGCAGGGCAACTTCGGCTCCGTCGACGGCGACCCGGCCGCCGCGTATCGGTACACCGAGTCGCGCCTCACCAAGCTCGCCGAAGAGCTGCTGCGCGACATCGAGAAGAACACCGCCGACTTCGTGCCCAACTTCGACGGTGGCCACGAGGAGCCCTCGGTGCTGCCCGCGCGCGTGCCGAACCTGTTGGTCAACGGCTCCGAGGGCATCGCGGTGGCCATGGCGACGCGCTGTCCGCCGCACAACCTGGGCGAGGTCATCGACTGCCTCATGGCGCTCATCGAGGAGCTCTACGAGGGCAAGGAGAAGCTCACCGGCCAACGCATGCTCTCGCTCATGCCCGGCCCCGACTTCCCCACCGGCGGGCAGCTCTGCGGCCAGGGCGGCGTGGCGGCGTACTACGGCACCGGCCGGGGCTCGTTGAAGCTGCGCGGCAAGGCGCGCATCGAAGACAACGCGAAGGCCAAGCGCACCCAGATCATCATCGACGAGATCCCCTTCCAGGTGAACAAGGCCAAGCTGGTCGAGCGCATCGCCGAGCTGGTGCACGAGAAGCGCATCGAAGGCATCGCCGAGCTGCGCGACGAGAGCGACCGCGAGGGCATGCGCATCGCCATCGATCTCAAGCGCGACGCCATCGGCGACATCGTGCTCAACCAGCTCTACAAGCACACGCCGCTCGAGATCAGCTACCCGGTCAACATGCTGGCCATCGTCGACGGGCAGCCAAAGACCCTGGCCATGCGCGAGCTCTTGCAGAGCTTCATCGACTTCCGCCGCGAGGTGGTCACCCGCCGCACGCGCTTCGAGCTCGACGAGTGTGAGCGGCGCTTCCATGTGCTGGCCGGCCTGGTGACGGCGCTCGACGACATCGATCGCGTCATCGAGATCATCCGGTCATCCCGCGACACCGACGAGGCCAAGGCCAAGCTGATGGCCGAGAAGTTCATGGGCGCGGCCAAGCTCGGCCTGTTCACCGACGCGCCCACGCGCCAGATCGAGGGCTGGCTCGCGCAGGGCTTCGCCCAGCTCGACGAGATCCAGGCGGCGGCCATCCTCGAGATGCGCTTGTCGCGCTTGGTGGGCTTGGAGCGCGACAAGCTGCTCGACGAGGGCCAAGACCTGCTCAGCGAGATCGCGCGCCTGCGCGAGATTTTGGGCGACCTGCGTGTGCTGATGCAGGTCATCAAGAACGAGCTCAAGGAGCTGCACGAGAAGTTCGCCGCGCCGCGCCGTACGCAGATCGTGGCCGACGTCGACGAGATCAACCTCGAGGACCTGATCGTCGAGGAGGAGATGGTGGTGACCATCTCGCACTCGGGCTACATCAAGCGCTCGCCGCTCTCGGCGTATCGGGCGCAGCGGCGCGGCGGCAAGGGCAGGAGCGCCGCCAAGACCAAGGACGAGGACTTCATCCAAGACGCCTTCGTGGCGTCGACGCACGCGTATCTGCTCACCTTCACCTCGGCGGGCAAGGTCTACTGGCTCAAGGTGCACCAGGTGCCCGAGGCGGGCGGTCAGTCGCGCGGCCGGCCCATCATCAACCTGGTGCAGCTCGACGAGGGCGAGACCGTGCGCGCGGTGTTGCCGGTGCGCAAGTTCCCCGACAAGGAAGGCGAGGGCTACGTCGTTACCTGCACCAAGAGCGGCACGGTCAAGAAGACCGACCTCACCCAGTACGCCAACCCGCGCACTACTGGGCTCATCGCCTGCGGCATCGAGGCCGGCGACGAGCTCATCGCCGTGCAGATCACCGACGGCAAGAGCGACCTGTTCCTCACCACGGCCGACGGCATGTCGATCCGCTTCCTCGAGGAGGAGGTGCGGCCCATGGGTCGCGCGGCGGTGGGCGTCATTGGCATCAAGCTCACCGAGGCGAGCGGGCGCAAGGACGAGGTGGTGTCGATGGAGGTGCTCAAGCCCGGCACCAAGGTGCTCACCGTCACCGAGCGCGGCTACGGCAAGCGCACCGACGAGAGCGAGTACCCACGCCAAGGCCGCGCCGGCCAGGGCGTCATCACCATCAAGACCACCGAGCGCAACGGTCGGGTGGCCGCGGCCATCCAGGTGAAGCCCGGCGACCAGGCGATGATCATCACCAACGGTGGCACGCTCATTCGCACCTCCACCGACGAGGTGAGCGAGATCGGACGCAACACCCAGGGCGTGCGCATCCTCAACACCGACGAGGGTGAGCGGGTCATCTCGGTGGCGCGCATCGCCGAGCCCGAGGGGGCCGACAAGCCCACGGGCCTGAGCACCGTCGACGGCGCGCCGGTGATCGAGGGTGAGGGTGGCGATGAGGGCGGAGAGCCCTGAATGAGCAACCGCTGCGCAGAGTCACGTTGGCGCGTCTCGGGCCTCGGGAACGCTTCCTCCGAGTCTGTGCAAGGGGTCGTTCGAGCGCTCCTCCGACGGCGCGGGAGCTCCCAGGGGACCATGTGGCCTCCCTCGGTCTCGGGGTCTCGATCCGACACATCTCCGTTGGGCAAGCGACCCAGGCACTCGATCTCAGGATCCTCGGAATCCGGGGCTTGTCGCAACGCCTCCGTCGACGATCGCTGCTCTCGCGAGAGCAAAGGGCGGTGCCCTTGGGGAGCGTCGGCTGGCCGCGCCGACCGAGCATCCGGGGGTGCACGACCGACCCCTCCCTACCTCCCTCCCCAGAGTACTGGGGAGGGCCGTGCCGCCTTCGCCGCTCCCCTGCGGCGAACCCGGCACGGCTTCCCCCAGTCCATGGGGGAAGATCGAGAAGGGGGGCCGTTCGTTCCTGCAGTGAGGTCGTCGCCCTGCACGCCGGCCCTGCAGGAACGCACCGCCGTCTGCTCTCGCGAGAGCAGCGATCCCGCCATGACGGTGCACCAACAAGCCCCAGCTTCTTCCTCTTCTGTTGGATCTTGGGGCTCGAGACGTGATCAATCGACCCCGGTCTCGGGGGATGAGCTGCGCCTTCCAACGTCGCAGCGAGGGCGGGGGCTTCCGACCGCGCGCCCGCACGCCCACGCCCTGCTCGCCACCCTCGTCGCCGCGTCGCTCTGCGCCTGCCCCGTCACCGACGAGCAAGAGGGCACCAAGGGTCGCGAGGGCGTGGTCTTGTTCGCGGCCGAGACCAATCTCGCGTTCTCGGCCACGCTGGTAGTGGGCTCCACCACGTCGGTGACCACGGCGCCGGTGGACACGGCCACGCCGCCGGCCGAGGGTGCCACCTTGCGCAGCGCCAACGAGGCCGTGCTCACCGTGGGCGCGCCCGACGACGACGGCGCCACGCCCATCACGCTGGTCGGGCCCGGACGCGCCGACCTCGAGCTCGCGGCGCCAGACGGCACCCTCGTCGACGCCATCGAGGTGAAGGCGGCGGTGCCTGGTGCCACCGCGCTCGTCGACGGCGATCTCTTGGCCGCCTCGTCGGTGCTCGACGCGCGCCTGCCGGCGGAGTCGTGGGGCTTCCTGGTAGACCGCGAGCTGAGCTTGTTGGTGTCGGCGGTCGATCGTTGCGGTGGCGACCTGCTCGACCTGCACGCCTCCACCGTGCGCACCGACGACAGCACCACCGCCGACGTGACGGTGAGCGCTGCCGCGCCCGCCAGCTTCACCGCCGAGGCCACCAGCGCCGGCGACGTGGGGTTGGTGCTCGAGACGCCAGGGCTCGACCCGCTGGTCTACCCGGTGCAGGCCTTCGAACCCGGCGAGGTCGACGAGGTGGCCGTGTCGGCCGCCAGCGCCGACGACACCGGGCGCTTGAGCCTGTGGGGCCGCGCGTACTCCAACGACGTCGAGGTGGTGGGCCCGCTGGCGTTCTCGTGGCGCGCCGACGAGCGTGTGACGCTATCGGCGTCGAGCGGCCTGGCCATCGAGGTGCAGGTGTCGTTCCCCGCCGAGGGCGAGCCGCCCGACGATCGACCGGCCACGGTCAGCGCCGAGGTGCTCGGCGAAGAGGGCACGCTCGACTTGTTCACGGCCACGCAAGAGACCGATCGCGGACCGGCTGCCCGCAGCGTCGTCGTCGAGGGCGGCACGGCGTCGGGGTGCGGCGCCGATCCTTGCGACCCCTTCGCCGCGGCGGCGCTGGTCGCCGCCGTGGCCCTGCGCCGGCGCGTGCGCGCGCTGCGCCGGCGCCTGGCGCGCGTGGCCGATGGCTGACGCGCTGCTGGTCGCCGAGGGCTTGTCGCGCCGCTTCGCCGACGTCGACGCGGTGGCGGGCGTCAGCTTCACGGTGGCGCGCGGCGAAGTGGTGGGCTTCCTCGGCCACAACGGCGCCGGCAAGAGCACCACGCTGCGCATGCTGGCGGGCGCGCTTTCGCCGAGCGCCGGCCGCGCGCTCGTCGACGGCCACATGGCCGCGAGCCTGGAGGCGCGCCGACGTGTGGGCTGGCTGCCGGAGACGCCACCGCTCTCTCCCGAGCTCACCGTCGACGAGCAGCTCGCGTTTGCGGCGTCGCTCAAGGGCTGCAACCCGGCGCGCGAGGTGCCACGCCTGATCGAGCGCTGCGGGCTCGGCGAGCTGCGCCGCCGCACCATGGGCACCTTGTCGAAGGGAACCAAGCAGCGCGTGGGTCTGGCGGCAGCGTTGGCCGGCGACCCGCCGCTCTTGCTCCTCGACGAGCCCACCGCGGGCCTCGACCCGGCGCAGGCGGCGTTTGTGCGCGCGCTGGTGCGCGAGCTGGCGGTCGATCACGCCGTGCTCCTGAGCACGCACCTGGTCTCGGAGGTGTCCGCGCTGTGCGGTCGCGCGCTCTTGTTGCGTCGCGGTGCCTTGGTGCTCGACGAGCGCGTGGAGGCGCTCAAGGGCAAAGGCCTCGAGGCCACCGTGCTTGGGCTCTTGGAGGCCGCGTGATGCGCGCCTTCCTCGGCATCCTGCGCCGCGAGCTCATCGGCACCTTCGCCACGCCGCTCGCGTGGGTGGCGCTGGGCGCGTTCTCCCTCGTCACGGCGCTGTTGTTCTGGCTCGAGCTGCTCGCCTTCGAGGTGCAGCAACAGCGCGCGACCGCGCTCGGCGACCCCGCGATCCTCGCGCTGCTCGACTTCAACGACCTGCTGATCGGGTCCACGCTCTTGCATGCGCAGGTGCTGTTGATCTTCGTGGTGCCGGTCTTGAGCATGCGCTTGATCGCCGAGGAAGCGCAGCGCGGCACCCTCGACGCGCTCTTGGCGGCGCCCGTGCGCACCAGCGTCATCGTGAGCGCCAAGCTCGCCTCCCTGGCGGTGTTCCTGGCGGTGGCGACCGCGCTCTTGCTCGTCTATCCGGCGCTGTTGGCGCTGCTCGGCCGCGCCGTGGTCGAGGGCGACGGCGTGGTCGATTGGGGGCAGACGCTGCTCGGCTTGGCGGGCGTCTTCGCGACCGGGCTCGTGTACGCCGCGCTCGGCCTCGCAGTGTCGGCCGCGAGCACGAGCCCGGCGGGGGCGGCCTTGCTGAGCGCGTTGATCCTGGTGGCGCTCTGGTTTCTCGGCGGCGCGGCCGCGGGCATGACGGGCGTGGGTGGCGCGCTGCTCGCCTGGCTCTCGCCGGCCTCACACCTCGAGCGCGGCGTGCGCGGCGTGCTCACGCTCGGCGACCTCGCCTACTACGCGAGCGGCACGCTGGCCCTCACGGTCGCCGCGGGAGCGCTCGTCGATGGCCGGAGGCGCGCATGAGCGGCCCCGCCACCCTGGCGAACGCGCCGCGCGTGCTGGCCCGCGTCTTCCTCGTCGTGGGCGCGGTGGTGTTCGGCACTGCCAGCACCCTGGGGCTGCTCTTGTTCGGCGCGTCGTCGTGGCTGGCGCGGCTCCCCCTGGCGGTGGGCGCCCTGCTGTTGGTGGCGGGCGCCCTGCTGCGCCGGCGAGAACCTGGCACGGCGCCTGCGCGCCTGCGCGCCGTGCTCGTGCTCGGCGTGGCGCTCGGCGCCGCTGCGCTGGTGCAGGTGGCGGCCGCGCGCCTCGATGTCAGCTGGGACGTGACGACGTCGAGGCGCAACACGCTGGCGGAGGCGAGCATCGCCACGGCGCGCGCGCTCGATCGCGAGGTGCTGATCACCGCCTACCTCGAGGGGCACGATCGCGCCGCCGTGGAGCTCGAGCAGCTGGTGGCCTCGTTTGCGCGCCACACCGACCTGTTGCGCCTGGTGCGCGTGGCGCCCTCCGACGACCCCGAGGCCGCGCGCGCCGCCGGCGCCTCCGTGGTGGTGCGCGCCGGCGAGCGGGTGCGCAAGCTGCGCTTCGACGCGGGCGCGCCCGACCACGAGGCTGCGCTCGTGAGCGCGCTGCGCGCCGTCACCACCGATGCGCCGGCGCGTGTGTACTTCACCAGCGGCCACGGCGAGCTCGAGCTTCGCGACGAGAGCGCGCGTGGCATGTCGCGGCTGCGCGCCGCCCTGCTCGACGAGGGGCTCGAGCCCGTGCCGCTGCCGCTGGCCGTTGCCGGTCGCGTGCCCGACGACGCGCGCGCCGTGGTGGTGGCGGCGCCGCGCACGACGCTGTCGGCGGCCGAGCTCGAGCTAGTGCGCGCCTACCTCGATGCTGGCGGCCGCCTGCTGGTGTTGTGCGAGCCCGGCGACGACGGCGGGCTCGGCGGTCTGCTCGGCGGCGTCGGCGTGCAGCTCGTCGACGACGTGGTGCTCGACGGCTCGGCGTTCGCGTCGGTGTTCGGCGGCCCCGAGATGGCGACGGGCGTGGCCTATGCAGCGCACCCCGTGACGCGCCGCCTCGGCTCGGCCATGACGCACTTCTCGCGGGCGCGCTCCTTGGCCGAGAACCCCGGGACGCTGGCCACCACCGCTGCGCTGGTGCAGAGCGGCGCCGAGGCCTGGGGCGAGATCGGCCCCGTCACCGCCGAGGCCCGGCGCGACGACGTCGACGTGGCCGGCCCGGTGACCTTGGCGCTGGCCGCCGAGCAGGGCGCCACGCGCGTGCTCGTGGTGGGCGACGCGACCTTCGCCACCAACCTCGGCCTCGGGCTTGGCGCCAACCGTGATCTGGCGCTGAACGCGGTGCTCTGGCTCGCCGAGCGCGAGCAGCAGATCGCGGTGCGCGCGCGCGGTCGCGGCGGCAACCTGCTCTTGCTCACGCCGAGCGCACGCGAGCGCGTGGCGTTCTTGCTTTTGTACGGGCTGCCGGCGCTCTTGGTGGCGCTTGGGCTCGCGGTGCACGCGGTGCGGCGCGCGCGCTGAAGGCCGCGTGCGCTACGGCACCAGCGGCGCCGGCGCCGCGCTCGCGTCGCGACCCACCGCCGTCACCTCGGTGACGTGGAGGTCCTCGCCGGTGGCCGCGTCCCAAAAGCGGCTCGGGCCGTGGGTCCACAAGAAGCCCTCGCAGCGCGACACCTCGAAGAGGATGGCGCGCCCACGCCAGCTGTTCTTGCCCGAGGTGCAGGTACAGGCGTAGTCCCGATCGCCGATGGCACGCTGACAGGGCGCTTCGCGCACGTCGGTGGCGCGGCCCTCGGGCATGATGAGCGTCTTCTCGTACAAGCGAAAGGCGTCGCGGTTGTCGGGGTTCTCGAGCCGCACGGGCCGCCCGTCGACCACCTCGTACAGCGCGTCGATGACGTTGTCGCGCTGGTTCTCCGGCGTGTCGGTCAGCACCTGGATCCACCGACTGCGCTCGCCAGCCGTGCTCAAGGTGACGTCGATGCGCAGGCGCTCGCCCTCTTGGGCGCGCACCTCCTCGCGCAGCTCCACGGGCGCGGGCGTGAAGGCGCCGCGGTAGCGATAGACGATGAAGTCGCCGGCGCGATAGCGCGTGTGGGGCTCGGCGGGAGCGCTCGACGGCGCGGGCGGCGAGCTCGCACAGGCAGCGAGCCAGAGGACGATGGCACACAGGGGGTTCGTGGAACGAGGCGAGCGCGGCGACATCGGGGGCTCAGAAGCGATAGGGCGCCGGCCCGTCGGTCTTGTCACCGTCCGTCTGCAATAGATCGGTCAGGCGCCCCTCCTTGTGCAGCTGCTTGAGCGCGCCCACCACCGCGCCGTCGAGGTGGCTCCCGATGACGTCGTCGATGATGTGGAAGGCCTCTTCGGGAGCGGAGCCGCGCCGGTAGGGGCGCGTGGAGGTGAGCGCGTCGAGCACGTCGGAGGCCGACACGATGCGCACCTCGAGGGAGATGGCCTCGCCCGCCAGCCGATCGGGGTAGCCGCTGCCGTCGAGCTTCTCGTGGTGGCCGCGCACGATGGGCACGATGCACTGGAACTGCTCGATCTCGCGCAACAAGCTGGCACCGATGGTGGTGTGCGTCTTGATGACCTCGAACTCCGCCGCCGACAAGCGCGCGGGCTTGAGCAGCACGTCGTCGCGCACGCCGATCTTGCCGATATCGTGCAAGAGCGCGCCCATGCGCAGGTTCTCCTGGCGCAGCACGTCGAGGCCCAGGGTCTGGCCGCAGCGCACGCTGATGCCGGCGACGCGATCGGTGTGGCCCGCGGTGTACGAGTCGCGCGCTTCGAGCGCGCGGATCATGGCGTTCAAGAGCTTGAGGTGCTCCTGCTCGGCGCGCTTGCGCGCCATGGCCAGCTCGCGGTTGGCGACGATCAGGTCGAAGGTGAGCCGGCGCATGTCGCGCAGCGAGCGCGGGCGCGCGGCCGCGCGCTCCAATCGGCGCGCCAGCGTCGCTTCGTCGGGGTAGGGCGCCGCGATGTAATCCACCGCGCCCACCTCGAGCGCCTCCACCGCATGGCTGACGTCGGGCTCGCCGTCGACGATGACCACCGCCGTGGCCTCGTCCACCGAGTGCGCCAACAGCGCCAGGGCGCGCACGTCGATGCTGTCGTCGCGCAACAGCACCACCACGTCGGCGGCCTGGGCCATGAGCGCCGCGGGCATGTCGGCGCCCGCCACCACCCGCGTGACCGCGAAGTTGCGCGTGCGCGCCGCCGCCTCCACGCGGTCGCCGCGCTCGGCGCTGCCGCCGAGCAGCACCACGCGCGTGATGAAGCCCCGCGCCAAGGAGGTCTCTTTGAGCACCCTGAGCGCGCGCAGCTCGGTGCGCAGCGCCTCCTCCGAGTGCGCCCGCTCGACCAGGTCGAGCACCGCGCGCCGCACCTCGATGACCTTGAGCGGCTTCGAGTAGAAGCGATGGATCTCGCCGCGGTTGATGGCGCCCATGGCGCGCTCGGTGTCGTTCGACGCCGTCATCAACAGGCGCGGCACGTCTGGGTACAGCGTCTTGGCGTGCTCGAGCACCTGGGTGCCGGTGGCGCCCGGCATCATCTCGTCGACCAGCACGGCCGCGGGGCGCCCGCGATCGAGCAGCGCGATGGCCTCGGCCCCATCCTTCGCTGCGCTGACCCGGAAGTCTTTGGCAAAGGCCCGCGCCAGCATGTCGCGAATGCCCGCGTCGTCGTCGGCGATGATGAGCTCATGCAAGGGGCTGTCGGTCATTGCTCCCTACCAGTTCCGGTACACCTGATCCGGGCCTACGCCGCGCTCCAACAGCGCCGCGCCCACCGCCTTCTCCATCTCGGGCAGGCCGCACACGAACACGCAGTGGCGCGCCGGCTTGACGAACGAGCGCGGCAGGTGCTCTTGCACATAGCCGCTGGCCCCGTCCCACCCCTCGGTGGGCCGGCTCAGCACCGGCACCACCTTGATGCCGTGGCCGGCCCAGGCTCCGAAGCGCTCGGTGAACGCGAGCTCGCCCTGGTGCCGAACGCCGTAGAGCAGCGTGATGTCGCCGAACGCGGTGCGGCGCGGCAAGAGGTGCTCGATCACCGAGCGCAGGGCCGCGATGCCCGAGCCCACGCCAATCAATTGGAGCGGTCGCCCCTCGGCCTTGGCCAGCGGGAAGCCCTCCCCCTGCGCTCGCCCCACCAGGACGCGATCGTCGGCGCCGAGCGCGCATAGCGGCGCCACGCGCTCTGGCGGCACCTTGAGCAAGAACTCCATCGCGGCCGTCCCCGGCGGTGACGCGATGACGAACTGGCGCGCCACGCCATCGTCGAGGGTGAGGCGCGCGTATTGGCCCGGCACCGTGTGGGCGCCCGCCAGCGCCGTGCCGCGCGTGGCCAGGGCCAACAGCACCTGACGCGACGCGATCTCACGCGCCGACACGATGGGGAGGGCGAGCGGCGCGTCGCTCATGATGCGTGGCTACCATAGCCGGGTGGAGTCGGCATATGGTCCGCGCCATGCCGCCTCGGAAGAAGACAGTCGCCACCAAGAAACGCCGCGCCTCGGCTCCGCGCCGCCGCGCCACGCGGCCGGTGGGTACCGCGAGCCCCCGCCGGTCATCGCGGCGCCTCGAGCTCTCCACGTCGAGCTCGGCGGTGCAAGCGCGCATGATGGCGGAGCGCGCCAAAGGCCGCACCATCGGCTTCGTCCCCACCATGGGGGCGCTCCATGCGGGGCATGCCGCGCTGCTCGACGAGGCGCGCCGCCGCGCCGACCTGGTGGTGTGCAGCGTCTTCGTCAACCCCAAGCAGTTCGGCCCGAGCGAAGACCTGTCGCGCTACCCACGCCGCCTCGAGGAAGACCGCGCCCTGTGCGAGGCCTGCGGTGTCGACGTGTTGTTCGCTCCTGGCGTCGACGAGGTGTATCCGCCGGGCTTCGACACGCAGCTGAGTGCCGGGCGCATGGCGTCGTTGCTCGAGGGTGCCGCGCGCCCCGGCCACTTCGACGGCGTGCTCACGGTGGTGGCGCTGTTGTTCTCCGTGGTGCAGCCGCACTTCGCGGTGTTCGGCGAGAAGGACTACCAGCAGCTCGCGCTCATTCGGCGCATGGTGCGCGACCTGCGCATGACCGTCGAGGTGGTGCCCATGCCCGTGGTCCGCGACGTCGACGGCCTGGCCCTCTCGTCGCGCAACGCGTACCTGTCGGCGGCCGAGCGCCCCCGCGCCACCGCGCTCTACCGCGCGCTCATGGCCGCGCAAGACGAGGTGCAGCGCGGCGTGGTCGACACGGCGCGCCTGGTGGCCGCCGCGCGCGCCGTGCTCGAGGCCACGCCGGGGCTGACGGTGGACTACGTCGAGGTGCGCGATCCGCGCTCGCTCGAGCCGCTGGCCACCCTCGACCGCGACGCGCGCGTGCTCTTGGCGGCGCGCCTGGGGTCCGTGCGCCTGATCGACAACGGGCCGGTGTTCGCCGGCGTGCGCTACCCGCGCTGAACGGTGCCGCGGGGCGCCGCAGCCGAGCCTCCTGCTGTATGGTCTGAGCGATGGTCGCAAGCTCCACACGAGGCGGAACGCGGCGCGCGGTGCTGTATCAGCTGTGCCGCTCGGGTCGGCGCTTCGAGGTGGGCGACGGGGCCATCTCG
Organism: Deltaproteobacteria bacterium; assembly: GCA_020850995.1. Lineage (GTDB taxonomy): Bacteria > Myxococcota > UBA727 > UBA727 > VGSZ01 > JACOUT01. The sequence goes on from JADZDP010000051.1 coordinate 56,295, forward strand.
CTGGCGCGGGGCGCGCCCTTGGTGCTCGGTCGCAAAGAGGGCGCCACCGTCGAGCCCGGCGTCATCGCCACCGAGGACCCGTGGATGTCGGTGCGCCACGCGCAGGTCGTGCCGCTCGAGCGCAAAGGCACCGACTCCTCCCGTGGCCTCGAGAAGGGCGCGCCGAGCCGCTGGGTGGTGGAGGACCTGGGCAGCACCAACGGCGTGCTGGTCAACGGCGTGCCCTCGCGCCGCGCGCCGCTCCTGCACGGCGATCTGATCGAGACCGGCCGCACCTTCTGGCTCTACGTCGAGGAGCCCTCGGTCGACCCACCGCTCACCGAGCCCGTGGAGCTCGGCGGCATCGCCACCTGGACCCCGTCGTACGGCCGTCAGCTCGCCGAGCTCTTGCCGCGCGTGCCGGGCAACGACCACGTGCTGGTGTGCGGCCCGCCGGGCAGCGGCAAGGGCTTCCTGGCGCGCACCGTGCACGTCGTGAGCGGGCGCAGCGGTCGCTTCGTACACCTCGATTGCCGCGGGCGCCGCGAGCACCGCTTGGCGGCGCTCTTGTTCGGCGACGACGTGCAGCCCGGCCGCCTGCGCGACGCCGACAACGGCACGCTCTTCTTGGAGAACGTCGAGGCGCTGCCGCTCGAGGTGCAAGATCGGCTGGTAGAGGCCGCGCGCCGCCGCGCGTACTTCCCCGACGGGCGCGCGCGCACCCGCAGCATCTCGCTGTCGGCGCGCGTCGTGGCGTCCACGGCGGCGCCCATCGAGGACGCGGTGGCCAGCGGCCAGGTGCGGCAAGCGCTGGTCGACGTGCTGGGCGCGCAGCTGGTGCGCATCCCACCGCTCGAGCACCGCATGCCCGACCTGGGCTTGTTGATCGACGACTTCTTGTCGCGCGCGCGGGGCGCCACGGCCATCAGCCGCGACGCCTGCCGCGCGCTCTTGCGCTACCCCTTCAAGCTCAACGCGCGCGCCCTTGGTCACGCCGTCGAGGCGGCGGCCGTGTTGGCAGCGACACCCGATGACAAGGTGCCCGGCGGCATCGGTGGGCAGATCGAGGTCGTCCATTTGCCCGTCGACGTCGTCGGCCCCGAGCTGCTCAAGCGCATCGTGGTGGGCGGCGCGCAGTCGGTCCCCGAGAACACCAGCGAGATGACGCCGGTGCCCGGCTCATCGGCGCGCCCGGGGCCCTCGTCGTTCGAGCAAGAGCCCACAGACCCCGAGACCGCGAAGGACGCTCACAAGCAAGAGCCCGAACCCGTGCCCGGCTGGCACCCGGCGCCGCGCACCGCGGGCTCGAGCTACTCGCAGCAGCGCCCGCGCCTCGAGAGCGCCAGCGGCGAGGGCGCGACCATCGAGCCCGCTGACGTGGAAGCGGCGCTGGCGGCCGCCCACGGCAACGTGTCTGCGGCGGCGCGGGCGCTCGGGCGGCCTCGCGCGCAGCTGCTGCGGCTGATGGCGGAATTCGGCATCGAGCGTTGAACGGTGCGGCACAGCATCGGCGGCCGGCGATTACCCGCGAACGAGGCCCGCCGCCCGAGCGCCGGGGGCAGAACAGCGAGCAATCGCTGCCATCTGATCTTCGGTGACGAGCCGGTGCAAGCCCTTGTGCGCGCGGCGCCACGCACCTTTGCGCACCTTGCGTCTCACGCATGCGGCCAGGCACGATAGCTCGCCTGATCGGGGGATCATGATGCAGCGAGACCGCGGCGCGAGAGCTCTCCTCTCCTCTCCTCTCCTCTCCTCTCCTCTCCTCTCCTCTCCTCGCTGATCGGCGCATAGTCACCGCCGCGTTCGTCGTCGCCACTTGCATGACCGGTGCCCTGGGGACAGCGGCACGTGCAGAGTGCCCGACACCAGGTGAAGCGTGCGGTGATCCTCCTGCCGATTTCGTGCCTAGGGGGCCCTCGGCGCCGTTCTGTGCGCCGCCGAGTGGCGCGGAGATGTGCAGCTTCGTGCAGCAGTGCGACGAGCTCTGCAACGGATTGGGGCCGCCGTGCTTCGCGGGCCCCGAGGACCCCGCGCGCGGGCTCTGGGTGTGCAACGAGGACGGAAGCATGACGCAGTGGACCTCCTATCCGCTGTGGTGCTGCAAGGACTGCCTGTTTGGCCGGGGTAGCTGCGACAGTTGGGTGACGAACTATGGCGGCGCCGTGCACCAGGCGCTCTGCCCGACGGAACACGCCGTGCAAGAGGACGTCGATCCCGGCTCGAGGAGCTGCGGGCAAGGGATCTGCGAAGGCAGCTACCAGTGCGCCGGGCCCGGTGAGCAGCCCGAGTGTGACGGCGCGGACCCCGAGCCCACGGAGGATTGCTTCGACCAGCTCGACAACGACTGCGATGGACGGACGGACTGCGAAGAGTCGGAGTGCCATCTTCCCTCCGAGGACTGCTTCAACGGCATCGATGACAACTGCGATGAGCTCACGGACTGCGAGGATCCGGCCTGCCAGGAGCTGCCCGAGATCTGCTTCGACGGCGTCGACGACAACTGCGATCCCTCCGACGACGACGACCCCTACCTCTGCTTCGACCCTGACGACGATCCCCCCAACAACGGCGACGACGAGAACGGCCACGGCGGCCCCGACGAAGGTGGCGGACCGGGCAAATGCGACGACTGCGGCGCGTGCCGTGGCGGCCCGGTGCACCTGCGGACACGGCAGATGTTCGTGGGGCCGCACGAGGACGTGCGCGTGCAAAGCGACAACGGCGGCTCCTTCGACCTCGCTTTCGCCCGCGTGTACGACAGCGACCGGGCCGCCCGCGATCACGACGACGACGCGCGCCCGGGCGTGGGCGCCCAGCACCCCTTCCCGCGGCCCTTCGGGCCCGGCTGGCGGCACAGCTACGACGACCGCCTGATCTTGCGGGGCGCCGGCGCCCCCGACGAGCCACTCTCGGTGCTCTACGACCACGCCATGGGGCAAGTGCGGCTGTTCCCTACGGGCCCACGCTCATTCGGACGTGCTCCTGGGCGCGCCATCGCCCTCGAGCACGACGACAACACTTGGCGGCTCACGCTCGAGGGAGGCGACGAGCTCCTGTTCGCGCCCAGCGGCGAGGCCACACTGAACCACCCCTGGGGCGCGTCGAACCCAAGCGAGCCCGAGGCGGGGTCGCAGTACCATCTGCGCCTCCTCGCCATCCACCCCTCGGGTGTGCCGGGTTACCGCATCCGGGTCTTTCACGAGCAAGACGAAGACCTGCCTGCGGGCATCTGCGCTGAGCTCCCCGGCGCGGCGTGCGACTCGGCGCGTGGGCTGCTGGTGGCGGTCGCCGTGGAGTGGCGCCAGGGCGAGCTGTGGCGGCGAGGTGCCAGCCTGCATCTTCGCTGGCGCCACATCCCGGCACTTTCTGGCGACATCCCCCATCCCCACGCGACCAACAAGAGCCAGTACCTGCTCACCGCCGTGGTCGACGGTGTCGACGTCGACGAGGGCGGCGCCAACCCCGAGCACCTGGTGGACTACCGCGCGGCGGCGTCACCGGGCGCCTTGAGCTGGCGCCAATCGCTCGTCGAGGCGAGCAGCGGCCTGGCGGGCCGCGCCGACGCGCCTGGCGCCCTGCTCACGCGCATTGCCTACGCCGCGGAGGCCCCCTGGCTCCTCGAGGAAGTCGCCCAGCCGATCATCGACCACGAGGGCGAGATCAGGGTGGTGCCGGTGGAGCGCTTCTCCTGGGAGGACCATGGCCACGGCATATTCTTGGTCGGCTCGCACGAGAGCCAGGGGGTAGAGCTGGCGGCGAGCCAGTTGCCGCTCGGCCCCGAGGGCGTGATGTCGTGGACCGAGAACGGCGAGCAGCTCACGCTGCGCTTCGATATGGGGCGGCCCGTCGAGTGCCTCGCTGGAGACTGTGGCCGCTTCCGCACACCGAAGCGTCTCTCGCCCTCCATCGCAAACAGCCGCTACCTGCTCGGCGTGGCCGTTGCATCGAGGCCCGATGGCAGCTTCCTGCTGCGCGACTTCGACGAGGAGGGGCACGCAGTGCTCGAGGCCGAGGTAGAGGCCAGCGGCAGTGACCAGCCGCGCATGACGCGTACCGTGAGCGGCGACGTCGAGGAGCTTGGCTTCGTAGGGGTGGCCACGGTTCGACGCCTGACGCGCTCGTACATCACCGCCGACGAGCCTGGGCGCGTGGTCGCGGCGGCGACGCGCGCGAGCCACCAAGAGAGCGAGGCCCTGCTGTTTCCCGCGAACGCGCCCGCGAGCTGGAGCTACACGGGCAACGCCGCAGAGCGACCGCTGGTGACGCACGCGCTCACCCTGGGCGGCGAACGCCACTACTTCGACGTGGACGTGAGCGACGCCGACACCGACGGCGATGGCAAGCTGAACGAGCCGGGCGAGGCGCTGGTGATCTGGCGCCATAGGAGCCGCACCGATCAGGAGGGGCGAAACGTGTACGCCTCCGAGCGCGAGACCCGCAGCGCGTCCGGCCAGCTCCTCGGCCAGGTCTCCTATGGGCGCCCGCGGAGTGGTGGACCCGTGGTCTTCGTGGGCCGGACCGAGCGCGCCTTCGCCGCCATCAGCGATGACGATCCGCGTCGTCGTGGACGGCTCAGCTCGGTCACGCTGTTCCCGAACGCCGGGTCGGGCGAAGGTGCGTTCCACGGGTGGCTCGCCTGTGGCGACGCCTACGACCGCTTCGGGCGCCTGGTGTGCCGTTACGACGAGGAGCGCGACGCCGGCGATCCCAACGCGGGCGCCACCGTGACAACGCGCGAACAGCTCGAGGTGCTATCGAACGGCATGCAGCGGCGCACCACCACGGTGCGCGCCGCGGCGAGCGGCTTCGTGCTGCCACCCGCCACCTTCGAGGAGCGGCTCGCCTCGGGCACTCTGGTGGCGAGCGGCACCGTGGGCGGCAACGTGAGCACCTTCGCCGTGAGCGGGGGTGCCCTGGCCACCCAGGGCGCCAGGCCGGACCTGCAGCTCCTGCAAGACGCCGCCGGCCGCTCCCTGCGGCGTGAGCTCACGAGCTTCGACCGCTTCGGTCGCGCCACGTCGATGAGCGTGAGCGCGCCCAACGTGCCCACCGAGCCGCGCCGCTCCTCGGTGTTCAGCCATGACGGCGAGGGCAGGGTGGAGCGAGAGACCTCCTACGCCGACCCGAACAACCTCGCGGGCCAGGCAACGACCACATGGAGCTACGGCGTGGGCGACGACCTCTTGCAGCGCATGACCGAGCCCGACGGCACCGAGCTGAGCTACCGCTACCAAGCTGGGCGACTGGTCGAGCTGCGGCGCGACGAGCGCGTGGTTGCCGGCTACTCCTATGACGCCAAAGCTCGCATCACCGAGGTCCGCAACGCCCTCACGCCGGTCTCGCGACAAAGCTACGGCGCCGACGGCGCGATGGTGCGCGAGGAGAACCTGGCGGCCGGCTTCGTGGTCGAGCATGAGGAGGACATCGCCTTGCTCGGTGCCGACGCCTACCGGGTGCTGCGCACCACCCACAAGAGCGCGCCGCCCGACGAGGCGGTGGAGCGCGACCTCGACACCTACTACGACAACCTCGGTCGCGTGATGATGATCTGCGACGCCGTGGCCGACCCCGGCTGCGACCGGCCGCTCGCGGAGTACGTCTACGGCGGCAAGGGCGGTTTCGCCGGCGTCACCACGACGGCGAGCGGCCGCACCCTCAACCTCTCGGACGCCTTCGACCACGGGCGCCTCTCGTACGTGACGCACCCGGCCGGGGCCACCTTCTTCGTGTACGACGCGGGCGGGCGCGTCGTCACTCGCGTGCAGCACGAGGGCGCGCTGCCAGCGCGAGCGCCGCTGCGCTCGGCGCTCTTGCACGCCGTCGACTACCGTTACGACGCGGATGGTACCCTGGTGGAGATGCGCTACCCCTCGAACAGGCTGGTGCAGTACCTCTACGGCGACGACAAGCGCGCCCCCGCGAGCGTGCGCGTGGCGCTCGAGACGGCAGCGCCCCAGATCCCGCGGGTGCTGGTCACCGACATCGAAGCGGACATGGACGGAGCGCCAGCCTCGTGGACCTGGCAGGCAGGCAACCGCACTGGCCGCTACCGCATCGAGCGCGACGGCCTTGGCCGCATCACCTCGATGGAGGCGAGCATGACGGGCCGAGCTGCCATCGACTTCGGCTACACCTACGCGCCCGACGGCGACGTCACCCGACAGTGGGACGGCAGCGAGCGCTCGAGCCTCCCCGGCGGCGTCGACGAGGTGCTCTACGACGAGCACCCCTACCGCGACCTGCTCACGCGCTGGCGCGCGTACTTGCCGTGGACCGGGGCATCGGCCACCGACGTGACGGTGACGCAGGTGGACGAGCTCGGGCGCTGGCGGCGCGCGCAGAGCGAGAGCTCGTCGCCCTCGCGCACCGTGGAGGTGTCGTTCGACTACGACGCGAGCTTCCCCGAGCGGCTCGTGCGCGTGCGGCGCCTGGGCGGCGGTCCACAGCCGTCGCGCTCCACCGTGGCGAGCCTCGGCTACGACGAGCTTGGCCAGGTGACGAGCCTCGCCTACGGCCTGCCGGTGCGCGCGCAGACGCTGGCCTACGGGCCCCGGGGGAACGTCGAGGTCAGCACCAACGCGTCGGGCGTGAGCGAGCACCTGTACTCGGACACCATGGATCGTTGGCGCCGCAACGGCCCCGTGCGCGGGCTGTCGGAGCGCTTCCGCTACGGCGTGGGCGGCGAGCTCCTCGAGGACGAACAGGTGCGCCGCGCGCAGCGCCCGCGCGGTGCGCCGCTGCTTCGCGGGCGGCGCGTGCGCGACGAATTCGTCTACCTCGGCGGACGGAAGATCGCGGCCATCCACAGCGGCGACGGCGTGCGTCGCGCGTCGCCACCCGAGCTGACCTTGTTGTTCGCCGACCGGCTCGGCACGGTGCGCCAGGTGACCACCACCGACCTGCGCGCGGTGGCGCGCATCGACACCGACGCGTGGGGCAACGGCAGCGTGCACGACGAGCGCGGCGCGGCTGGCCCGGTGCGGATCCCGAACATCGGCGAGCGACTGCCGGGGCAGTACGCCGACGGTGGCGAGCCCTTCGCGCCGGTGGCGAACGGCTGGCGCTTCTATGCGCCGACGCTCGGGGCGTACTTGAGCCCGGATCCGTTGTATCGGGCGAGCGGGATGGCGCCGGGGGCCCAAGCTTATGCGTATGCGGGTGGGCGACCGCTGGTGATGACCGATCCTACGGGGCGAATGCCAGGGGATGGTTTCGGCTCGGTTGACGAAGCCGCCTTCGACGCGCTCCAGTACGCAACCGGGCTAGCCGAGACGAGCGGCTACGCCTACACCTATGGTGCAGCCAACAACGTCGCAACCCTCTACCGCGAGTACGGTGGGTGCATCTGCAAGACGTGCGACGACGTCTACCGAGCGACCGATTTCATCGAGTCGAACTATGGCGTTGTCGCCGTGAACTCGATTTTCATGGGTTGGCAGTGCCGCTCCGACAGGATCGTCGCGACCTTCCACGCTCATCCGTACCTAGACCCGCCGACTAATCCAGACGACTACAACAACGTCCGCGCGTACGGTTTGGAGGCAGGCTTCGTAGGCGGCCCCGACGGCACGATCTGGAAGTACAACGGCGCTGGCATCCTCGCTACCTACCCCATGGCAATCGATACACAGGGTTTCGCGAATCGATTCCGTAGCGGACAACTTTCTCGAAGTGCATTCATCGCGATGCCGGGCACGGCGGGCCCATGAGCCGAGCTGTCGCTTGTCTCCTTATCCTGATGCTTGCCCTCGCCTGTGCCGAGTCGAAGCATGAGGAGAGGTTTCTTCTTTTCACCAGCGAGGCGGTGCTTGCATACCCTTCGCAGGCCGCCTGCGAGCGCAGGGAGCGTGAGAGCTACTGGATAATCACACGAGTGATTCCGCGCCCTAACGCGGCGATCATTGGCAATGTCCTCTACGAGAACGAACTTCCCTGTCGTCGTTGGCGCCTCACCGTCGTCGGAATAGGAGTTGAGGATGACGGTACCGCGACCCGGAACGTCTCAAAAGCATCGCGGGTATCGCCGTGACCTGTGCGCAGGCTTACGCGTATGCGAGTGGGCGGCCGCTGGTGAACGTGGATCCTGAGGGACTGATGCCGTTTCAGAAATTCGCGACAGCCGACGCCGCAGCGCGCGATGCGCTCCAGTATGCAGGCGGCCTGAGCGGCTCCGAGAACATCGAGTTCGCGGGCGCCGTGTGCTGCGAGAAGTGCGACGGCAACCAGTTCTATTACCCGAAAGTGATCGCTGCAGGTGCAGGTACGGTGAGCTCGCTGCAGCGGAACAACGCGAATGCGAGATGTCGCCAGGACAAAGTCGTTGCGATCTTCCATTCCCACACGCCCGGTCCCGTCCACAATGGCTTGAGCAGCGACGACAAGAACGCTTCCGCTGCCCTTCGCGACGCGAGCGGGCCAATGCAGGCATATGCGGTGTTTCCGAACGGGACGCTCGCGAGCTACCGCGGCTGGGACTTTGTCTCCCTGACGCCGAACGCCATTCCGTACACGGTGTTTGCGAGCAAGTTCCGCCTCGGGATGCTGCGGGAGGCCGACTTTGTCGAGTAGACGACTGCTCGCCGCGATCGGTGTCGCGTGCGTCGTACTTGTTGCGTGCGAGGTCAACGCGCCCCGCGTTGACCTCTGTGCCCGGCTGCCGACGACACCGGCTGGCTCGGCGATAGCCGCGGTCAGCACGATTGCAGCACGACGAGACGACCTCGGTGGCTGTCATATACGGACCGCCGGATTCCTTTCGGTCGATGAAGGCGTTCGTCTCTTCTTCACGAGGTACGACTACGACCGCTACAACTCCTTCAACTCGGTTGTTCTCGACGCCGAATACTCGAGCGAAGCCGATCGGCGTCTTGCGCCGCCGCTGGCCGCGTTCAGCAGCAGGAACAACGGTGACCTCGTTATCGTCGACGGAGTCGTCGCGGCGCAGACAGGAGATGACTGCCACCTCCGCGACTTGACCCTCATTGCTCCGTACGGGAAGCCAGAGTGAAGGCAGCGTCCTGCGCAGGCGTCTGCGAATGCAGGCATGCAACCACCGACCACCACACCCGACCCGCACCCGCAGCGACCGCCACTGCACCCGCCACCCACCGCCCCACACCACCGACCGCCGCAACGTCTGCACCACCCGCGAGGCCGCTCCCCCATGAAGACCATCACCATCGCCGGCATCCTCACGGTCCCGCTGGTGGCCGGCATCGGCCTCGCCCTCGCGCAGCCCTCGCCCAAGAGCGCCAACCGCGACCTCGCGCGCAGCGAGGCCCTGGCGAAGCGCGGCGCCCGCCTCGCCGCGGTGCGAGAGCTGCCGCCCGGACCAGACCCCGGCGCCGGCTTCGCCACCACCCTGCCAGCCCGCAACTTCCGCGAGGACGCAGCACCCTCAGCCGAGGACAGCGCGCTCGCCGCCGGTTGCGAGCCCGGCACCCTCGCCTGGCGGCGCGCGCGCGAGCTGGAGCTCTGCGCCGCCGTGTGCAACGTCGACGCCGACTGCGCGGCCGGCGAGCGCTGCCGCGTGGTGCGCACGAGCGTCAGCGGACCGCACGCGGCCGAGCTGGCGGACGACGCGCCCCCGGGCATCGAGGACGACGGCGACGACGACGGCGACGACGACGGCGATGACACCGTGCGCTTGTGCGACCCCTTGTGGGAGGAGCCTGATGCGCTTGGGGACCTCGCGCCGTGACCAGCGCGCGACGAGCTCGAGCACGCCGTCGTCGTGGACCTGGCAGGCAGGCAACCGCACTGGCCGCTACCGCATCGAGCGCGACGGCCTTGGCCGCATCACCTCGATGGGGGCGAGCGTGACGGGCTACAGCGGAGCTCAGTAGCATTGGTGGTCGCCGGGCTTGGTCCTTGCCACGATCCTTTCGTCGCGTCCTCGCCGCGTACCACGAGGTACGCGGCTGTTTTGCTCCTTGGGTTCCTGGCAAGTCCCTGCGCCGGGCTCGATCAATGCAACCGACCTCCGCTGTAAGCAGCCCCGGACGCTGGACCGGCAATCCTCGCGACCGGCACCGAGCGCGGAGCACCGATTTCCGGCTTCCGAACGGAACCCCAGGAATGGCCCGCCAAACCTGTGCGTTCGTCAGCCCGCTAACGGTCCCGTGGTGATCGCGGATCGATCGACGCGACGCATCAAAACAAGCTCCATGTTTGCAGCCACTTAGCTCGCACACGTGCGCCCGCGCACCTTGGCGCGTGGATTGCTTTTCCCGTCCACAACTCCTTCTGGGTGTGCCATAGGCGCACATTCTGCCACCCGTGGCTCAGCTTTGTGAGTCCGATCTCTTGCGCTGAGGTCCTGATGCGTTCTTTCCCCCTCGCTCTCCTGGCAGCACTGTTGTGCGCTGCCGCCGCCCGCGCGGAAGCGCCGGCGCCGCCCGAAACCGCAGAGCCCACCGCGGACGCCAAGGCCGATGAGACGCGCGCCTTCGCGCCCAAGGCCGCGCCCGACGGCACCAGCGCCGCGCCCGCCGCCGCCCCCGTCGCCGCGCCTGCCGCCGCGGCGACGCCCGCCGCCACGCCGGCGCCCGTCGCCAAGGTCGAGGCCAAGGCCGGCGACGACGAGGAGGAGGAGGGCAAGGGCAACGACAAGTTCCCGCTGCACATGGGGCTCGGCCTGTCGAATTCGGCCAGCAACGCGTGGCTCGCGCCCACCTCGCCGGCGGTGAACATCCCGGTGAACGGCGGCTCCTCGCAGGTCACGGTGCCCGGCAGCAACGGCATGATGCAGCCGAACCTGTCGACGTCGCTCTCCCTGTCGCCCTCGGCCAGCATCCCCAAGCTCGCCGACTGGATGCCGAAGATGAGCGTGGGCGGCTCCATGTCGTTCTCCATCGAGAACTGGTTCCCGGCCTACGGCAACGGCGGCGTCTACGACCGCCAGATCCGCATGAGCGACTTCGGCCTCAGCCTGCGCATGCCGGGGCTGTTCAAGGAGGAGGTCACCGGCATCTCGATGTCGCCCTCGCTGTCGACCAGCATCCCGCTCTCCATCACCTCGCGCTTCCAAAACAAGATCACCTCGCTCGGCGGCAACCTCGGCTTCGGCTGGCGTGGCCCCGAGTGGGAGTACGGCCAGATCGGCGTCAACTACTCTGCCGGCCTGCGTGGCAACCTTTACTCGCAGGAGGCGTCGACCATCCCCTGCGAGGCCGGCGTCTCGCTGGCCAGCTCGGTGGAGAACCCGCTCGAGAACGGCGACCTGCCCTTGCAGTACGCGCGCGAGGCCGAGACCGCCGACAACGGTGAGTGCGTGCTGCGCGGCCGCCAGGGCCTCGCCTCGTTCAACAACAACGTCGGTGCCTCGTGGTCGCTGGGTGACCACAGCGTGTCGACCTCGCTGAGCTGGAACCTCGGCTTCCTGCGTCCGCTCTCGAGCAGCCCCGAGCTCTCGTCGGAGTACGCCACCGGGCAGAACTTCAACGAGAACTGGAGCGGCAACCTCTCCTACTCCTACAAGATCCCCGTCGACTGGGACATGTCGGTGTCGGCGGGCATCGGCTCGAGCCAAAGCGTGTTCGACCGCCAGGGCAACCTGCGCTTCCCCTTCTTCGATTTCTTCCATCCGGCGAACGGCTTCAGCTCCGCCTTCGTCGATCTCTCCGTCGGAATCTGAGGCCTGCAATGAATTCCCGCTCCTTCACCCAGAGGAACACGCCCATGCGTTTTGGCTCCCTCCTGCTGGCGGCCGTCGTGGCCGTCAGCGGCTTCGCCGCCTGCAGCTACCGCAACGAGACCATCAACCGCGTCATCGATCCGTACTGGCGCAAGGCCGACTTCGATCCGAGCGCCCCGTGGTACGTGCGCTCCACGGTGGTCGACGCGCCGCCCGAGGCCGGCTGGATCAGCATCGCCGATGGCGACTGGCTGATGCTCGAGCGTGTTCGTTGGGAGGTCACCGAGAAGCAGCTCATCGGCTGGCGTGACTACCCGGTGGTGCCGGGCTCCGAGCTCGACCAGTACCCGGGCTCCGAGGACGTCTATCGCGGTGAGCCGGTGGCCATCTTCGCCATCACCGATCACTTCGACATCAAGACCTCCTTCGACTCCGGCTCGGGCGAAGAGGGCAACGAGATCGTCGAGAACCGCGACCGCCTCTGGCACGACCGCTCGATGATGCGCGTCGATTGGTCGACCAACCTGGTCAAGACCTATAAGTGGCACATCACCCTCGAGCGCATGGGCAACCCCGCCACCGTGTCGCAGTACGACATGGCCGACCCCAAGCGCTTCCGCTTCGAGACCGACGACGACGGCAAGCTCGACTATTTCGAGGTCACCACGCGCAACCAGATGGTGCCCGACCCCTACTCGTTCTTCGGCGCCTACGGCACCGCCTACCTGTGGGATCCCGCCGGCGCCATCATCGACACGCGCCACACCTTCATGCGCGTGCCGCCGAGCGACTACGTGGCGCAGCCCATGCCGCCCGCAGTGGCGCTGGAAGACGCAGACGGCAACGAGATCCGCGACGAGCGCGGCTTCACCGTCAAGGTGCCGGTCAACGACCGCTTCGGCTTCTTCGGCACCCTCGGCCGCAACACCTTCGACGAGAACCGCGGCATGGTGACCTCGGGCCAGATCTTCAACGCCTCGCGCTTCAACATCTGGCAGCAGGTGAAGAACGCCGACGGCAGCGTCATCCCGGTGGAGCAGCGCGAGCCCAAGGCCATCGTCTATTACACCAACGTCGACGCCCCCACCGCGCTCTTGCCCGCCACCCAGCGCGTGGCCGACGAGTGGAACCGCGTGTTCTGCGAGGCCGTGTACGCAGCGCAGCCCGGCCGCTGGCCCACGCCCGATGACGTGCCCACCATGTTCGAGCTGCGCCAGAACTCGTGCAACGTCGAGAATGTCACCAGCGTGCTCGGCGGCCTGCCCGCCGAGGCCGTGGCGCGCATCACCGCTGCCGCCGCGCGTACGGCAGCCAACCCCGCCGAGGTGTCGTTCGACGGCACCATCGAGCAGGCGGCGGAGCGCGTGGCGCACGCCAACGATCCGGCCAACACCGAGCCCTTCACTCAGCGCCAAGACGAGGAGACGCAGGCGCTCACCGACCTCGAGCGCATCTGCTCGGCCCTCGAGTACGTCACCGGTGGCGACGTCACGCTCGGCGTGCCGCCGCTCACGCTCGAAGACGGCAGCGAGGTGGAGCCCTTCAAGTACCAGCGCCTGGGCGACACGCGCTACTCGATGATGAACCTCATCCCCGGCGACTTCCAGAGCGGCTGGCTCGGCCTTGGCCCGCCCTACGCCGACCCGATCACCGGTGAGACCATCTCGGCCACCGCCAACGTCTCCATCAGCGGCCTCGACGGCTCGGCTGCTCGCGCCGCCAAGTACATCGAGGTGATCAACGGCGAGGTGGCGCCCACCGACGTCGCCTTCGGTTGGGACATCGAGCGCTACACCAAGCAGAAGCTCGCGCAGTCGAAGCTGCTCAGCTCGCAAAAGGTGCCGCAGCGCGCGCTCGACCAGATGGGCACCTACTTCGACGCCTTGACCGCGCGCGCGCGCGGCGACGTGATGAACGAGGGCATCGGCGTGGTCCCCGAGGGCCGCGCGCGGGCGCTCATGGAGCGCCTGCAGGGCACCGAGATCGAGCAAGCGCTCATCACGCCCGACGACCTCATCGCGTTCGGCAAGGTCGACCCCGTGGCCGCCGAGGGCGCCACGCTCGACGAGGCCATGCTCGACGCCGTGTCGCCGCTGCGCAACAACGACCAGCTCCAGCAGTTCCGCGATCGCGAGGAGCGCATCGTGCGCATGGGCCTGCGCGCCATGGATCCGCCGGAGATGGTCGACAACCTGATCATCGGCCAGGCCGCGGCCTACAAGGACATGTCCTACAACGAGCGCTTCGCCAAGCTGCGCGAGGACATCTTCGTGGCGGTCATGCTCCACGAGGTCGGTCACAACATGGGCCTGTTCCACAACATGGCCGGCTCGTCCGACTCGCTGAACTTCGGCTCGATGTTCTGGGACCTGCAGGCACTGCCGGAAGACATGGACGACGCCATCGCCGCCCTGTCGGGCAGCAGCGACGCGGCCGCCACCAACCGCATCACCCAGCTCGAGAGCTGCATCGCCTTCTTGGACGAGGTGGCGGCGAGCCCCAACGGTGACCCGCTGCTCACCACCATGACCACGCAAGAGTGCCTGCGCCAGACCGAGGTCATGTACTCGTCGATCATGGACTACCACGCCAACTGGAACTCGGACTTCGGCGGCCTCGGGCCCTACGACCGCGCGGCGATCAAGTTCGGCTACACCAACCTCATCGAGGTGTTCCCCGCCGATGCGCTGGCGCCCGGCTTCGCCGCCGAGCTGAGCGGCCTCGACGCCTTCACCGCCGAGCGCGCGTTCCGGCGCAAGCTGTTCCTCGACGATTGGCGCGGCATCGACGACGCCATGCTCAAGGACACGGCCAGCGTGTCGAACCGTGAGCACGTCAAGGTCGACTGGAACACCTCGTCGATGCGCATCCCCAACCTCGATGGCCGCGTCATCGTCCCCTACAAGTTCGGCTGGGGCGCGCAGATGACGCCCGACGAGAAGCCCTTCGACTTCGGCGCCGACTTCGCGCAGAACGCCGAGCTCAACCTGACGCGCTACTTCCAGGGCTACTACTTCTCGCACTTCGGTCGCGATCGCTTGCTCGAGACCGAGCTGATCAACATGGCCCGCGGCAGCGACCTGCGGCCCATGTACGACTTCACCGAGAAGATGCAGTGGTTCTTCTACTACGAGGCCACCGATCCAGATTTCCGTGGCAGCTGGCGCGAGCAGGACATGATGCGCCAGTCCATCGCCGGCTTGAACCTGCTCGGCCAGGTGCTCGCGCACCCGGGCAGCGGCCGCTACGTCACGGTGCGCAACCAAGACATCTTCAGCCTGCTCAACAAGGACGTCGCCGAGCGTGACACGGCGCCATCCGAGATCGCGCTGCCCTGGTCGAACCTCGGCAGCTGCGCCGCGCGGCAGGTGGCCGTGACCGGCTCTACCGTGGGGTATTGCGAGGGCGACGGCGATTGCGGCGACTACAGCGACTGCACCGGCACGGGCGCCGACTGCTTCTGCGACACCAAGATGAGCCAGTGCATCGACCGCACCAACCCCGATGATGGCGTCTTCTTGGAGCCGCAAGCCGGCTTCCGCACCACCGTCGTGCCGCCCTCGGAGGGACGTCCCTTCTTCATCGGCCTCACCGACGACTACGAGGAGTGGTACCTGACCTACGTCGGCACCTACTGGAGCAAGCTGCTCGCCATGCAGTTGCTCGGGTACAACTACGCGTACCTGCCGCGCGTCGACGGTGACGCCGACGGTCGAGCCTTCGACATCAGCTGGTACCGGCTCTTCCCCGAGCAGGTGCAGAAGATCGTGCACGCGTACCTCACCGACGGGTACGCCGACGTGGGACCGCGTATCGACGCCGACGGGAACTACGTGCCCTTCGAGCTCATCAACGACGATCTGAGCGAGCCCGACTACACCGGCATGACCAAGATCCTGCCGAGCGTGGCCTTCAACCACCAGTACTTCGCGCTGCTCTACGCCAACGCGTACATGCAGTCGCCCACCGACGACACGCTCGACCTGCCGAAGACCATGTTCGTCGCGCTCGAGGGCGGCAACGACGACACCAGCGCGTTCGAGACGGCCATCGCCGAGTCGCTCGCCAGCGGTGGCACGGCCGAGGACGTGGTGGCCGAGTTCGTCCACCCCATCACGGGCCTGACCCTGCGCGGCCTCAAGGTGGGCGACTACCCCATCGCCTACGACATGGTGAACCGCATCAACCTCATGAAAGATCGCTACCAGGTCCTCGACAGCTGCGTGGCGGCCTTCGACGGCAGCAACGGCGCCGCGCTCGACCCCTACTGCCGCTGCATCACGGCAGACATCAACCCGCTCACCGGCGACTGTGTGGCTGAGCGCATCGAGGTGCCTGGCGAGGGCCAGTGCTCCGCGTTCGCGCTGCGCAACCGTCGCGATAGCGCGCGCGACAGCATGGACGACCTGGTGGACTTCACCAGCGACCTCCGCACCATCAACAAGTACCTGAGCGGCTTCTAAAGGAGGGATGTCATGACGACCAACAGCACCAACATCCACTCCTCCACTGGCATCGGAGCAACATCCATGAAGGCAACCAAGCTCGGTCTCGCGCTCGTCGCGGCCACGCTCGCCGGCGCACTGGCGTCGACGGGCTGCGGGCCGGCCATCGACATCAACCGCGTGGCCCCCAACGTCGTCGACAAGTCGACCTTCCAGGGCGAGTGGTACTTCCGCTCGACCGTGATCGACAAGCAGTTCCACACGGCCGGGACCTTCATCGGCTACGAGGGCGGCCTCGAGCGCATCACGTGGGAGATCACCGAGGGGGCGCTCGTCGCCTATCGGTCCTACGAGAAGATCCCGGGAAGCGACCCGTCGAACCCCGGCGAGAGCCACGTGCTGGCGGCGTTCCCCGTCACCAAGCACTTCGACATCCGCCGCGGCTACAACCCCGTGAACGGCGTCGAGAACAACACCATCGAGGAGAACGACTCCGATCGGCCCTGGTGGCAGCGCGACTACATGCACGTCGACTGGTCGAAGAACGTCGGCCCGAGCTTCGACCAGGCCGCCGGTGACCTCGAGTGCTGGTACGACGAGTACGACAACATCGTCTGCCAGGTTGGCGGCATGAACGGCGTCAACCGCAACTCCAACAACGACCCGGCCTACCCGTACAAGGTGCGCATCAGCGAGGACTACGTCGAGACCACCATCGACACCCAGCAGATGCCGGACCCGTACTACTGCTACCTGCTCGACGGCATGTCGCCGTGCAACGCCGCCATGGTCAAGATGAAGCTCAGCTTCATGAAGATCGACCCGGCCAACGACTACCTGCCGCTCAACTACCCCGACTTCTCCGAGGTAGCCACGGGCACCTTGGTGCGCGACGACAACGACGAGGTCATCGCGACCTCGGTGGCCAACACGGCCGGCCAGTACAACCCGCGCATGTGCGTGAACGACGAGGTCGGCCCCGACGGCAAGGGCATCTTCCTGGTGGTCGAGGAGGGCGACCTCACCCGCATGTGCAACACCGACGCCTTTGGTGGCGACGATCCCACCGACTGCGTTGAGATCGTGGCGCGCTGCGATGGCATGGAGGAGCTGTGGTACGCGTCGGGCCCCGAGGACGTGGGCGTCGAGTGCGACACCAGCATCCACGACCCCGACGACTGCTACCAGATCACGCTGCCGGTGTTCTCGCGCTTCGGCTTCTTCCGCACCGATCGCTATGTGCAGGATCGCGAGGACGGCTTCACGCTGCATGCCCGTGAGCGCCTGATCAACCGCTGGAACATCTGGCAGCGGAGCCGCGCCGAGGACGGGTCGCCCCTGCCCATGGCGGTGCGCGAGCCCAAGCCCGTGGTCTACCACCTCAACGTCACCTTCCCGCCGGAGATGCTGCCCTCGGTGGACGCGCTCGAGACCGATTGGGACGTCGCGTTCCGTTCAGCGGTGGCCAGCGCCAAGGGCGTGCCGCTCTCCGAGGTGACGCAGCAGATGTTCGACATCCGCGTCAACGACTGCAACATCGAGCACGTCAACGCCGTCGCCGACGAGCTCGACCTGGTGGACGCGCTGCGCGCCAACAACATCGACGAGGTTGGCATCGGCAACCTCGAGAACGCCTGCGCCGTGCTCGAGCACGAGACCATGAAGCTGCACTTCAACGACCCGAACGTGCCGGTGTTCACCTGGCAGCAGCTCGGCGACCTGCGCTACAGCTTCCTCAACTGGACGCCCAAGGCGGAGCTGGCCGGGCCGCTCGGCTACGGCCCCTCGGCGGCCGACCCGATCACCGGTCAGATCGTCAGCGCCAACGCCAACATCTACGGCACGAGCCTCGACACCTACGCCAACTGGGGCGCCGACATCGTGCAGCTCATCAACGGCGAGATCAGCGATCTCGACGTCATGAACGGCACCAATGTGCGCGAGCACATCGAGGCCGTGCGCAACCGCTGGAGCGAGAAGACGCCGCAGGCGCAGGTCGACGCCTTCAAGAACCTGTTCGATGAGCGCACCGCGTTCATGAGCGATGAGCAGTACTTCAAGCAGATCCCGCTCACCGCCGTGAACGAGGGCATGGACCGCCTGGCGCAGACCGACATCGAGGAGACCTTCCTCATCGACGGCGAGATGGTGCGCCTGTTCGGTGGTGACCCACGCGCCGCTGCCGAGGGTCGCGTCACTGCCGACATGCTTGCCAAGGCGCGGCCGTCGAGCTGGGCGCGGCAGCACGTGCCGCAAGAGGCCCTGGTGGCGGCCAACGCCGCCATGAGCGACCTCGAGGGCAAGTACCCCGGCTCGCCCGCGGGCATGCTTGGCGCCGCCAGCAAGCTCGACGAGCTGTCGGACTACCTCGGTCGCAAGAACTTCTGCTTCCTCGCCCAGCAGGTGGAGCCGGCCGTGGCCGACCTCGCGTCGCGCATCGCTACCGAGGGGCTCGACCGCGAGCAGATGGTGCAGCGCATCCGTGAGCAGGTGTTCATCGGCGTGACCGCGCACGAGCTCGGCCACACCTTCGGCCTGCGCCACAACTTCTCCGGCTCGGCC
This sequence comes from Deltaproteobacteria bacterium, assembly GCA_020850995.1. Taxonomy (GTDB): domain Bacteria; phylum Myxococcota; class UBA727; order UBA727; family VGSZ01; genus JACOUT01. Next base: position 74,916 of record JADZDP010000051.1, read on the forward strand.
GACGCCGTGAACTTCTTCCCGGAGTTCTGGGGCGTCACCGACCTGCCCGGGGAGCAGGACCACCTGCACGCGAAGAACGGCATGAGCAGCCGCTTCGAGACCGGCTACTCGTCGATCATGGACTACCACCAGCGCTTCAACAGCGACTGGGCCGGTATCGGTCTGTACGACAAGGCGGCCATCAAGCGCGGCTACGCCGAGATGGCCGAGGTCTTCGACGAGACCGAGGGCAACTTCGTGGCGCGCGACTGGATCGACAGCGCCACCTTCCTGCTCGACCCCTACGACCTGCCGCGCGTGCTCGGCGGCGCCAACGCCAACGACCGCATCAACGACGAGTACACGCGCACGTACAACGACTACGTGGCGGGTGACGAAGGCGCGACCATGGACGTGGCGGGCGACGCCGGCATCGTGCCGCACCCGGAGAACATCTTCCGGCGCCGCGACATCCCGTGGCACGACTTCATGCGCAACGAGGTGCTGAGCCTGTACATCGGCAGTATCACCGACACCGACCTGCTGTCGGACTACGGTCTGCTCGACGACGACGGTCGCGCGCCCAAGGTGGCGGTGCCCTACGACTTCTGCTCCGACGCCTACGCGTGGGGTGGCGGTCTTACCTGCAACCGCTACGACCAGGGCATCACGTCGAGCGAGATCGTGCAGAACGCCGGCCAGATGTACGAGTTCTACTACCCGTTCAACAACTTCCGTCGCGAGCGCGTGCTCTCGTCGTACGGCAGCTGGGTGAACGGCTACCTGAGCCGCCTGTTCTCCCGCACCTATCAGCCCATGCTGAACTCGTTCCGCTACTTCTACTATTACCGCCGCTCGTCGGCGCGCCTCTTCCCCGGCGTGAACGACTGGGGCACGGCCGCGCTGCAGGGCATGAACTTCTTCGCGCGCGTGCTGCAGACGCCGGAGCCGGGCACCTACTGCATGTCGGGCACGACCTACGTGCCCGAGGGGCAGGCGAGCGACTGCACCGACTCCGTCGAGCTCTCGCTCGGCCAGGGCCGCTACTACAACAGCAGCTGGGACAGCGAGTACATCTACAACCCGTCGAACCTCGGTATGTTCTGGGACAAGGCGATCGCCATCCAGGCGCTCACCGACAGCGAGGCGTTCTTCTTCCGCGACTTCTCGAGCTACACGAATCGCGGTGCCTTCAGCATCGGCTACTACCGTGTGTTCGCGCCCGAGATGCTCAAGCTCTTCGGCGGGCTCATCGGTGGCGACACCTCGACCTACTCGCCTGTGGTTATCACGGGCGACAACGGCGCCGAGGTCGTGTACCGCCCCTTCCTCACCACCGACGTGCTCGGCAACGTGATTACGCCCGATCCGCGCCTCGTGGAGGGTGATCCCCTCCAAGCGGCTACGAGCTACCAGCTCAAGTACTACGCGGCGGTGTTCGGCATGTTCAACCTGACGAGCACGCTCGACCAGAACATGGACTTCGCGCAGCGCACGCGTATCCGCTTGGCGGGCTCGGCGTCGGATCCCACCATCGACACCACCGTCGTCGACCCGGCGAACATCCGCACCTTCACCGATCCGGTGGCGGGCGTGGTGTACCGCTCCGTAGCCGTCGACGGCCCCGACAACTCCATCGGCTTCAAGCTGCTCGACGCTGCGCAGAGCTTCGCCGACAACGAGTGGGTTGACGCCAAGGACGCGCTCGCGGCCGCCGAGGCGGGCGGCGACGCCGAGGCCATCCGCGCCGCCGAGGTCGACTTCCGCGCCAAGGACGCCGAGCTGGCGGACAAGGTGCAGATCATCGACTTCCTGGTGCTGCTCGGCGACGAGCTCGAGTTCCCGTTCTGAGCCGGGATCACCAGTGAACGACGGCGAAGGCCCCGCGCGAGCGGGGCCTTCGCTTTTCAGCCGTGTTCGTCGTGGTCAGAACACGTAGCCGAGCAGCCCGTAGATCTGCCAGGTGTCGCGCTGCGGCGAGTAGGCAGCGTCGATGGAGAAGGGACCCACCGGGGTCACCCAGCGCAGCCCGGCGCCCATGGAGTAGGCGAAGCGCACGTCGACGGGATCGTCGCGCTCCTGCCAGAGCTTGAGCTGCAGGTCGTCGCTCGACACGCCGAAGTCGTAAAAGAGCGCCGGTCGCACGTCGCCGATCAAGAAGTCGCGCAGCACCGTGTAGCGCAGCTCGAGGTTGACGATGGCGCCGAGCAGGCCCGGGTGGAGCTGCACCACCTGGTTGCCGTCGGCGTCTTGCACGCGGCGCAGCTGCGTGTCGTAGGCGGGCCCAAGCACGCCGATCTGGTTCTCCAGCACACCGCGCACGCTGCGCTCGCCGCCGAGCAGGAACAGGTCCGACTGCATGACGGCCCACTGGCATCCGCCCTCGGCGCAGTAGCTCGAGGGATCGGTCGCGAAGCCGGCGCGCGTACGCAGGCTGCCCGCTAAGGTCAGGCGCTCGAAGAAGGTGTGGTAGCCGCGCAGCTGCGCCCCCACCAAGCCATAGGCGATGGTGGGAAAGGGCGGCGCCAGGCGCACGAACATCTCGGCGCCCACGCCTGCGCGCGGGTCGAAGGGATTATCGATGGCGTTGTATGCGATGCGCGGTGTCACGGACGCAGATGGCGTGGGCCGTGCGGCTTCGAACAAGACGGTCAGCCCGTCGACGGTCTCGAGCGCACGCTGGGTGAACGGGGCGACCGGCGTGCTGGCGGGATCGAGCCATTCGGAGCGGAGATCGAGCGCCACACCCACGCTGAGCGCGTCATCGATGGGCTCCCACAGATCGTGCGGGCGCCAATCCGCCGCCACCGAGGTGCCCACCGTGAACAAGCGACGACGGAAGTCGGGTGCCTCCCAGGTCGCGGTCGCCTTCTGGCCCGCCACGGTCGAGGGGATGGGCAGGCGCGCGCTGGCGGGCTGATCGCTGTAGGAGACCGTGAAGGGCGTGTAGCTGACCGTGACGTCGGTGCCGAGCAGGCGCGGCCAGCGCACCAACGCGCGCGTCTGGCTGAAGCGCCCGATGAAGAGCCCGAAGTCGAGCAAGACGCTCGCGTCGAGCATGGTGCCGAACAGGTTCTTGTGGCGCACCTCGGTGCGCCAGGAGACCAGTTGCTGCGTCGAGACGCCCACCGATGTGTCGACGGTGAACGCCGGGCGCTCCTCCACCGTCAAGCGGACGTGCGCGCGCTCGGCGCCCTGCTCGAGCCCGAGGTACTCGAGCTGCACGCCGTCGAACAAGCCGCTGCGTCGCAGGCGCGACACGCCCTTGCCGAGCTCGATGGGGTCGAGCGGCTGCTCGAGCGCGTCGATGATGCCAGCCTCGCGCAACAGCACCGTGCGATCGGTGCGGTGGTTCCCCTCGAGGAAGACCTCGCCGAGCGCAACTCGCTGCACGTTCCCATCGTGCGGGTGCGCGCGCTCGTCTGGCGACGCGTTGGCGGGGACCACTGTGACACGCAAGCGCGCACCGTCGGCGCCGAAGGCCGTCTCGATGGTGACGTCGGCGCTGGGGTAGCCGTGACTGGCGTACACGGTCTGCACCCGTTGTTGGTCGGCCTCGAGCTCGTTGGTGCGCAAGGGAGCGCCGATACAGTCAGCGGGGACGCGCGGCGCACGGCGCTCGTCGTCGGCGTGGCCGCCCTCGCAGTGCGCGAGGCTCTTCAGCACGTCGCCCATCAACGCGGGGTCGCCGCCCGCGAGCTCGAGGCCCGCGAGCACGAACCGCTCGCCCTCGTCGACATGGAACACCACGTCGATGTGACCGCCGGGCACCATGGCGGCCACGGCCTCAACCGTGGCCTCGGGGAAGCCCAGGCGCGCGTAGGCGTCGCGCAGGCGCGCCTCGTCGTCGCGCAGCTGGGCGCCCGTGAGGATGCCCGGGTGTTGCCACGAGCGTGGCTGGGTCGCCACCTCAGCGAGCGCGAGCAGCTCGTCGTCGTCGAGCGCGGCGTTTCCCTCCACACGAACGCTGCGCACCGTGGCCACCACCGAGCCCTCGGCGTAGAAGTCGAGGACCCGCTCGTCGGCGAACGCCGAGCTCTCGACGCGCACGAGCGCATCGACGCGCCCGCGCCGCGCCAAGTAGGCGGCCGCCGCCTCTGCCGCCAGGTCCACCTCGATCTGGTCGATGCTGCCGGCTTCATCGAATCCGAGCGCATCTTGGAAGCGCTGCTCGACGATCTCCGTGTCGGCGGCGCTCGCCGGTGGCGCGTCGACCAAGAGCTGCAGGCCGCGCACCAGCGGCTCGTAGAAGGTCTCGCGCGCCCACAGCACGGTGTCGGGGAACAGCGGCGGCATCACCACCAGCGGGCGATCTCCCGCTGCCAGGTGGGCGCGGACCTGCAGGCGCGGGCCCGCGTCGACGTGCACCCGCAGATCGACGCAGCGCGGCTCGGGTCGCAGGCCGCGGTCGAGCGCGTGGCTCACCGCCGCCGGCGTCTGCGCACAGTCCAGATCGTCGGTGGTGGCCGGATCGACCGGCAGCGTGTCGACGCGAACGCGCGCCTCGGGGTAGCCGTCGTCACGCAGCTCGTGCGTCAGCTCGTCGACGGTGGCCAACACACGCCGCCGGTTGTAGCAGGAGACGAGGTGGCCGCTGACTGCGCCATCGAGCATGCCCTCGCTGGTCAGACACATGCGCTCGAACATGTTGCGTATGCGCCCCTGTCCCAGCGGCCCGAACGACGCGATGTCGACGCGCCGCACGCGCACGAACGACCCGCCCCGCACGCGAATGACGACGTCATGCTCACCCTTGGTGTTGACGCGCGGCAAGAGCAGGCGCACGTCGGCGCCGAGGTAGCCTTCGCGCTCCAGGAAGTCGAGGATGCGCGCGCGCTGACGCTGCAGCCGGCTCTTCCCCGTGGGGTCGTCCTCGCCTTCGATGGCCTCGCCCGGCTTGAGGAACACGCGCTTGCGAAGGTCGGACTCGAGGATGGCCAGGGGCAGCCCTTCCACGCGCACTCGATGGAGCACGCGGGCGCGCAGCAGGTCGCAGCGGGCCACGGCACCGTCCGCGCGGCAGCTCGCCTTGCGGTAGCGCGGCAGCGCCAGGAGCCGTTGCTCGATGCGGCGCACCAGCAGCTCGTCGTTGGGCAGGCCGCGCAGATCGCCGAGGTAGCGCAACAGGCGACTGCGCTCGTCGTCATCGGCGCCGCCGAGCTTGAGTTGGATGTCGGTGAGCGCGATCACCGGAGTGGGCGTGAGCACCTCGGGCGCCGTCGGTGCTACCGCGTCGGTGGCGCCTGCAAGCAACAACATCATCAACAGAGTGCTCATGTGCGGCTTACCGCTCGAACAAGCGCCACGACAGCCGGAGATCCGAGCCGTTCGAGCCGCTACGTCCGTCGACAGAGAGGTTGCGTCCGAGGAAAACCGGGAGGTGATCGACGATCAACCACCGCACGCGGAGGGCGTCGGGCGTGACCGATGAGGTGGAGCCGTTCGTCAGCGCGCTGACGTCACTCACCACCTGCTGCTGGAACACGAACGAGCTTTCGAGCTGCACGCGGCGGCCGAGCTGCCAACGCAGCCCGCCGAGATCGAGCTCGACCTTCAATCCGAGCGCGCTCGCCACCATGGAGGCGAGCTCGTCGGTGACCGGCGCGGCCACGTCGCGCCCGGCGGCGCGCAACAGCGCGTTCAAGGCCACACCCGACAGATCCGACTCGAGCGTGCGCCCGAACACGATGAGCGCGAACAGGTCGGAGCGGCTCCACTCGCGGCTCGAGTCTGTGGCGGTGATGTCGAGCTGGATGCCTTCCTCCAGCGTACCGTCGAGGGTGAGATCGATCGGGATCTCGGTGTCGTTGCTGCCGGCGCCGCCCGGCGGGATCTCGGCGCGCGCCGCCAGGTGCAGCTCGGGGTCGATGCGCCCGTCGCCGGTGGTGAGGAACTGCACCTGGAGCTCGGCCACCTCGAAGCGCGTGCGCGGCACGTCGATGGTGCCGTCGCTCACCTCCATGGCGCCGTCGAGCTGCGGCAGGCGCAGCGTCTTCTTGAGCGCCAGCTTGCCGCGCGTCTCGAGATCGGCCTTGAACGACGCGAAGGCGGCGCGCGCGCGCAGGCTCTGGATGTCGACATCGACGTCGAGCGCCAGGTCGGCCAGGCCGAAGGGCTCGAGCTTCTCCCACAGCGGCCGCGAGCGCGTGGTGGCCGGCGCCTTGAGCACGAAGTTGCGCAGCTCGAAGTTGCGCGTGTAGCTGCCGTCGAGCACCTCGACGCGGCCGCGCAAGAGCGGCGCCTGCTCGGTGCCCTCGAGCATCAGGTCGGCGGCACCCTCGACGCGCGCGCCCTCGAGCGTGAGCGCGACGCCGGAGGCAGACATAGCCAGGTTCCAGCGCTTGAACCACCCCTGCTCGGGAGCACGGCTGACGCGCACGTCGGCGTCGCCCACCAAGATGAGCTCGCCGTCGCCCACGGTGGCGCGCAGCCCGGCGGCGGTGAGGCGCAAGGCGTCGCCGTCAACGGGGCGCACCTCGAGCTGCCCCTCTTGGAAGCGCAAGGTGGTGCCGAGCAGCCGCGGCGTCAGCGTGCTGCCGGGGTGTGGCCGCAAGATGCCGTCGATGACGATGCCGTCGTGGTAGCGCCCCCGCACCGACAGCGATGCCTCGGCGGTGCCGCCGGCGTTCGCTACCTCGGTGGTGAACAGCTTGGCGATCACCAGCGCCACGTCGCCCTGCAGCTCGAGCGCCACGTCCTCGGTGCCCACGGAGCCCTCGACGACGACGTCGACCTCACCAGATGGCGCGCGCAGTCGCACGGGGCGCGCGATGGTCAGGCGGCGATCGGCCCACGTCAGCTCCGAGGGCTCCACCAGGTCCGCGCGCAGCGAGCCGGGCGGGCGTACCGAGGCGCCGAGCAGCGTGATGGCGGCGCGTGCGTCGACGGGCTGGTCGGCGGTGCGCCGCAGTTGCGCCGACGCGCGCGCTTGCGCGCCGGCGGCCACGTCGTTGTCGCGCAGCGCGGGCACCAGGTCCTCCAGCGCGTGCTCCTCGATGTAGCCGTCGACGCCGAGGTCGAAGGCCCCGTGGCGGGCGTCGAGCTCGCCGACGATGCGCGCCCACACCCGCTCGTGCGCACCGCAAGGCGATCCCTCGTCGCGGCGCGCATCGTCGGTGCCGGCGGGGAAGGCGCACAGCGCCGCGTCGAGCTGACCCTCGTCCATGCGCGCGTCCAGGGTGACGGCGCCGAGCGAGCGCAACACCGGCAGCGGCGACGCGCCGGCGCTGGCGCCGGTGGCACCGTTGGCAGCGGGCGCCACCGCCAGTTGCGGGATGCGCAGGTTCGCGCGGCCGGTGACGCGCTCGAGCGGTCCCCAGAGCGACAGCGTGCCGGCGGCAAAGCCTTGCAGCGGCGCCACCGAATCACCGAGCCCGCGCACCCAGCGCTCCAGATCGACGTTGTCGACGGCGATCTTGGCGTTCACCACCTCGCGCTCGATGGCGTACGCCGCGGCGACGTCGAGCGACCCGGCGCTCGAGCCCACGGTGCCGACCACGGTGGCCAGGTGACGCACCTCGCCCGCGCCGGGCTTCGGCAGCGGACCGTCGGGCGCCAGGCCCGCGCGCACGGTGCCCGACCCGAGGAGCTCACCGCCGACGGCGATGTCCGTGGCCATGAGCGTGCCCTCGAGCGTGGGCGCGCGCACGTCGCCGCGCACCTGCACCGTGCCGCGCACCGCGCCGCCCAGACGCGCGCCGGCGGCAGCGGCGATCTTCGCCAGATCGGCGCGCGCTACCTCCACGCTACCGCCGAGCTGGCGCGTGCCGAGCGCCAGCGTCAGACGTCCCGTGGACGCGTCGACGAGCGCGCCGTGCACGCGCGCTTCGTCGACCACGAGAACATCCTTGGTCACGGTGCCGCGCGCGGTGGCCTGCTCGAGGCGCTCGCCGCTGACGGTGAGGCCGGCGGCGGCGGCGGCAAACGCCACTGTGGGCGACGCCAGCGCGCCGCTCATCCACGCCTCGGCGTCGGCGAGGCCACCGAGGGGCAGCGCGCCGCCGTCGGGCGCGCGCAGATCGGCCAGGCGCAGGCCGCGCACGCGCGCCGCGCCCTTGATGGTCCGCTTGCCCTCGAGCGCCACCACGATGGGGCGCAGCTGCTGCACGACGCCGCGCGCGACGGTGCCGGCGACACCGTCGACGCGCACCTCGACGGCGCTGGCGTCGAGGTGGCCGCGCACATCGGCAAAGGGCACGCCGTAGGCCACGCCGCTGTTCGACGACGCGTCGCCCACGACGTGCACGGCGCGATAGGGACCAGCGATGGTCCCGGAGAAGCGCCCATCGGCCAGCGCCACGTCGGCCGGGACGTCGGGGACCCAGGTCAGCGGGTTGGCGCTGGCGTCAACGTCGAGCGCGAGCGCGAGCCGCTCCTCCTTGACCAGCACGTCGCCGCGCACGCGCGCGCTCACGCCCGCGCCGGAGAGCGTGGCACGCTCGAGCGTGACGACGTTGGGCCGCACGATCACGCGCGCGTTCACCTCGAGATCGGCGGGGGGCTTGACGGAGTACAGCAGCGCGCGCTTCGCGGACCCCGCGGCCTCGACCACCAGCGGGCCCTTGCCGTCGGCGACGCCGGTGATGGTGGCGCGCGCGTTGACGACGCCGGCGGGACGCTCGGGCGGCTTGGCGGGGCGCAGCACCTCGGCGAGCGGCACCTCGAGCGCGCGCGCCTCCAACGAGAGCATTTTGTCCTTGATCGACATGCTCCCCGTGGCGCGCACGCGGCCTGTGCCCACGGCCACCTCGCTTCCCTCCAGGATGCGCACGCCGCTCTTGCCCACCTCCACCAGGCCGCGGCCGGCGCCGAGCTGGTAGCCGTACAGCTCGGCGCCGTCGAAGCGCCCGTCGACCTTCACGGCCAGGTCCTCGAAGGGTCCGCTGACCGTGACCTTGCCCGTGACGCGTGGTGTGGCGAAGGGCAAGCGCGTGAGCCGATCGGGCCAGGAGTTGGCGGGAGCGTCGACGCTGCCGCTGAGGTTGAGCGAGCCCGGCGCCTTGACGCGGATGGTGCCCTGGGCCTGCATGTTGGCGCCGGCCGCCGTACCACTGACGCCGAGCAGCTCCACGCGATCGGCCAGCACCAGCACGCGCTTGCCGCTCACGTTCGTGAGCGGCACGTCGAGCTCGGGCAGCTTGACGGCGCCGCTGGCCACACGCGCGTCCTTCACATCGAGGAGGAAGAGCTCGCGCGCCAGGTCCATCTCCAGCGAGGCCGCGCCATCGACGTCGTCAGCGATAACGGTGACGTTGGTGCCGTCGGTGAAGCGGAAGCCGCCGTCTTTCGCCTCGATGAGGTCGATGCGAAAGGCCGCCTGTGCCGGCTTGCTCTTGTCGGGCGGCTTCTTCGGCGTGAGCGCCTCGAGGAGGTTGAGCTTCTTGTCCTTGAGCTCGAGGAGGAGCTGCGGCTCGACCAGGTCGATGCGGGAGATCACGACCTCGCCCACCAAGAGCGACGACAGCGAGATGGTGGCCTTGGCCCGCCTGACGCGCGCCACCGGCGCGCCGTTCGGATCCGAGAGCACCGCGTCCTCCAGCACGACGCTGCTCGGGGCCTCGAAGCGGATGGCGCGTGGATCGATGCGCCCCTTGATGGCCTCGTTGACCAGGCGCAAGAACAGGCCGGGCACGGTGTCGCCGATACCGGCAGGCGCCAGCAGGAGCACGGCCAGGAGGGCGGCGGCGCGCACGGCGCCATGCTCGCGCTCGGAGCGCGCCGCAGGCAAGAAGCCGGCCGCGCCTGCCGCGCCCGGCAGCCCTGCTCGACGCCACCGAGGATGTGCTATCGCAGGCGCCCGCGGGAATCCCCGCGCTGCGCGGCCGGTTCGCCGCACGGGGCGTCCGCGCCGGCCGGGCAAAGGAGCAGGCATGCGTGTCGGGGTGATCTTCGGTGGCCGGAGCGTCGAGCACGTCGTCAGCGTGCGCTCGGCGCGCACGGTGGTGGAGGGCTTGCGCACGGCGGGCCACGACGCGGTGCCGCTCGGCATCGCCGAGAACGGCGCCTGGCTGGCGCCCGACGTGGCGGCGCGCACCCTGGCCAGCACCGACAAGGCCCTGCCGGTGCCGCAGGGCGAGCCGCGCGCCACCTTGCGCCACCTGCTCGACGCGCGCCTCGACGCCGCCTTCCCCATCGTGCACGGCACCTTCGGCGAGGACGGCTGCTTGCAAGGCCTGTGCGAGATGCTCGACCTCCCCTACGTCGGCTGCGGCGTGGCCGCCAGCGCCGTGGCCATGGACAAGCTCCTGTCCAAGCGCCTGTTCGAGGATGCCGGCCTGCCGGTGGTGGCCTACGCGGTGGTCACGCGCGCGGCCTTCGCCGCCGACGTAGCTGCCGCGCTCGCCGCCTGCGCCGCCCTGCCCGAGCCGCTCTTCGTCAAGCCCTCGGTGGGCGGCTCGTCGGTGGGCTGCAAGCTCGTCAAGCGCCGCGCCGACCTCGCCGAGGCCGTGCGCTTCGCCTTGCAGTTCGACGACACCGTGCTGGTCGAGCAGGGCGTGAAGGCGCGCGAGGTGGAGGTGGCGGTGCTCGGCGCCGCCGGCGCCTTGCAGGCCAGCGCCATCGGCGAGATCGTGCCGGGCGGCGAGTTCTACGACTACGAAGACAAGTACCTGAAGGACGACGCCAAGCTCTTGGCACCTGCACCCTTGCCCGACGACGTTGCCGCCGAGCTCAAGCGCCATGCGGTGCGCGCCATGGACGCCATCGGTGGCGCCGGCATGGCGCGGGTGGACTTCTTCTTCCTCGAGGGCGAGCGGCGCTTGGCGCTCAACGAGATCAACACCTTGCCGGGCTTCACCAGCATCTCCATGTACCCGCGCTTGTGGGGCCTGGTGGGCGTGCCCTTGCCCGAGCTGTGCGATCGCCTGGTGCGCTTGGCCGTGGAGCGCGCCGAGGGCAAGCGCCGCCTCGACGCCGGGCTGCGCGCCTTCGTGGCGTCGCAGAAGTAGCCACAGGGTCGCGCGCCCACCCGCGGCGTTGTCGACGCCGGCGCGCGCTGCTATCTCGGGCGCTCGCCCCGGAGCCCTCGTGACCTCGTCCCAGCTCGCCGACCTGCACCTCTCGTCCGCCCTCGTCGACCTCGACCTGCACCCTGGTCGCTTCGTCGAGATCCCGGGCATGCGCGGCTTGCGCATCGCGCGCGTCGGGCAGTACGCGGGCCGCTCGCTCGAGGTGCTCGAGGCCGCCAAGGGCGTGGTGGTGCCGGCGCTCACGCACCCCTCGGCAGAGATCGGCCGCGTGCTCTCGGGCTCGCTGCGCTTCATGCAAGACGGCGCCGTGCGCGACCTCAAGGCCGGCGACACCTGGGCGGTCGCGGCCGGTCGCCCCCAGGGGCCTCACGTGGTGCTGGCAGACGGCACCCGCGTGGCCATCCTGCGCGAGGGCAAGTCCGCGCTCGACGTCGTGTGAAGGCTCGCGCACCGCGCATCGGCCTCACCCCCGGGTGCCCCGCGGGCATCGGCCCCGAGGTGCTGGCGCGCGCCCTGGTCGCAACCGAGCTGCCAGCGCGCGCCCGCCTGCGCTTCTTCTCGTCGCGCGCCGTGCTCGCGCTCGGCGCCAAGCGCGCGGGCGTGCCCTGCGCCTGGGACGAGCCCTTCGTCATCCTCGGGCGCGGCCGTCGGCGCGTGCGCGTCGAGGTCAGCGCCGCCGATGTCGACGATCCCGGCGCGCAGAGCCGCGCGGGCCGGCCCGACCAGGCCGCGCTCGCCTGCCAGCGCGACGCGCTGCTGCGCGCGTGCCGCGCCGCTGCCGGCGGCAACCTCGACGCGCTGGTCACCGGCCCAGTGCGCAAGAGCGCCCTCGTCGTCGACGGCGTGCGCTACCCGGGACAAACCGAGCTGTTCCACGCGCTGGTGGCGCCGGAATTCCCGCCGCCCCTCATGGTGTTTCTGGGCGGGCCCTTCGTGCTCGGGCTGGCCACCGTGCACCTGCCGCTCTCGGGCGTGAGCGCCGCGCTCACGCCCGCCTCGCTCGATCGCGCGCTCGGGCACCTGCACGCGGCCGCGCGCAGGGTGACGGGAAAGCGCGCGCCGCGCGTGGTGGTGCTCGGCGTCAACCCGCACGCCGGCGAGGGCGGGCTGTTCGGGCGCGAGGAGCTCGACGTCGTCGCGCCGGCCATCGAGCGGGCGCGCGCGCGGGGCTGCAAGGTCGAGGGCCCGCTGCCGGCCGACGGCTTCTACGCCGACCATGCGCGCGGGCGCGCCCCCCCCGACGCCGTGCTCGCCATGCACCACGACCAAGCGCTGGCGCCCTACAAGCTCTTGTGTGCGGGCGAGGGCGTCAACGTCACGTGGGGCCTGCCGGTGGTGCGCACGAGCCCGGATCACGGCACCGCCGATGCCCTCGCGGGCAAGAGAAAAGCCTCCTGGTTGTCAATGCGGCAGGCCCTCGCGTTGGCGGCGCAGCTCGCGGGCTAAGTCGCTGTTTCACCAGGGGAATACGGCCAGGCGTGCGGGTGGAATTCGCTCGGAATGCGGGCGGGGTTTTGCTACACCAACGACGAGAGATCGAGCGCACCAACGCGCTCTCTCGACGACGACGAGGCCAGCGTGGTGGGTGCAGCGATTCCTCCCTCGAACAACAACTCGAACGGCAACGCCGGCGACAGCAACGGCAAGGGCCCGCGCGCCGACGACTATGGCGCCGACGCCATCCAGAAGCTCGACTACCCGGAGAACGTGCGCCGCCGCCCGGGCATGTACATCGGCGACGTCGACGACGCCGAGGGGCGCGCGCTGCACCACATGGTGTTCGAGATCGTCGACAACTCCATCGACGAGGCGCTGGCCGGCTTCGCCGACACCGTCGAGGTCACGCTGCACGTCGACGGCTCGGTGAGCGTGCGGGACAACGGCCGCGGCATCCCGGCCGAGATGCACTCGTCGGGGCGCCCCACCACCGAGCTGGTGTTCTGCGAGCTGCACGCCGGCGGCAAGTTCAACCAGAACAGCTACAAGGTGTCGGGCGGCTTGCACGGCGTCGGCGCCGCCGTGGTCAACGCGCTCTCCGAGGAGCTGGTGGTCGAGGTGCAGCGCAACGGCAAGATGCACCGCCAGAAGTTCTCGCGCGGCTTGGTGGCCTCGCCGCTCGAGCAGGTGGGCGAGTCGTCGGAGCGCGGCACCGCGGTGCGTTTCAAGCCCGACCCGCTCATCTTCACGCGCACCGAGTTCAGCTTCGACGTGCTGTCGGCGCGCTTGCGTGAGCAGGCGTTCTTGAACAGAGGCGTGCGCATCAAGATCGCCGACGAGCGGGCCGCCAAGGAGCACGCCTTCCACTTCGAAGACGGCATCAAGGAGTTCGTCGCGCACCTGAACAAGAGCCGGGCTGTGCTGCACCCGACGCCGGTCACCATGTCGGGCGAGCGCGACGTCGCCGGCGTGGTCATCGGTGTCGACATCGCGCTGCAGTGGAACGACTCGTACTCCGAGAACACCTTCTGTTTCACCAACAACATCAAGAACACCGACGGCGGCACCCACCTGGCCGGCTTCCGCGCGGCGCTGACGCGCACGGTGAACAGCTACATCCAACGTGAGCTGGCGAAGCGCGCGGACAAGATCAACGTCGAGGGCGAGGACATGCGCGAGGGCCTGACGGCGGTCGTCAGCGTCAAGATGCCCGACCCCAAGTTCTCCTCGCAGACCAAGGAGAAGCTGGTCAGCAACGACGCCAAGACGGCGGTCGAGACCTTCGTCGCCGACAAGCTCGGCGCCTGGTTCGACGAGAACCCGGGCGAGGCCAAGTCCATCTGCGGCAAGGTGATCGACGCGGCGCGCGCGCGCGAGGCGGCGCGCAAGGCGCGCGAGCTGACGCGGCGCAAGGGCGCGCTCGACGGGCTCGGCCTGCCGGGCAAGCTGGCGGACTGCCAAGAGAAGGACCCGGCGCGCTCCGAGCTGTACATCGTCGAGGGTGATTCGGCCGGCGGCTCGGCCAAGAGCGGTCGCGACCGCAAGTGCCAGGCCATCCTGCCCTTGCGCGGCAAGATCCTGAACGTCGAGAAGGCGCGCGAAGACAAGATGCTCTCGTCGGCGGAGATCACCACGCTCATCACGGCGCTCGGCACCGGCATCGGCCGCGACAGCGAGGACGGGTTCAACGCGCAGAAGGCGCGCTACCACAAGATCATCCTCATGACCGACGCCGACGTCGACGGCAGCCACATCCGCACGCTCTTGCTGACCTTCTTTTATCGGCAGATGCGCGAGCTGGTGGAGCGCGGCTACCTCTACATCGCGCAGCCGCCGCTCTACAAGATCTCCAAGGGCAAGAGCGAGCGCTACCTGAAAGACGAGCCGGCGCTCGAGCGCTACCTCGTCGACGAGTCGATCCGCGCCGCCGCCGTCAAGACCCGCGGTGGCCCGGCCGACCCCGAGGTGTTGCGCGCCGCGTGCATGGCCTACTACGCGTACCAACGCTTGCTCTTCAAGCTACGCCGCCGCTTCGACGTGCACACGCTCGACGCGCTGGTGCGCGGCGCGCGCTTGACGGCGGCCGACCTCGTCACCGTCGACGCCAAGACCATCGAGGAGAAGCTCGCGAGCCACCTCGAGCTGTTCGCGCCCGAGTGCCTGCCGGTCACCGTGCACGTGGGCGAGGATCCGTCACGCGCCACCGTGCAGGCGCTCACCGTGCGCACCATGCACAACGGCGCGCCCGTGCAGACCAAGGTGAGCGTGGCCATGCTCGAGAGCCCCGAGGTGCAGGAGCTGCACCGGCTCGTGAAGAACATGGATCTCATCGGCCAGGCCCCCTACAGCGTCGAGAAGGGCGCGGCGTCGGCGCCGGCCCTGACCATCGACGACCTGGTGACGCGCCTCGACGAGGAGGCGCGCCGCGGCCACAGCATCCAGCGCTACAAGGGCTTGGGCGAGATGAACCCCGAGCAGCTCTGGGAAACGACCATGAACCCCGAGCATCGGACCTTGCTGCAGGTGAAGATCGAAGACGCGGTGGAGGCCGATCAGATCTTCACCGACCTCATGGGCGACGAGGTCGAGCCCCGCCGCGAGTTCATCGAGAAGGCGGCGCACGACGTCGTCAACCTGGACATCTGATGAGGTGAGCCATGGCCGACGCGATCACCACCGACGTGCTCTGGCCCTGGACCACCCTCACCGCAGTGTTCCTCGTGCTGCTCGGCCCCGCTGCCGGCATCCCCGTGCTGGCGCGCGTGGTGGTGCCCCGCGAGCAGCGCGCCGCCGATGCCTTGGAGCGCGCCGGTAGCCTGGTGGCGCTGGCGCTCACAGCGCTGGCCATCGCGGTCGCCGCGCTGGCAGCGCGCGCGCCCTCGGACCTCGTGGCCGCGCTGTTCACGGTCGACGATCTCACCTCGCCGGGGGCTCTGGGCGCCAAGCTCCTGGTGCTCGAGCTGGTGCTCGCCGGGCTGCACCTGGCGCTCGTGGGCAAGCAGCGCGGCGCGGCGCGCGTGGTGGGGCTGCTGCTCGCGGCCAACAGCGTCGCGCTCGCGGTTGTCCCCGGCGCGTTGTTGGCGCGGGCCTGGCCGTCCATCCTCTCGAACACGCCCGGTGCTGCGCTGCTCATGCTCTCGAGCGCGCTGCTCGTGGGCGGCGCCGCCAAGCTCGCGCTCACGCACCTGGTGCCCGGCGTCATCGAGGGCGACAGCCGCTTCCCCGAGCGCGCCACGCGCGTGATGATCGCGGTCGTGGTGGCCGAGCTCATCGCCACCGTGGCCTTCTCGCAGGTGCCGCGCTTCGATCGCTCACCGCACACCTTCGCGCTCTGGCGCCTGTACGGCGGCACCGGCGCGCCGGTGTTCTGGCCCTTTGTCGTCGTCATCGGCATCCTGGTGCCGGGCGTGGCGCTGTGGTTTCGCGCCAAGACCAAGAGCGCCGCGCTCATTATAGCGGCCGCGGCCACCGTGGGTGCGTGCGCCGTGCGCTGGCTCTTGTTCACGCAGCGCTGAGGCCCGCCAAGCGCACCTTCACTGGCAGTCGATGGGCCCAAGCGGCAGCGCCTGGTCCACGGCGAGGCCGATCTCGAGCGGCCCGCTCGTGTGCTGCAGCCAGTGGTGCACCTCCTCGGTGGCGCCGCCCACCCACGAGTTGCTGCCGGGGCCGGTCTCGTAGCCTGCCGACGCCACCACCGCGCGACCGTTGGCTGGGTTCTTCACGATCATGCGCGTGCCCGGCGCCGGACGGTCACGCCAGTACATGCACAGGTACCAGGCCTCGTCGAGCACGGGCAGCGGCGCGCTGGTAGCGCCCTGGCCGTACTGGCTGCCGCCCTCGCCCGCCGGCGCCCAGGGCTGGTCGCGCGTCATGCCGTAGCCGCTCGCCGCCGCCGAGAGCGCGTAGTGCGCGTCGATGCCGTCGGTGAAGGAGCCGGGCCAGGAACCGCCAAATTCGTCGTCGACCGTGACCAGGTGCGCCTCCTTCACCACGTTGCCGGTGACAGGCAAGCTCAGCACCGGCACCGCGCCGGAGTCGTCGCAGCCCGCGAGCCCTGCGGGGCACGAGCTCCAAAACATGCGCATGGTGCTCGTCTGCATGGCGCAGTCGCCGTCGTCGACGACGCTGAAGTCGACGTCGAGCGTGAAGGGCCCCGCTTGCGCCACGCCGCCGCTCACGTAGGTGTCGATCACCAGGTAGACGGCCCCCGCGTCCACCAGCGCAGCGAGGTCGGTGTTGGCCCGCGCCACGCACGCGTCCGCGCTCGGCGCCGTGAGCAGGTGCAGGTCGACGTCGACACCGGCGCCAGCGTCGTCATCCACGTGGGCGCTCAGGCGCCCGCGCTCGGGCACCAGCACGCGATAGACGAAGGCGTCGCCCCCCTCGTTGGCGCTGGAGCAGTCGTACTCGTCGAGAGCGGGGCCGGGGGCGGCGCTCGTGTCGCGCGCGTCGTGGAAGGGGAAGCTGTCGATGAGGATAGGGCTCTCGAAGGTACCCTCGCCTTCGCCTTCGCCCTCGCCTTCGCCTTCGCCCTCGCCTTCGCCTTCGCCCTCGCCTTCAGCGGGCTCGCCCTCGCCCTCGCCTTCAGCGGGCTCGCCCTCGCCTTCGCCCTCGCCCTCGTCGCCTTCGCCTTCGCCCTCGCGGAGCTCGAAGCGTACGCCGCCGGGAACGCACGCGAGCGACGTGAGCAAGAGCGGAAGCAAGAGGCGCGCGGCGCGCATGGCGCATGGTCGCCGAGGCGGGCCGGGGCGGCATCGGTCATTCGGCGGGCCGGACACGCATCCTGCGCAACGAGAGACGGCCCCGATCGCTCGGGGCCGCCGCCGCTCTGCCAGGGCGCACGCGCTACTTGACCAGCTTGCCAATGTACGTGTTGCTGCAGGTACCGTGCGGGCAGCTGCTGGATCCGCAGCTGCCGTCCAGGGTCAGTCCCGTTGCGCTGCAGCTCGCGTGGAACAGGTAGACCGACACGCCGGCCACGTCGCTGTCGCGGACCGTCCCGTTGGCGATGTCATCACCGGTGATCGCGCCGTCCGCAATGTCGGCACTGGTGATCGCCGCATCCGCGATCTCGCCGGAGCCGACGGCGTCGGCGGCGATCGCAGAGCGCACCACTGCCCCGGGCTCGAGCTTGGAGCCGTCGATGGCGCCGTTCGCCAGCATGGGGCGGGTGATGCTCCCGGCGGCGATGCCGATGCCGTTGCCGACGACTTGCAGCCCACCGCCCGGCGTCGCTGTCAGCTCCCCGTCGGCGAGCCAGGGCGGCAGGCCGGTGATCGACGAGAAGGGCACCGACACGCTCGCCAGCGCTGACGCCACCTCGTCGTCGGTGGCCACGTCGTCGGCGCTGAGCCCCTCGAGCGACGTGCACTGCTCCGCGCGCAGTGCGTAGGGCACCGAGCGGATCGGCAGGCGTGGCGACAGGGTCTCGCCGTTGATCGTCACCTGCAGGAAGAGCGCGGGGTGATCGAGCACCGCGCTGTCGAGGGGGTTGCCGGCGGCGGCGCCGAGCTCATGCACCAGCACGCCATCGACGACGGCGGCGCTCGGCACCGACTCCTCGTGGACCAGGGCGCCGCCGTTCGGGGCATCGAAGAGCGACAGGCTCAGGCTGACGGTCCCGTCGACGGGGCCGCCGTCGTTCTCGACCTGCGCGCTCCACACGACGGTCTGGGGCGTGGCGGCGGCGCCGGCGGCGCTGAGCAGGGTGGCGAGCAAGGTGGAGAGGGCGAGGCAGGGCAGGTTCTTGGCGGTCATGGCGTGCTCCTTCGTGATCTTTGGTGCGGACCAGGTGCGGGGTGTGCGGTGCTGTGGGGGGGCGAGGGGTCGCGTTGCTCAGGGGCGCACCTCCACAGTGGCGCTGGCCAGCGCCTGGCGCGGCGAGCTGGCGAGGCGCTGGACGACGTGGAAGCTGGCGCTTCGCGCCGCACCCGCGCCGGCCACCACGCCGTGCTCGCGCACGCGCACGGAACCGCGCACGGGGTCGCTCGGATCGTCGGGCGGCGTCACAGGGTCGCTCGGGTCCTGCCCGGGGTCCGCGGGCTCGCCCGCCACCGGCCGGCTCGGCAGGCAGCGGCCACCCTCGGCGCTGAGCACGCAGGCTTCGTCCGACAAGCAGTCGCCGGAGGACGCGCAGCTGCGCTCCGCAGGGGCACAGGCGGGGGCGAGGGCGACGAGGGCGGCGGTGAGGGCGAGGCGGCGGGCGGTGGTGTTCATGGCGGCTCCTGTGCCCGGGCACAGTTCAGCCGGCGTGCCAGGAGCACAGCGCGTCCCCATGCGGGAATTCAGCGCTCACCGCGTTCCGCGGGCGGAACGGGTTTCAGGGGCGGAACGCGCGTGGGCTCACCGTGCGGGCCTGGCGTTCCAATCCCCACACCGCTTCGTAGCTTGACCGGGGGAGGCGCCGGCGTACTGCTAAGGGCATGCGGCGCCGCGAGCGCCGCCGCGGAGGCAGCACATGGGCATCATCGCGTGGATCGTCTTTGGCTTCGTGGTCGGCCTGGTGGCGCGCGCGCTCATGCCGGGCGAGCAACGCATGGGCTTCATCAAGACCACGCTGCTCGGCGTGGGCGGCTCCTTCGTGGGCGGCGCCATCGCGCACGCGCTCGTGCAACGCTCGCACTTCGGGGGCCTCGACACCGCCGGCTTCATCGGCAGTGTGATCGGCGCCCTGGTGATCATGGGCGTGGCCGCCGTGCTCGGCAAGAAGCGCTAAGGGCCCGCGAATGGACAAGTCGATCGGTGATCGCGAGCGAGGCGCGTCGCTGGCAAGGGGCCCCGCAGGGCCGTGGCCGTCGCCACGGACCGAGGACGCGACGCCGCCAGCGACGATGGATCGCTCGCGAGGACGACTGAGTTGTCCATTCGCGGGCCCTAAGGGCCCTCGATCGTGCACGCTCTGCCCTGCGTGAGCTCGCTCAGACCGGGCGCAGCTCCACCATGAAGGTGGCGCCCTTGCCGGGCTCGCTCTCGACGTACACGCGGCCGCCGTTGCCTTCCACGATGGCCTTGGTGATGGCCAAGCCCAGGCCCGAGCCGCTCTGCTTGGCCGAGAGCAGGCTCTTGGCCTGGTAGAAGCGCTCGAAGATGCGCTGGTGCTCGCTGGCGGGCAGGCCGGGCCCGTTGTCGCGCACGCCGATGACCACGCGCCCGCGCCGCGCCGCTTGCGCGAACACGGCGATGCTCTTGTCGGGCCCCGTGTACTTGTAGGCGTTGCCGATCAGATTCAGCAGCGCCTCCACCATGGCGTCGCGGTCGACCACGACGTTGGGGAGCCCGGCCGGCACGTCGGTGGTGAGGGTGAGGCGCGTGGGATCGAGGTTGTGTGCTCGAAACGCGTCGATGGCGCTGTCGACGATGGCCTGCACCTTGACCGGCTGGGGCGCGAACACGCGGCGGCCGGCGCGCAGGCGCGCATAGCCGAGCACGCGCTCGATCATCTCGGAGAGGCGCTCGGTCTCCTTGGCGAGCAGGTCGAGGCACTCTTGTTTCTCGTCGTCGCTGGCGGCGCGCCCGAGCTTGAGCGTGTCGATGAACATGCGGATCGACGTGAGCGGCGTGCGCAGCTCGTGGGAGATGTGGCTGACGAAGTCGGTCTTGAGGCGCGAGATGCGCGTCTCTTGCCAGATGAGGCGCGCCGTGATCACCACGCCCGTGATCAGGGTGGCCAGGAACACCACCAAGAGCACCAAGTACGCCACCGCCGTGATGCTCGAGGTGGTCGAGGACGGACCGTCGACGGCCAGCAGGTAGCGATCGAAGGGTGGCTCGAGCCGGCGCTCGATGACGCGCTCGGCGTCGTCGTCGTCGTCGGGCGTGGACTCGACGATCTCGGCCAGCAGGCGATCCATGGCGCCCACCACCGGCTTCTCGCCGAGCGCGTTCACCTCCAGCGACGCGCGCAAGGCGGCGTCGGCCGGGCCGCGCACGCGGTTGGCGAGCTGCACATCGTCCACCGCGTACAGCACGACGCCGTTCGCCACCGCCTGGATCGACACCACGCCGGCGAAGCCGTCGTGCTCGAGCTCTACGTGCGCGACCTGATCGCGCACCGCGGTGCCGGCGAGCAGGCGCAGCCGCTCTTGCAGCGCGCCGTCGTCGGTGAAGGGGGGCTCGCCCAGGGCGTCGCCGGCAGCGGGCAGGAACACCCAGGGGCCGATGGGGTGCCCCTGACGGCGCAGGCGCTCGACCAGCGCGGCCACTTCGCTCGGGACGCCGCTGCCCACGCCGAGTAGCGCGCCGTCGGCGTCGTCGAGGGCGGCGGCCAGGCGGCGCTCGGCGTCGTGGAGCGCCGCGGTGGCCTCTTCGAAGCGCCGCTGCTTGAAGGCCGCGCGCTCGTTGACGATGGCGATGACGCCGAAGCCCGACATCAAAAGCGCGGGCGCCAGCACCAACGTGCAGAAGAGCACGAAGATGCGCGTGAACCCGATGACGTCTTGCCCGCGTGCCCTGCTCATGCTCGTCGACGGGGGCGATCCCCACGCTCCTGCGCGAGTTGGTAGCCTCATTGGGCCGAGGGCGCCATGCGGGCACGGTCGCAAGGCATGGGGTGCCCGCGCTGGGGTGGGAGGTACGGGTGAGGGAGCCGGGCGTGGGCAGTAAGGCAGGCGCGACATGAGGGCGTTCCGCGTCGTCTTGCGGACCGTGGGCGTGGCGGCGCTGCTGGCGCTCTTGGTGGTGGTGCTGGTGCGCCCCGGCCAGCCCTTGGCGCCGGGCACCTTGGCGCCGCCGGTGCAGGGCGCGCGACTCCTCGACGGACGATTGGCGACGCTGCGCTTCGGCGACAAGCCCGTGGTGGTGAACTTCTGGGCCACGTGGTGTCCGCCCTGCGTGGCCGAGCTCCCCGCGCTCGACGAGGTGCAGCGCGCCTGGGGCGATCGGGTGACGGTGGTGGGGCTCGCCACCCAAAGCGAGCGCGTGCAGGTGCAGGCCGCAGTCAAGCGCTTCGCCCTGGGCTACCAGATCGCCGAGGTCGACGACCGCACCACCCGCTCCTGGCGGGTGTCCAGCCTGCCGTCGACGTTCCTGGTGGGGACCGACGGTCGGGTGGCGTGGTCGACGAGCGGGCAGGTGGACCGCGCCACGCTCGAGCGTGAGCTCGCCAAGCTGCCCGCGGCCTCGCTCGTGCCGCCGACCGGGCAGGCGCGGTAGAACGCGCTGGTGATCGCCCTGCTCGCCCTGGTCTGTGCGGCACCGCCCCTCTCGGCCGCGCAACAATCACGCGCCACGCCCGTGGTGGAGGTGGTGCGCACCCACGCCGACGCGGTGGTGGCCATCGCGGCCACCCACGTCGTCACCGAGAGCCAGTCGATGTTCGACGTGTTCGAGGTGCCGCGCGCCGTCGAGCGCAGCACCATTGGCTCGGGCAGCGTGATTCACGAGGCGGGCTATGTGCTGACCAACGCCCACGTGGTGGCGCAGGCCAGCGAGCTGTCGGTGGTGCTGCGCGGCGGTCGCGAGCTGCCCGCGCACGTGGTGGCGGCCATGCCCGCCGAGGATCTCGCCGTGGTCAAGGCCGACCTGCCGCGCGGCGTGAAGCTGCAGGCGGTCACCCTCGGCGACACCGACGATCTGCTGGTGGGCGAGACCGTGGTGGCCATCGGCGCACCCGTGGGCCTGCAAAACACGGTCACGGCCGGCATCGTGTCGGCGCTCGATCGCGAGATCAGCCCGCGGCGCGGCGTGGCCTTCAAGGGGCTCATCCAGACCGACGCGGCCATCAACCCCGGCAATTCCGGTGGCCCCTTGTTCAACGTCGTGGGCCAGCAGATCGGCGTCACCACCGCCATCCGTGGCGACGCCCAGAATGTCGGCTTCGCCATCCCGTCGGGCAAGGTGCGCGCCATGTTGCCGAAGCTCTTGTCGGTCGAGAGCCGCGGGCGCGCGCGCCTGGGGCTCATGCTCGGGCGCGAGCGCGACGCCGGCGTGCTGGTGGAGCGCGTCGACGGTGGCTCGCCGGCTCACAAGGCCGGGCTCGAGGCCGGCATGGTGCTGGTCGAGGTGGGGGGCGCCGACACGCCGAGCCTGGCCGACGCCCTGGTGGAGCTGCTCGAGCAGCCCACCGGGCGGCCGTTCACGGTGCGCGCCGTGCTTCCCGAGGGCACCGTCGACAGCTTCAGCGTCACCATCGACGAGCCGCCGCCGCCCGACGGCCGCGCGCTCGCCCGTCGTCACCTCGGCCTCGACGTGGGCGATCTCGATCCCACGGCGGCGACCCGCCTCGGGCTGCGCGCTGGCGCCGGCGTGGTGGTCAAGGACGTGGAGCGCGGCGGCCCGGCGGCGCGCGTGGGGCTTGCGTCGGGTGACCTGATCACGCGCATCGGCCCCTATGGTGTGCGGCGCGTGAGCGATCTCGGCGTGCTCGAGAACGTCGGCGTTGGTGCCGAGGTCGGCGTGCGCGTGGTGCGCATCGGCAAGAGCCGCGTCTGGCAGACCGAGGTCGTGCTGCTGGCACGCTGACGCGCGATCGGTCGACCGCGCTCGGCGGTGACGCCGGCAACGCTGCGGGGCGCGGCCGTGCGCTCGTCGGATAGGCGCCCGGCCGCCTGGGTGCTACCCTCTGCCCGATGCAGGTAGCTTGGCTGCTGCGAACGCAGATCGGGCCGCGGCTGGTGGGCGCGCTCGGCGTCGCGTTTGGTCTTCTGCTCGTGGCGTCGACCGGTGCGTGTGACGGGTGTGCACCCGGCGGCGGACCGCCTCCCGTGGTCTGCACCATGCCCGACGGCACCGAGCTGACCGTGGGGCAGACGGCGCTGGCCGACGACGGCTGCAACAGCTGCATTTGCAACGGCAACATCGAGCTCGTGTGCGGCACCCGCAACTGCGCCGACGCGGGCCCGGCGCAAGACGACGCCGGCCCCGGCGAGGGCGAGGGTGAGGGCGAAGGCGAAGGCGAAGGTGAAGATCCGGGGCCCTGCCCCGACGAGGACGGCGACGGCTACCACGCGTGCGTCGATCCCGAGCACCCCGAGCGGCGTCCCGAGGTCGATTGCGACGACCACCGCTTCCATGTGCAGCCGAACGGCTACGAGTTCCCCGAGACGCCCGAGGACGACAACTGCAACGCGCTGAACGACGATTGGTCCAATTGCCCGTGCGGCTCGCCGTCGGAGCCCGTGGACCTGGCCGGCGCCATGGACGTGTGCGGCTCCTGGGTCGCGGGCCAGGCCCGCGCCGGCGACTTCGCACAATTCAACATCACCGACTCGTATCTCGGCGTCATCGACGGGCGCCTGCGCGTGCGCGTGGACGACCCCGCCGAGCCGCCGGTGGTCATCGGCAACGACTG
This sequence comes from Deltaproteobacteria bacterium, assembly GCA_020850995.1. Classification (GTDB taxonomy): domain Bacteria; phylum Myxococcota; class UBA727; order UBA727; family VGSZ01; genus JACOUT01. Next base: position 98,586 of record JADZDP010000051.1, read on the forward strand.
CGAGCTCGTGCTGGGCACCGGCGACGCCGTGGGCATCAACCTCGACGTCGAGGCCGGCTCGTGCACCTACAACGACCCCGATCCGGCCGGCGACGACAACGGCGATCGCATCTGCGATCTTGCGTCGCTCACCATGACGCTCGACGCGCCGTCGAACGCGCGCGGTTTTGCCTTCGACTTCATGTTCCTCTCCCATGAGTGGCCCGAGTTCCTCTGCCTCGAGTTCAACGACACCTTCTACGCGCGCGTCGAGACCGACGCGGTGAACGGTGGCGCGCCCACCAACGCCGCCTTCGACTCGTTTGGGCGACCCATCACGGTCAACGTCGGCTTCTTCGAGGACCCGTCGGACTGGACGGTGCCGCTCGACGGCACGCCCTTCGCGGTGGCGCAGCTCGGTGACTGCACCGACTCCCCGGATCCCGGCTGCGCCTTGCCGCGCTACTGCGACGACCCCGATCTCGATGTGCGCGCCGGGTCTGGCAGCGGCTGGCTCACCACCACCGTGCCAGTGGTGCCCGGCGAGCAAGACATCCTGGTCAAGCTCAGCATCCACGACGAGTCCGACCAATGGTACGACTCCCTCGTCATCGTCGACGGCTTCCGCTGGCTGCCCTTCGAGGTGGAGCTCGGTACCGAGAAGGGCAACTGATGTTCGCGGGCGCGCGTGCGTGGCTCACCGGTGCGGCCATGGTCTCGCTGGCGTTCGCCTGCGGGCGCTCGGCGCCACAGGACGACTTCTGCCGCGCTCGCGAAGGGCTGTCGTGCGCCACCATGGCCAGCGAGCGCGCGGCCGAGCAGGCCGAGTACCGCGCCGCCGTCGAGGTGAACGACGTGGCGCTGATGCAGCTGCGCGGCGCCTGCGTGCAGGACTTCGTTAGCGAGCAGCTCGAGGACGGCTGCATCGCGCTCGAGGCCGCCTCGCTGTGCACGGAGCTGTGCGGCTTGCACCCATGCGACGTGCGCGAGGCCGACGGCACCGTGAGCGCGACGGCGAGCTGCCCGACCCGGTGCGTCGACGAGCAGGGCGAGAACGGCATCGACGCGACGGCGCTGCAGAACGCGCTCACCCGCGCGGCCGGCACGCCAGGCCTGTGCACCTGTCAGGTGTGCGACATCGCCAGCGACGCGCTGTGCAAGCAGCTGTGGAACTGCGACTAGTGCCACAAACCCGAAGTTCGTAGGGGGTAGTGCGCAGCGGATTCTTGCCGGTGGCAAGGAGCCCCGCAGCCGCGTAGCAGCGCTACGCGGCGAGGACGCGACGTAGCCACCGGCGAGAAGA
>JADZDP010000052.1 GCA_020850995.1 Deltaproteobacteria bacterium
AGGGCCCTCTCCATTCTTATGGGGAGGGATCTAGGGAGGGGTCCGTCCTGCTCTTCCGGATGCTCGGCCGCCCCTGCACGCCGAGGCTCCTGAGGGCAGCGCCGCCTGCTCTCGCGAGAGCAGCGATTGTTCAGGGAGGCAGGACGATAAGCCCCAGATCCTTTTTTTTTCAGAGACCGAGATCGCGGGCGAACCCCGGGGGCCGCGCTAGAAGTTCGCGTCCGCGCGCATGCGCAAGCTGTACGCGCCGCAAACCGGAGGCGCGCTCGCCGGCCACAGCACCCAGATCGTGACGTCCTCGTCGTTGTCGCTGGTGCCGAAGATGCCGCTTTGCCCGTTGCCGCGGATGGTCACCGAGGCACCATTGCTCGGGATGGTGCGGCAATTGGCCGGCGTACCGCCGCAGCCGTTGCCACCCTGCACGTAGTTGGCGCAGAGCTGCATTCCGGCTGGCCCCGTGAGCGTCGCCTCGGCGCCGTAGTCGTCACCGCACAGGAAGCAACCGTCATCCTTGGCACGGAAGAAGTAGAGGTCCGTGTCATCACTGCTGTGCAGCGTACCGGTGCGCGTCACCGACTCGGTCCCGCCATCGTTGCCGTCATGCAGATCGCCAATATCGAGCCCGGTCCCGCACCCCTGCCCGATGTCCTCACGCGTCGCGCCCACCACGTCCTCGCCACACTCGCACCCGTTCGGCTGCTGGCCATCCGGGTTGTGGTAGTCGTCGATGCAGCTCCCCACCTCGCAGCGCCCGCTCGAGCAGTTCGGCGTCCCGTTCGGCGTGGGGCACCCCTCCTCGCAGGTGACCACCTGCGCGTGCACCTCGACGCGCCCCTCCGCGCCGGTGATCGAGTCGGAGCTCACCAGCACCACGCCGTTGGCGGGGCCCACGTTGCTCGCCTGCACCAGCACGGTGACGACGAGCGGGGCGGCGCCGGGCGCGAGCTTCTGCGGCAGGGGCGGCAGCTCGAGCAAGCGGATCTGCTGCGAGCTGCCGAGCTCCAGCGCGATGGCCGTGATCTCGAGCTCGCCGTAGCCCGTGTTGGAGATGGCGAACTGCTGGGGCTCCGCCGTCCAGTTGACCACGATGGTGCCGAACTCGAGCGCACCGGGCGCCGACGAGAGGCGCGGGGCGTTGACCTCGCCGGCGATGGTGACGACGACGCCGGCGGCGGCGTCGGGGTCGTTCGATGACAAGAGCGCGCTGCCGGCGATGGCGCCGCCCACGTTGTTCACCAGGTGCACGGTGAAGGTGCCGGTGGCGAGCGGTGCCAGCTGCGTGAGCGCGCTCGGCTCCACGATGGTGAGCCCGTGCTCGGCGCCGCTCGCGATGGCCGCGCTCACGTCGAGGGGCTGGCCGCCCAGGTTCTGCACCGTGATGCTGCCGTTTCTCTCCTCGCCCACACGCACTTGCGCGAGCTCGAGGCTGCCGTCGCCGGGCGCCAAGAGCGCGAGCCGCGGCGTGGGGATGGCCGTACCCTGCAGCGCCACGCGCAGCGCGGGGTTGGCGCCGTCGTTGGTCTGGATGTGCACGGCGCCAAACGAGGCCTCGGCGGCCGTGGGCGTGTAGGTCACGGAGATCTCGACAAGGTCACCGGGGTTCGCGAAGTCCTCGCCCCACGTGCTCGCGCTCGGCGGCGCGAAGACCTCGGGGCTCTCGTCTTCGGCGCTGGTGGGGCCCACGCGCAAGACCGCGTCGTTGCCGTCGTTTCGCACCTGGATGTTCATGGTCTTCGACTCGCCCAAGGGCACGAAGCCGAAGTCGAGCACCTCGCCGGCGGCGAGCGTGGCCACAGGCGCGCCGAGCGTGCGCGTGGTGAGCGGCACCTCGTCGGTGCGGGGGGCCGCCTCGAGGTAGGGCGTGGCGCCGTCGTAGTGCTCGAAGACGATGGCGCCCTGGTCGGGGCGGCCGTCCGTCGGCACGTAGCTCACGATGAGCTCCACCGTCTCGCCGCCGTTCAAGGTGAGCTGGTTGTCGGGGTCGGGCAGCTCCACGTCGTCGGCGCGGCGCAGCTCGAAGTCGTGCGAGCTGTCGGTCGACAGGCGGGTGAGCGAGACCATCAGCTTGCCGCCGCCGCGGTTCGACACGATGACGTGCTTCTCTTGCGTGCAGCCCACCACCACGCAGTCGAAGCCGATGCCGAAGGGCGGGTCGGCGTAGAAGCGCGGCGGCAACTGCGGTCCGGCGTTGCACTTGTCGCCCTTGCACCCCGCCGCCACCTCGGAGGGACAGCCGCTGGCAACGAGCGCGGCCATGCCAAGCGTCGCGACAACTGCGCACCAGCGAGCGGAGCAGGGAGCGAGGCTGTGCGCGCTCATTCGCACATGACCCCGAGGCCCTCGTTGCAGAACTGGCCGTCCTCGCGCGTGAGGATCGCGATCTCGCGCACGTCGCCCTTGTGGTTCAGGCGGATCTGCGGCGCCGCGTCTTCCACGCCGTCGCGCGAGATGTGCAGCGTGGCCAGCGAGCTCTCGTGGTCGAAGCAGTTGTTGGCGATCATGTCGGAGATGGAGTCGGGCGGCACGGTGATGGGGATGCCCACGGCGCCGCCGAGGATGCCGAGCAGGATCGAGCCGCCGATGCCGAGGATGTTGGCCAAGAGGCCCGTGGGGATGTTGGCGCAGTCCTCGAGGTAATAGACGTTGGCGCGGAACACGCCGCCCTCGGCGCCCGTGGGTCCGAGGCCGAAGAGGATGATGCGCTCGGGCTCCTCGTACTGGCCAAGCGCGATCCAATTCGCTTGGCCCTCGGCGCCAAACGCGTTCCAGTCGTCGCACATGTCCTCTTCTGCGATGACCACGTAGTTGCCGCTGCCGGGGGGCGACTCGCCCCAGGTGCGGATCGGCTTGGCGCAAGAGAAACCCGTGGGGCTGACCAGCTCCAGGTCGACGTCGCGGTAGTCGTTGCCGGCCCACGAATTGTCGGCGTTCTCGAAGGTCATCTCGAGCTTGAGCACCTGGTCGTTCTGGCCACCCTTGCTGAAGCCCTTGAGCACGATGGTCTTGAGCACGTCGGTGGCCGGGTCGGTGTCGTTGGAGGTGATGTTCAGGATGGCGTCGAAGGGATCCACCGGATCGAAGCGATTGGCCATGTCGCTCGGCGCCGAGGGGTTGAAGAACACCGTGATCGGCATGGCGCCGCCGGGCGAGATCGGCGGCACGAAGGTGGGCGACACCGTGAAGTCGCTGGCCTCGCCGCCGAGCGTGAGGTTCACGTTCAGGTTGCTCTGCCCGGAGTTGGTGATGGTGAACTGACGGTAGGCGACGATGCCCACCGGGTAGGCCTCGGGCGAGGGGCAGGGGTCGAGGGGGCTGCCCTGGCAGCGGAACTGGAACTCCGTGGCGCTCACGCTGATCTGCGGCGGGCCGAGCGAGCTGCCGTTCAAGGGTACCGACACCTGCGTGAAGTCGCTGGTGATGATGACGAGGTTGGCCGTGTGGTTGGCCGGCGTGCCCTGCGGCGCGAAGGTCACCGGCACGGTGAGGATCGACTCGGGCACGTCGGGGTTGTAGTGGCCGAGCACCAAGGGGTTCGTCTGGTTGACGCGCGACTCGGGCGGGATGCTGAACTGCGTCGACGACTCGACGAAGAGATCGGTGATGGTGAGCGCCGCATTACCGGTGCCGCGGTTGGTGATCTCAACGTCCACGGTGCGGCTGTTACCCACCGCCACGTAGTCGAAGTTGACCTCGAGGGGTTCGACCACGATGGTGGCGGCGCCGTCGTACGCCGCGTGCAGGTCGATGGTGATGCGCCCCTCGTCCTCGGCCGTCAGGTCATCCGAGGTGACCAGGAGCTGGCTGGTGGCGTCGCCGGCGCGCGTGGGTGAGAAGCTCACCGTCAGGTCCACGCTGCGGAAGGGCGGGATGCGCATGGGGAAGTTGGTCGGATCGCACAGGTCGCAGGCGAAGTCGGGCGAGCCGGTGCCGAGCAGGCCCGCGTCGGAGAGCGTCAGCAGGCAATCGCCGGTGTTCTCGATGGTGATGATCTGCTCGGCGGTGCCGCCGATGTTCACCTGGCCAAACTCGACGGTGCCCGCGGGCGCGCGCGAGAGCTGCGGCGCCTGATCGGGCTGACAGGCGAATTCGTCGGCGGGCTCGCAGGCCCCGAACACGCACAGCTCGTCGTTCCTGCAGTCGTCGTCGTTGTTGCAGCCTCCGTCGTCACACACGCCGGCCACGCAGCGGCCGGTGGCGCACTCGACGTCGACGGTGCAGGCCTCGCCCACGGGGCGCAGCACCGGCGGCCGCTCCACCGAGATGTACTCGGTGTCGGTGCAGCCCGTTGCCATCACCGCTGCAGCGATCGCAGCGAACGCCAGAACATCGAGTGAACGCCTGGTCATGGCATGCCCTTCCGCACGTACCCCACGCACCGTTGCCGCTCGGACAAAAGGCTGTGGGAGCACATCGTGGATACGGTGTGGTTATCGGTCACACGAATGAGGATACCGCACTAGATCCGCACCTCGAGGAGGATCTGCAGACGGCGATGTCGGCGCGGAGAGCACATTGTCCCACACAGGGACACACTGCGGCACACTGCGGCACACGGGCTCGGCTATGATGGAGCGCGCGGAACGGTGACGGCAGAAGGCGGGTGACGAGGGATGGCGCACGACGGCCACGACGACGAGCACGACCACGTGCATGAGCACGACCATGGTCCGCCCGCTGCGGGGCATGGGAGCGCTCAGCACCATCATCATCACGCTGGGCGAGGGCGCCGCGCGCTCGGCATCGCGCTGGCGCTCACCGCGCTCTTCTGTGTCGGCGAGGGCGCCGCCGGATGGCTGACGGGCTCGCTGGCGCTGCTCTCCGACGCCACCCACATGCTCACCGACACCCTCGGGCTCGTGGTGGCCTATGTGGCGGCCGTGTTGCGCGAGCGGCCGCGCGGCGGTCGCTCGACCTTCGGCCTGCGTCGCTTGCCGGTGCTCGGCGGCATGGTGAACGCGCTCATCGTGCTCGGCGCGTCGGTGCTCATCGTGGTCGAAGCCATCGAGCGCATCCAGTCGCCGCGCGCCGTGCCCGGCCTGCCCGTGGTGGTGGTGGCGGCCTTGGGCCTGGCCGCCAACGTCGTTGGTGCGTGGCTCGTGCACCGCTCGGGCGATCACAGCGTCAACGTGCGCGGCGCGATGCTGCACATGCTCGGCGACGCCCTTGGCTCGGTGGCGGCGCTGGTGGCCGGCGTGGTGCTGTGGTTCGGGGGGCCCTCGCTCGTCGACCCCATCGCGTCCTTGGTGGTAGCCGGCATCATCGCCGTGGGCGCGGCGCGCCTCCTGTTCGACGCCGGCAGCATCTTGCTCGAGCGCGCCCCCGCCACGCTCGACGTCGCGGCGCTCGAACGAGCGGTGCGCGCCGCGCCCGCCGTGCAGGAGGTCGTCGGCCTGCACGCCTGGGAGCTCGACTCTGGCGAGGCGGTGGCGAGCCTGGTGCTCGTGACCGCCGAGCTCGACCTGGCGCGCCTCGCTGGCGTCGCCGATGAGCTCAAGCGCGCCTTGCTCAATGACTTCCACATCACCCATGCGACCATCGAGTGGCGCCCGCTCGCCAACGCGCGCCCCTGCTGTTGATCCGATCGCTCGCGGGTGAAGGGCAGCACATGAACCTGCGATCTGGCCGATCCCCGGGTATGCTCTCGCCCATGTCGTGGCGTTACATGCTGGGAGTTTTTGGCGTGGCCGCCACTGCGGCCCTGGTGCTGACGTCGACCGGCTGCCCGCCAGGGCAGGGGTGTCGCACCAACGAGGACTGCGCCGACGGGCAGGTGTGCGCGCCCGACGACGAGGCGGGCACCACCGAGTGCGTGCGCCCCTGCGCCGCCGACCTGGAGTGCGCGGCGGGCCTCGCCTGCGTCCCGCGCGACGACGGGTCCTATGAGGGCGGCTGCCTCACGGTCACCGGTCGGGTCGAGGTGGGCGAGAGCTGCGAGCTCGACCGGGACTGCCGCAGCGGCGCGTGCGAGGGCTTCGGCTCGCCCGTGTGCGCCGAGCAATGCACGGGCGACAACACCTGCGACGACGCGGCCATGCGCTGCGTGCTGGCGGGCCTGCGGCGGGTCTGCGTCGAGCCCACGGGCGAGGGCGCCGCGGGCGACGCGTGCACCGATTCACGCGCGTGCGCCTCTGGAACCTGCGTGGACCCGCCGGACCCCGCCGAGGGCGAGGCATCGCCTCCGGTGTGCGCCGACACCTGCACGGAGGCGACCGACTGCCCACGCGACGGCGACGCCTGCGTGCGCCTGCAGGGCGGCGCCCGCGCCTGCCTGGAGCCCCTGGCCGATGGCGCGACCTGCCAAGCGGACAGCGCGTGCGCCGGCGGCTTCTGCCTCGAGGACGTCGACGGTGCGCTCAAGTGCGCCAGCGCGTGCGTCGACGACGCCTGCGACGAGGGCTTCCTGTGCGTCGACGACTCCGAGGGGAACCGCGTGTGCCTGCCCCGGCTCGACGAGAGGGCCGCGGGCGAGCCGTGTACATCGGCGCGCGAGTGCACCAGCGGCCATTGCGCGCACTTCGCCACCGCCACCGAGGAGCTCGGCACCTTGTGCGCCGACCCTTGCGACGAGGATGGCCAGTGCACCGACGGGCTCGTGTGCTGGACCGACGAGGGCGGTACCGACGTGTGCGGTCCGGCGCCGCCGGGCTGACGCGCCTCGCGACATCAGTGCGCGACGTGCGTCGACTCGGCCAGCTCGGCGATGAGCGCCACCACCTGCGGTGGGTCGAGGGGCTTGGGCAAGAAGCGCACGTCGCTCAAGCGCTCGACCCGCCGCGCCACCGTGGTGGCGTCGAAGCCCGAGATGACCAGCACGGGCTGGTGCCAGCCCTCTGCGCGCAGCTCCTCGACGACGTTGATGCCGCTGAAGCCGGGCATGATGACATCGGTGATGATGAGATCGGGCGCGCTGGCCGCCGAGCCAACTGCGTCGGCGAGCGCCTCGAGCAACTCGGTACCGCTGGCCACGCGCATGACATCGAAGCCGGCACCTGCGAGCAGATCTGCGAGGCCATCGCGCACGTCGTCGTCGTCCTCGGCGATCAAGATCCGTAGGCGTCTGTGTGCCTCGTTCATGGGCAGCCCCTTCGAGCAGGCGCAGCCCTCGCTGCGGCCGCCCCCCGAGTCAGGAAAGACAGGCCAGGGCACATGAGTCGACGTCGAGATCCAAAGGAAGAAGCGTGCCACCGACGAGGGCGCATCGCAGGGCGACCGTGCGGCTTTTGCCGTGCGCTCACGCTCAGGTCGTGTGCCCGCTCGCACGCAGGCGCCGGTGTCGGTCGTCCTTCGAGCGCCGCCACGTCGGTCGCGCGCGTCGCGTCGTGGCACGGGCGTTGCTGGAAGGGCGCGCGAGGTGACCATGGCGACATCGAAGCGCACGCGTCGATCCGGCGGCACAACCGTTCGCAAGGCCAAGGGAGCGGCGACCTCGGAGGCCAAGGCGCCCGTCGAGCTCGAGGACGACGACGACGAGGCGCTCCTCCCCGCGGCTGTGCAGGATCCGCTGGCGGTGGAGCCCCTGAGCACGGCCGAGATCCGCGGGCTCGAGGCGCACCACGCCGGTGTGAGCGAGCAACGGGAGGCCATGCTCGAGGTGCTGCGCAAGGGCACCGAGGCCAAGCTCCCCTTTGATCCCGACGAGGCGGAGTCGCTCATCGAGTCGGCCGATCAGCGGCTCGAGGTGCACCTGCGCCCCAAGCACAAGCGCTGACGCTGGTTGCGATGCGCTGGCGGCGTCAGTCGCCCTCGCCGAGCTCGTCGCCGGGCAGGGGGTGCGCGCGCGCGCGGCACTCGAGGCAGAACCACGTGGGCGGGTTGCGCCGCGCGTCGTCGTCGACCACGCGCTCGCCGACTCCGCACGACACGCAACGCACCACCGCGGCCTCGCGATCGGCGCGGTCGTGGGGGTCGAGCGTGCGGTGGGGGTACCCCACGCGATCGAAGACCAAGCGACGCAGATGATCGGGCTCGAAGGGCTTCTCGAGGAGCTCGGCGCCGAGCGCGCGCGCGCGCGGGCTCAGCTCGCTGAACGCCGTGATGAGCACCGCCGGTTTCGTGAAGCCGCGCGCGCGCACTTCGGCAAGCACCTCGAGGCCGGTGGAGCACGGCATGCGTTGATCGAGCACCAGCAGGTCGGGCGGGTGGCCCGTGGCCAGCGCGTCGTCGATGAGGCGCGCCAAGGCGGCGCCGTCGGCGGCGGTCAGCACCTCGAAGCCGTCGCACTCGAGCATGCGGGCGATGGTCTCGCGCACGTCCTCGTCGTCGTCTGCGACGACGACGCGCGGGCGGCGCGCGACGGCGGGTCGATCGCCGCGGCGCCGGTCAGCGAGGGGCACGACCTTCGGTTGCGGGCTTGGCATGGTGACCTCCGGCTGGCGGTAGCTCCGACGGAAAGCGCTGGTCCGGGGTGGTCGAGCGCAATGTCAGCACGAACACAGGACAGGCGGACTCCGTGGCCGGCGCCAGCGCCAGCTCACCGCCGAGCGCGCGCGCGATGTCGCGCACCACGCGCAGCCCGAGCCCGGATCCGGCACCGGGGCGAACCCCGAGATCGCCGTCGTCATTGAAGGCGTGGAACAGCTCGTCGCTGAACTGCTCACCGGCGCCGCGCGCGTCGCAACACGTGAGACGCAATTCCTGCGTTTCGCCGCGCGCGGCGGTGGCGATCGTGATGGAACCGCGATCGCTCAGCTGCAGCGCGAAGGTCACGAGGTTGTCGACCAACAGCGCCACCAGACGCGCGTCGCTGTACAAGGGCGGCAGCGCGCTCGCCGGTGGCGTGACCGCAACGCGTTTGGCACCCGAGCCGATACGGGCAACGTCGAGCGCCTTCGCCACGACGTCGCCGAGCACGACCGGCGCGGGGACCGCCTCGAATCGGCCGTCGGCGATGCGCACCCACTCGGTCATGGTGTCGATCAGCAGCGTCAACCGGCGGATCGATCGCCGCATGCGCGGCACGTCGTCGCCGGCGCCGTTGCTCGCACCGTTGCTCGCACCGTTTGCCGCGTCGTGGCGGCGCTCGAGGCCATGGAGCTGCAGTTGCAGCGCCGCCAACGGCGTCTTCAGCTCGTGCGACATCATGCGCAGGAAGTTGCTCTTGCTACGGTCGGCGCGGCGCGCGTGGTCCCGCTCTTCGGCGAGCTGTGCGAGCGCGCTCTGCAGGCCGCGCTGGTGCTCGGCGACCTCGTCGGCCAGCTCGTCGATGTTGTCTTCTTGGTGCCCGATGGTCGCGTTGAGCGTGTCGCGCGCGCGCTTGGCGGCCACCAGCGAGCGCACGCGCGCGCGCACCTCGGCGAGCTCGAAGGGCTTGCGCAGCACGTCCTCCACGCCGGCGTCGAGGAGGCGCACCATGACGGCCCGGTCGTCGCTGGCGGTGAGCACCAGGATGGGAACCTCGGCCAGCTCGGCGTGCGCACGCAGTTGGTGCACCATGGCTTCCCCGTCCATCACCGGCATGCGCACGTCGGTGAGGATGACGTCGGGGCGCAGCTCGGCCGCCTTGGCCAACCCCTCCTCGCCGTTGGCGGCGGTGGCGACGGCGTACGCCGGCTGTAAGGTCATCGCCAGGATGCGCTGCGTATGCGGGTTGTCCTCGACGACGAGCGCCAGCGGTCGCCGGTCGCGAGCGAAGGTCAGCTCGGTGGTTGGCTCGGGCGAGAGCTCGGTACGCAGTTGATCTACGACGGTGTCGGCGGTGAGCGTGAGCTCCGCCGCGTCATCCACCACGGCGACACGGCAACCCTCGGGTGCGCTCGTCGGCAATGCGGCCTCGAACGTGCACCCGCGGCGCTTCTCGCTGGCGCGCAGGGCCAGCCACCCACCCTGCAAGCGTGCGCAGTCGCGCGCGACACCGAGATCCACCAGGCGACCGCGCAGCGAGAAGGTGGTCGCTCGATCGTGCACGCCAGCGGCGAACAGCGCATCCGTCTCGGAGGCCCTGATGCGTGGGCTGGTGTCGACGACGGAGAAGGTCACCAGGTCGTCGTGGGGGCGCAGGTGCAGCGCGCAATGCACGCTGCCGCGCGTCGGCGTGTGCTTGAACGCGTTGTACAGGAGCGTGAGCACGATCAGCTCGAGCTTGGCCGGGTCAACATGGACCACCGCTTCGTCGGGCAGGTCGATGGTGAAGTGCACGCCGCGCCGCACCGCGAGGTTGCGGAAGGCAGCGCCGACTTCCCGCGTCATCCGCGCCGCATCGACGGCGCGGTAGCTCGGCCGCAAGAGCGCGTCGTCGAGGCGACCGTGTCCATCGAGGTGCTCGAGCACGCACGCCGCAGCGGTGACGATGGCGTCGAGGTCGCGCACGTCTTGTTCAACGAGCTGGCCTGCCTCGACGGTGCACACCAGCGCCGTCAGCCGTGGCAGCCAGGGCGCGCACAGATCCTCGAAGCGCTCATGCTCGCGCAGCTCGTGCACCCGGCGCGCGACGTCGTCGATGGCGTGCTCCCAGCGCGCACCGCCGCGGCGCGTCGAGTAGGTCGCCAGGCGCAACAGCAGTCCCCGAGCGCTGTCGTCCAGCGCCGGTGTCGGCGGGATCGAGGCCAGGTCCATAGGGACGCTCACAGCAAGCGCTAGGCCAGGCCGGGTGCCGCGGCCCCCTCACCGGTGGCGGCGAGCAAGCTCGAAAGGGTTTGCGTCAGGGTGTCGGGGTCGAAGGGCTTGTCGATGAGCGCGGCAGCGCCGAGCCGGGCCACGCGCTTGCGCATGTCGTCATCGGCGAAGGCGGTCATGACCACGATGGGCGCGCGCCAACCGTTGGCGCGCAGGCCCTCCATCATGGCGAGGCCGTTGATGCCCGGCATGCGCACGTCGGTGACGAGGGCATCGGGCCGCGGCACATCGGGATCGCCGAGGATGGCGGGGGCGAGGCGATCGAGCAGCAGCCCGCCAGAGGCCAGCGCCTCCACCGCGTAGCCGGCGTCCTCCAAGAGCAAGGTCACCGCTGCCCTGATGTCGTCGTCATCCTCGGCGACCGTCACACACAAGCGAGCTTCCGGGCGTGCCATGTCCCCTCCCCAGTCAGAGCGCGCTGCGGACGCAGGCGTTCCACATGCGAAAAGCAATGGCCGTGCCGCCCTCCCGCCGCGGCGCGGCGCGGGCGCGCGCGCCGGGGGCGTCGCGCCAACGCACAGCGATCGAGCGGATCCGCACGGCGCAGTCGGTCGGTTGGCATGTATTGGTGATTGGTGCGTGCGTGGGGCCGGTGTTGTGGCGGTGGCCGCCGGTGGCCCGATGCTTGCGAGCGAGGGGCGCATGTCGCTGCGAATCATGGTGTGTGACGATGAAGCGCTCATTCGGGAATCGCTCGAGGAGCACCTGCGGCGCGAGGGCTACCAGGTGACGCAAGCCGCCGACGGCGAGCGCGCGCTGCGCCTCATCGAGGAGTCGCTGCCCGACGCGATGATCCTCGACCTCGGCATGCCGCGCATGGACGGGCTCACGGTGCTGCGCACGCTGCGCGAGCAAGGTGTGACGCTGCCGACCTTGGTGATCACCGCGCGGCCAGGCTTCGCCGGCGCGGTCGATGCCATCAAGCTCGGCGCCGACGGCTACCTGCAAAAACCGGTGGACCTGCGCGAGGTCTCGCACCAGCTCAAGCGCTTCCTCGACCATCGACAATTGCAGACCGAGGTGGCGTGGCTGCGCGACCGCGCGACGTCGGGCTACGAACGTCTGATCGGCGAGTCGCCGGCGATGCGACGCCTGTTCGAAACGCTCGCCCGCCTCGAGCGCGTCGATGCGCCCACCGTGCTCATCGCGGGTGAGACCGGTACCGGCAAGAACCTCATCGCCGAGGCCATCCACCGGCGCGGCCCGCGCAAGGACAAGCCATTCCTGCAGATCGACTGCGCGGCCATGCCCGAGACCTTGATCGAGAGCGAGCTGTTCGGGCACGAGAAGGGGGCCTTCACGGACGCGCGCACGGCCAAGCGTGGCCTGTTCGAGGTCGCCGACGGCGGCGTCATCTTCCTCGATGAGATCGGGGAGATGCCCATCGGCACCCAGGCGAAGCTGCTGCGCGCGCTCGAGAACCGTCGCTTTCGGCGCCTGGGCGCCCTGGTCGACCTGCCGCTCGGCGCCGCGATCATCGCCGCCACCAACAAGGACCTGAAGGCGGCGGCGGCGGCCGGCAGCTTCCGCGAAGACCTCTACTTCCGCCTCAACGTCGTGCCTCTCGATATCCCGCCGCTGCGCCGACGCCCCGAAGACATCGAGCCCATCGCGCTGGCGCTGCTCGAGCGCTCGGGCCGCGAGCTTGGTCGCAAGTGCGCCGGCATCGAGCCCACCGCCGTCGCTGCGCTGCGCGCCTACCCGTGGCCCGGCAACGGTCGCGAGCTTCGCAACGTCCTCGAGCGAGCCATCATCCTCAAGGGCGACGACCAGGCCATCCGTCTCGAGGACCTGCCGGAAGAGGTCCGGTTGCGCAGCGCGCGCCACGGCGACAGTCCCTACCAGCTCCTCTCCGAGGGCATCGACCTCGCTGCCGTCGAGCGCAGCTTCGTGGAGCAAGCGCTCGAGCGTTGCCAGGGGAACCAGACCCGGGCTGCGCGCCTGCTCGGTATCAGTCGCTTCGCCTTGCGTCACCGCATCGACCGCTATGGTCTGCACGGCGCCGTGGCGCAGCGCACCTTGGTGCCCGTGGCCGAGCGCGTGTGAGCGCCGCCCGAGAAAACAGAAACGGCGCCCTCGCGAGCGCCGCCTGATGAGCGTGACCGACGTGGTGCCCAGAAGAGGACTCGAACCTCCACGACCTTGCGGCCACTAGGACCTGAACCTAGCGCGTCTACCAGTTCCGCCATCTGGGCGTCGTGCGCGGATGGATATGGACCGCTCGCGCGTTCGGGTCAAGAGCCGGCGCGCGGCGCTGAGCACCGTGTGCCGCGCCGGCCTTCGATCGGGTAACTACGGCACCATGAGCAAGCGCGTTCTGATCATCGACGACGAGAAGAACATCCGCACCACGCTGGCGCGGGGCCTCGATCTCGAGGGGTTCGTGGTGGAGGGCGCCGAGACCGGGCAGGCGGGCCTGGCGCTGTCCGCGTCCTTCGCGCCGGACCTGGTGCTCCTCGACCTCAAGCTGCCGGACATGACCGGCCTCGACGTGCTCGAGCGGCTGCACGGCCAACCAGAGGGCCCCGCGGTAGTGATGATGAGCGGTCACGGCACGCTCGACGCCGCCATCCGCGCCACCCGCCTCGGCGCGCTCGACTTCCTCGAGAAGCCCGTGGAGATGGAGCGCCTGCTCCTGACGGTCAAGAACGCGCTGCGCCTCGACGCCCTCGATCGCGACGTTGGTGCACTCAAGAAGAACGTCGAGAAACGCAGCGGCATGGTGGGGCGCTCGGGCGCCCTCACCGCCGTCCTCGAGGCCGTGCACCGCGCCGCGCCCACGAAAGCGCGCGTGCTCATCACCGGCGAGAGCGGCGTGGGCAAGGAGCTGGTGGCCAAAGCCATCCACGACCTGTCGCGCCGCGCGCCCGGGCCCTTCGTCAAGCTCAACTGCGCCGCCATCGCCGAGAACCTGGTGGAGAGCGAGCTCTTTGGCCACGAGAAAGGTGCCTTCACGGGCGCCGATCGTCGCCACGAGGGCCGCTTCGAGCGGGCCCATGGTGGCACCCTCTTCCTCGACGAGGTGGGCGAGCTGCCGCCCGGCACGCAGGCCAAGCTCTTGCGCGTGCTGCAGGAGGGCGAGATCGAGCGCGTGGGCGGCAAGGAGGCCATCAAGGTCGACGTGCGCATCATCGCCGCCACCAACCGCGACCTGCTGGCCGAGGTGAAGGCCGGCCGTTTTCGCGAAGACCTGTACTACCGCTTGAACGTGGTGCCCGTGCACGTGCCGCCGCTGCGCGAGCGCAGCGAGGACATCGCCGATCTCGCGATGTTCCTGCTCGAGAAGAGCTGCCAGGAGAACGACCTCGACCCGAAGACCTGGGAGCCGGAGGCACTCAAGCTCCTGACCGCGCACGACTGGCCCGGTAACGTGCGCGAGCTGGTGCACGTCGTCGATCGCCTCGCCATCTTGGTGGCGGGCAAGAGCATCGGCGCAGTCGACGTCAAGGGCGCGTTGCCGGGCGCACGCACGCTGCAGGGCCAGGCGATCCCCGACAGCGGTCCGCTCTATGCGCTCCTCGAGGGCTTCGAGAAGCGCATCATCGAGGACCGCATCAAGCAGTTCGACGGCAACATGTCGCGCGCCGCCGAGGATCTCGGGCTCGAACGCTCGCACCTGTACAAGAAGGTGCGGCGTCTCGGCGTGCGCGTCTGAGCGCCCGACGATGTGCTCGCGTCACGGGCGAGAGCGGGGGCCCGCTGGCACACACCGGCGCGTGTCTGGCGAGACACGCGCCGTCGACGTTGATGGCGTCGTGACGCGCCGGCATCGTTGGCATCATCCGTGAAATCCCCCTCAGCGACGCCGCCGCACTCTAGCGCACCGGCCTCGAGGAGGACCCCCATGCTCGCCCGCGTTACCCCAGCTCTCTGTCTCGCGCTCGTCGTCATCGGCGTCGGTGCGTGCCCGCGCACGCCGGCTCCGGTGGAGCCGGCCCGGCCGGCGCCGGTAGTGAAGCTCGACATCGGCGAGCCAGAGATCGTCGCGGTGGCGCCCGCGCCGCCGCTCGCGCCGACCCTGTTCGACACCGTCGCCATCGTGCCGGCCGACGGCGACACCACCGACTACCGGGCCCAAGGCCAGCGCTACCTGGTAGAGGGGCGCGCCATGGAGGCTGTGGGCGCGTTGCGCCTCGCGCTCGCGCAGAGCGACAGGCCGGAGGTGTGGCAGGCGCTCGGTGAGGCGTACCTGGCCGTTGGCGACGACGAGAAGGGCGTCGCCTGCCTCGAGGAGTCCATCAATCGCGACCCCACCCTGGTCGCTGCCCGCCGCGCCCTCGCCAAGCGCTACCTGGCGCTGAGCGATGGCGCGCGCGCCGAACAGCACATCGACGAGATCCTGCGCCTCGACCCGCAAGACGAGAGCGCGCGCCAGCAGCTCGGCCGCGCGTTCATGCAGCAGCGCATGTGGAAGGAGGCGATCGACGCCTTCGCGCTGGTGGTGACGCAGGAGCCCGACAACATCTACGCGCACAACAACCTCGGCTACAGCGCCATCCAGATCGGCGAGCTCGAGCTGGCGCGCACCCACCTCGAGCACACGCTCTCGCTCGAGCCGCAGCAGGGCTACATGCTGAACAACCTCGGCGTGACCTACGAGCGCCTTGGTCGCCACGCCGAAGCGCACGCCGCCTTCGCGCGCGCCGCCGAGCTCTCGCCCCGCTACGCGCAAGCCAAGCTCAACCGCGATCGCCTGCAGGCGGGCCTGACGCAAGACCAGCGCATCGTGTCGGCCGAGACGTTGCTGCAGCTGCGCAGCACGCCCACCATCGACGGCGGCCTCGCTGCAGACCCGGTGGGCGCCGCGGTGGACGCGGTCACGGGCGGCGGTATCCGCCTGGCACCGAGCGACCGTCAGGCCGACGCCCCGATGCCGTGACGACGGTGGGACGCATCGCTTGACGTGACGCCGGCGCTGCCCGCGCCGGCGTCGGGCGTTCTGGTGGCCGAAGGGTGCGGGGGGCGGATTGCGGTCCGCCCCTCGCGCGTTTCATGTTCCAGGCATGTCCCGTCTCTTGGCCGCGTCGCTCTCCGTCTGGCTCGGCCTCGGGTCGCCTGCGCGCGCGGCCGAGCCCACCGGCGGCGATCCCGGCTCGCTGCAGGCCTTGGTCGACGACCTGGCTCGCGCGCTGGAGCAGCGCGCGCAGCAGGAGCGTCTGAGCGGCGCCATCATCCTCGAGGTGGAGCCCGCCCGTGGCATCGACGCCGCCCGCGTGGAGCGCGCGTTCGTGCCGCGCCTCAAGCGTCGGCTCAAGGACGGCGGCGTGCTGCAGGCGGCGCCCGAGGCCACCGTGCGCTGCCGCGTCACCGTCTCCGAGGAGCGCGGGCTCGTGTGGGCGACGTCGCTGTGCGAGGGCGGAGCGCTCATCGGCCCCACGGCGGTGGCGGTGAGCCGCCCCGTCGACAAGGAGCTCGAGGGAGCGCTCGGCGCATCGGTGACGCCGGCGCAGACGCGCTTCGTGCTCGAGCGGCTCGGCGCCGTGGCATCCGGCGTGCTCGACCTCGCGCTCATCGACGTCACGGGCGACGGCGTCGATGAGGTGGCCGTGCTCGGCGTCGACGCGCTGCGCGTGTACGCGGTTGGCGGCAACCGCCTCGAGCGCATGGCGGTACAGACGCTGCCGCCCGACCGCCGTTGGCCGCGCGTGGTCACGGGGTGGCTCGCGCCGCTGCCGGGCGCGCGCTTGTGGCTCGTCACCAGCGCGGGGCACTCGCTCGTGTGGGACGCCGCGCTGGCGCGCTTCGACGCCGCGCCGTCCGGGCTGGTGCCGCTGCGCGGCGCGCCTGACCCCGCGGGGAGCCGCACGGCCGCCAGCGCCGGCGCGGCGCCACCCGCGCCGCTGTCGGCGCGCTGGCGTCTTGGTTCGCCGGTGCTCGCCTTGCCGCTCGTGACCATCGAGGACACACAGGTGAAGAGCGGCTTGCCCGCGCTGGTGCGTGACGTGGCCGCCGTGCCCGGGCGCGCGCGCACCTGGGTCGCCATCGACGAGCACGGCCAGCTCGTGTCGCAGAGCGGCGACGGCGCAGCGCTGCCCCTCTCGTCCGAGCGCGTCGGTGACCGCGTGGTGCTCGCCGATCTCAACGGCGACGGCGAACCGGAGCTCGTGACCAGCGCGGCCAGCGCGCCGGGAGAGCCCGACCACCTGGTGCTGCGGCGCTTGGCGCGCGATCTGGCATCGTCGAGCGTGGTGTTTCGCAGCCAGCTCTCGGGCGGGTCCATCGCCGCCGCCGGGGCCGGGCGCCTCGAGCCGGGTGGCCGACCCGAGGTCGTGCTGGTCGAAGAGGTCGGCACCGAGGCGCTCGCATGGCGCCTGAGGTACGCGCCATGAGCGGCTTTCGCGCCACGGTGATGCTCGCGCTCGGCGCGTTGGCGCTCGGGGCGCTCACGGCACACGCGAGGCGGCTGCCCGCGCCCGGCGGCAAGGTGACGCTGGCGCTGCCCGTTGAGCTGGTGGGCCCCGCCGCGGAGGCGCACGTGTACGCGCCCATCCTCGAGAGCGTCAACGACGACGACGCCGCCGAGCGGCTGGCGCGACCGCCGCTCAAGGGCTTCCCGCGCTGGCGTTCGTCGCTGGTGCGAGAGCTGGCGTCACAGGACGAGGGCAAGACCTGGCGCGTGCGCGTCGAGGCCCAATCGGTGAACATCAGCGACGCCCTGGCGCGCTGCCTCAAGGGGGATGGCACCGCCAGCTGGCCCGCGGATGTGCTGCGCGCGCGCGGCGTCACCGTCGACGTCAGCGCCACCCAGGGCGATGTCACGCTGCGCTTCTCGGCGCCGGTGGGGCCCGTGCCCGAGCTGTTGGCGGGCTGCTCGCTGCGCACGCCGCAGATGGGGCCCACGGGTTCGTACTCGCTCTTCGGACCCGGCTTGCTCCGCTGGCGCAACGCCGGTCTCGGACCGCCGGCGTTGCTTGGCTCCATCGAGATCGTGGCGCCAGGTGCGCGCGCCGACCTGGTCGCCGGCGGCGCCGACGTCAAGGGCGCCGGCACCTTGCTGGCGCCCTTCCCCGACGTCGTGCTCTTGCTGCAGAGCGCCGAGGCCCGGCGCGTCGACGTGCTGGGCCTGGCCGATCCCGCGTTCGGCGTGCGCGGCTTCCGCCAAGCGCTGCGCGCCGACCTGCTCGCCGCCGCCTACGCGCAGGGCCGCGGCGCCGTCGCCGAGGGGCTTTTGCCGCCGGGCGTCGCGCCGGCGCGCCCGCTGCCCGAGCCCCAGGGGCCCGAGCGGCTGGCCCCCTTGGCGCTCACCAAGCTGCCGGCCGACGCGCCGCGCGTGGCGCTGCGCCGCGAGGAGGGCGACGCCTTGGTGGACGGTGTCGTCGAGCGCCTCGCGGTCATCCTGCGCAACCGCGGTCGCCTCGCGTCGATCGAGCGCGTCGCCAGCGACGATGGCGCGGGCGGCCTCGAGATCCTCCGCTGGCGCCCGCCCACCCGCGATCCGGCGCTGGCGCTCCTGTCGCTCGCGGGGCGCCGCAAGGACCTCGTCGCCGACCCAGCGGTGCAGCGCGCGCTCGCGAACCCGCTGCTCTTGTCGGCATCGCAAGACGAGCGCGTGGCAGCGGCGCTCACGCTCGAGCGCGCGTGGATCGACGCGGGCCTTGCGGTGCCGCTGCTCACCGCGGATCGCTGGTACACCGTCGACCCAGATCTCCGCGGCGTGGTGCTGCGCGAGGACGGCGTGCCCTTGATGTTCGACGCGTACTTCGCAGGAGCGCGCTGATGAGCTGGCGCGCGCTCATCCCGCAGTCCCTGCGCTTCCGCCTATTGGCAGCGCTGCTGGTCGCCGTGGCGCTGGCGGTGAGCGCCGAGACCGTCTCGCACATGGCGGAGGTGAGCAATCGACTCGAGCGCGATCTGCAAGCGCACGGTGACCGCGTCTCCGACGCGCTGCGCACCGAGCTCGAGCAGACCCTCGACACGCTCGACTTCGAGCTCGAGGCCGCCACCGGCCCCTTGGGTCGCTCGCTGCTGGGCGCGCGCGTCGAGGCGCGCTTCCTCGGCACCAAGGCGCGCCTGCAAGAGGGCGTCATCGAGGTGCTCAAGGTGCTCGGTCCCGACGGCGCCATCTTGTCCTCGGGGCACTGGCCCGCGTCGTTCGGTGCGCTCGATCCGAACTTCGAGAGTTACGAGCCGCAGAAGGGCCAGAGCCTTCACGTCATCGACGAGCCGACGCCCGAGGGGTCATCGCCGGCCATCGAGCGTTGGGCCACCGGTCGCGTCGCGGGCCGCGAGACGCTCGTGGTCGCCGGCCGCTTCCTCGACGCTCCCCAGCTCGAGCGCATGCGGGGCCGCACGGGCGCCGACGTGCTGGCGCTCTGTCGCGTGAGCGAGCCCGCGGCCTCGGAGCAGGGTCGATCGACCGCTGCCGGACGTTGCATCGCCGTGGGCGCCGCCGACCTGGTGGGTACGCAGGGGTTCGACCCCGACGACCCGGCGCTCGATGATCGCCTCCACCTGGTCGCCGTCGACCTCGGCACCCATCACCTGTGGGTGGGCCTCGATCGTTCCACCATCGTCAAGGTGCGCACGGGCATCCTCCGACGCGCCGTGTTCGTCGGGCTCGCGTCTATCGCGTTCGCCATGTTGCTCGGCACGCTCATCGCCACGCGCCTCACCCGGCCCATCGAGCAGCTCGCGCAAGGCGCGGCCAAGCTCGCCAGCGGTGACCTGCGCGTGCGCATCCCGGTGGACGAGCGGCGCGGCAACAGCGAGGTCGATCGCCTGGTGGACGCCTTCAACTCGATGGCCGCAGACCTCGAGCGCGGTCAGGCGCGCTTGCTGCAGGCCGAGCGCGTCGCCGCGTGGCAAGAGATCGCGCGCGGCTTGGCGCACGAGCTCAAGAACCCGCTCACGCCCATCCTCGGCGCCATGGACGTCGTGCGCAAGGCGCGCAAGCTCGATCGCCCCGACTTCGACGCCATCCTCGAGGAGCAGGCCACCGCCGTTGTCGAGGAGGTGATGCGCCTGAAGGAGCTCTCGGACGCGTTTGCCCGCTTCGCGCGCCTGCCCGACAAGAAGGTCGAGCCCATCCGCGTTGCCGAGCTGGTCGACCACGCGGTCGCGCTCTACGCCCACAACGAGGGGTTGGCCGTCGAGCGCGTGTACGAGGAGGCGCTGCCGCCGGTGGAGGCCGATCGAACGCAGCTCGGTATCGTCGTCACGAACCTCGTGAAGAACGCGGTGGAGGCGATGGAGGGGCGCGGCACGCTGCGCATTTATCTGCGTCGCACGGGTGATCCGGCGTGTTGGCTCGAGCTCGCCATCGACGACACGGGCCCTGGCATCGCCCCCGAGGTGCGCGAGCGCTTGTTCACTCCGTACGTCACCACCAAGGGGAGCCGCGGCACCGGCCTCGGGCTCGCGCTCGCGCACCGCATCGTCCACGACCACGACGGCGCCATCGAGGCAGGCGACGCCCCGGGGGGCGGGGCGCGTTTCACCGTGCGGTTACCGCTCGCCGCCACCACGTAAGCCAGCGCGATCGTCCTCGGTGGCCCACGCCACCGCCTGCTCGAGCCGCGCGATGCGCTCGCGCAGGTGCTCGTTCTCGCGCTCGAGGTCGGGCACGGGCGGCAAGATGCGGGGGCAAGGGTCGCCGGTCTCGACGAAGCGCGCCACCTCGATGCGCGCCACCACATCGGTGGCGATGAAGGCGAGCTCGAGGTGCGGTCGCGCCTCGCGCTCACAGCGGAGCACCACGGCCGGTAGGTCGAGCTCGGCGCCGGTCACGGGGTGGACCAGCACCACCGCGACGCGCTCACCGGGCGTGCGCAGCTCGCTCGAGAACAGCATCGTGGTGCCGGCCGCCAGGTCGCGATCGACGAAGCGCCGCAGCCGCTCCACGCTCGACGGGCGAACGGCGAAGCGCGCGCTCGTCACCACCGGCGCAGGGAGCGGCGCCAGCCAGCCGTCCTCGTCGTCCCACGCCTCGGCGAGATAGAGCAGGGGAGCGTCGGGCGTTGCGTACGCCTCGTGCGCTCGCAGGAAGCGCAGGCCGGCGCCGCGGCCCTCGTCGGTTCGCACCACCACCGCGGGGCGCGTGGCTCCCTCCGCTTCTTGCAGCACGCGCACCACGCTCAGGTGTCGGCCGACGACCAAGCCAATGGGGCCGCGCACCAGGAGGCCCGATTCCGACTGGTCCGCGACGTGCCCGGTGCTTTGCACGTCGCCGTCGACCAGCACGACGCGCAGGTTGGAGGGCTCCCGTGGACGACGATCGACGTGCGCCATCGCGCTCAAGCATGGATCGTAGGTCGGCCAATTCATCGGTTGACGATCCGATGGGGACGCCACGGCACCGTGCCTCCATCACACGGCGGCGGGCGGGACCTCGCGCGGCAGGCGCACCTCGATGCAACAGCCGCCGCCGGCACGGTCGGACGCGCGCGCCGAGCCGCCGTGCGCCTGTGCCAGCTCCCGCACCAGCGCCAGCCCGAGCCCGGTGCCCACCACGTGCTCCTCGCCGGGTCGCTGCACCCGGTGGAAGCGCGCGAACACGCGCTCGTGCTCGGGCGACGGGATGCCCGGCCCCCGATCGAGCACGCGCAGCACGGCGCAGCCGACGTCGTCCCTGACCTCGACGGTGATAGTGCGGTCGCCACCGCCGCCGTACTTCACGGCGTTGTCGAGCAGGTTGACCACGACCTGCTCCAGGGCCTGTCGATCGAAGGTGGCCTCGACGTCGTCAGCCAAGACCTCGATGGTGCACCCTTTGGTCTGCAGGAAGGGCGCCTGCGCCGCAGCGATGGCGCGCACCGCAGCGCCCACGTTGCCGCGCGAGGCGCGCAACGGGCGGCGGCCCTCCTCGAGCCGCGTCGCCTCGAGCACGTTCTCGACGAGGTGCGAGAGGCGCACGCTCTCCTGCACCATGTCGTCGTGGAACTTGCGTCGCTTGTCGTCGGACACCAGACCGTCACGCAAGAGCTCGGCGTGCATGCGCAGCGTCGTCAGCGGCGTACGCAGCTCGTGGCTCACCGCCGAGATGAACGCACCGCGCTGGCGCGCGAGCTGATCGGCGCGGCGCGCAGCCAGGTCGGTGACCACCGCAGCCGCCGCCACCACGACGAGCAGGATCACCCACAGGCCGATCTCCGTCGGCGGAATGCCCGCGACTGCGGCGAGGGCCTCGGGTGGGAAGCACAGCTCGGGGCCTTCGAGCACGTCGCTGGCGCCGGTGCGCAGCACGCAGTCGGCGACCTGGTCCGGCTTGACCACCAACGGTCGCCCGGCCGCCACGGTCTGGCGCTCCACCACCGAGGGCAGCCAGCGTTCGAGAACCTGCACCCGGTCGAGCAGCACGCCCTGGACGCTGCGACTGCCACCCGACGACACCAGGCGATAGAGCACCAGCTCGTCGCCGAAGCCGTCGAACACGAAGGGGGTGTAGTCGACCACCGCGGCGTTCTCGTCGGTGGCCTTGTTCTGCGTCGACGGGGTCGCGCTGCGCGCCTGCTTGACGGGCGCGGTTGGCGGCGCATCCACCGTGCGCTTCTTGCTGTAGCCGCGGGTGCCCAGGCCCCAGTCGACGTCGTTACGGCTGGTGGTGGGGATCTTCTTTGGCCCCACGAAGAGCTCCGCCGCCTTGTCTGGCTCGGTGGCGGCCTGCTGGAGCTCCTCGTACACGCGGTTCTGCAACTGATTGAGCTGCGCGATGCTCTGCGTCTCCGGCGCGGCGGGCTCGGGCGCGCCGGCGCTGTGCGCTTGCGCGCGCAGCTCGGTGAACGCGACGTTGCCCACGCGCTCGGTGACGTCGCGCGCCCGGGGATGGCGCCGCGTGCGTGACTCGGGCTCGTAGGGCGTCTTGAGCACGCCGCCGGGATCGATCTGGAAGTAGCCGACCACGCGCGGGTCCTCGGGGTCGCGCGCGAGCGGCGACAGCGCCAATGCGTCGCCGAGCGCGACCACGTCGGGGGGCTTGTACACGTGATTGTAGGTGTCGAAAGAGCGGGCATCTTCTCGCAGGCGCAGCTCTTCGAGCGACCCGTCGACCACGCGCCGAATGACCTCGGCGGAGCGCGTCAACAGCGCCATGGCTTCGCGCTGGCGGCCCTCGGCCTCGCGCCGCGCGGCCAGCATCCACCCGGCAGCCAGCACCAGCGCGGGGGCACCGACGCCGACGATGAGCAGCAGTGTGCCCTTCCGCATCCCACACTCCCTGCGGCGTCACCGCTACGCCGACAGCGGGCCCTCGAAACGGTAGCCGCGCCCGCGCACGGTCCCGATCCACTCGGCGCCACCGGGCACCGCCTTCAGCTTGGCTCGCAACTGCTGCATATGCACGTCGACGGTGCGGGTCTGGATGCTGCCGTCTCGGTAGCCCCACACCTCGACCAAGAGCTCGTCGCGGCCCACGGGGCGATGCGCGCGCGCGGCCAAGAACTCGAGGATGGAGCACTCGCGCGCCGTCAGCCTGACCTCGCCGCTCGGCGAGCGCACCACCAGCTGGTCGAGGTCGATGAGCGCCTCGCCGACGGTGATGAGCTTCTTGGGCTCCCGCTCGCGCAGCTGCGCGCGTCGCAGCAGACCCTTCACGCGCGCCAACAGCTCGTGGATGCCGAAGGGCTTGGGCACGTAGTCATCGGCGCCGGCCTCGAGGCCCTTGACGATGTCGTCCTCGGCCCCCTTGGCGGTGAGCAAGAGCACCGGCGTGTGATCGCCCCGCGAGCGCAGGTGCGTGAGCACGCCCAGGCCGTCCATGCCGGGGAGCATGATGTCGAGCATCACGAGGTCGAAGCCCCCGCCGGCGGCGCGCTCGAGCGCGGCCAGCCCATCGCCGAGCGCCACCACCGCGAAGCCCTGGCTCTGAAAGAGCTCGGTCAAGCCCTCGCGGATGGGCACCTCGTCTTCGACGAGCAGCACCCGTCCGCCGGCCTTGTCCGAGGTCGCCTTGGCGTCGGTCACGCTGGGATCAGACGTCAGGTCGCGCGGCATGGCAAGGCCCTCCGAGCACAGGGAGTCGCGGGTGGTCGACGTTCAGTAGGCGCTGCCCTTGTTGAGCGACCACGCCTTCTTCTTGGCCGCGCGCGTGCCCACGCCGCGCCAGCCGGCGCCGCCCTCGTTGTTGTCCTTCTGGTAGCGCGCCATCTCGCCTTGCTCAGCCTTGAGCTCGTCGCTGCCGAGGGCTTGCGACTGCGTCTCCAGACGCACCTGCGCAGCGCTGAGCATGCGGTTACCGGCGTCGACGTCGTTGGCGTCGAACAAGCGGTTGGCCTCCACCCACGCTTGCGCCGCGCGCCACTTCTCCACCTTCACCATTACGCCTGGCGCGGCCGAGCGCGTCACAGCCACCGCGTCGTTGCTGAAGGTGGCGGCGAGGTCGTTCGAGATCCGCTCGCGCGCGCCGCCTGCGATGGCGTTGGCGCTGGTGTGCACGGCGAGCACGTCGCGCGTGCCCGCGCCGCTGTCGAGCGCCAAGCGCACCAGGATGTCGGTGACGCGCCCGCCGTAGACGTCGCCGGCCGCGATGGTCACGGTGCCCTTGGCCGCCGTGTGCGACGGGAAGCCGATCACCTCGACGATGCGGGTGCCGTGCGCCGGCACCAGCTCGACGCTCGCCTCCTTGGCGACGATGGACGACAGGCTCGAGAGCTCGGCGGCGAAGATGCCCGCCAGCTCGTCGGGCCGGTCGACGAAGTAGTAATGGCCGCGGCCCTGGTCGGCGAGCGCCGCCATCAGGTCCTCGTTGTAGTCCTGCCCGAGGCCGAGCGTGGTGGTGAGCACGCCGCGCGCGGCGAGGGCGCTGGCGCGCTCGCGCAGTCCGGGCTCCACGTTCGGCCTGCCGTCCGAGAGCAAGAGCAGGCGGTTGACGCGGCCCTGGTCATAGATGCGGGTCGCGGCGCTGCCACCGACGTCGAGGCCGGCGATCATGTCGGTGCCGCTGCGCGCGAACAGCTCGCCGATGGCGGCGCGCAGCGCCGCCAGCTCCGCGCCGCTGCGTTCGCCGATGGTGGCGCTGCCATGGTCGATGGCGCCGTCGTCGAAGGACACCACGCTCACGCGATCTCCCGGTGCCAGCGCGGCCAGGGCCTCGAGCGCGGCGCGCTTGGCGTCGTCCATCTTCCTGCCCTCCATCGACCCCGAGCGGTCGATGACCAGCGTGAGCGACATGGGCGTGCGCTGGGCGTTCGGATCGGCGACGCCCTCGATGGCCACGCGCGCGAAGGCCTCGCCGCCGCCGGCACTCTGGATGGCGCGGTCGAGCCCGACCTCCACGCGGAAGGCGCCGGCGCCCGGCGGGGGCGGTGTGGGGGCCGGCGGCGGGTCCGTCGGGCCGGGGCTCGGGGCCCTGAGCGTGCTGCCAAGGGCACCGGCGGCGCCGATCAGACCAAGAATTGCGTAGGGGATAAGCGCCTTCATGCGGCCTCCTGGGCCCATTGGCCCGGTTTCTAGGTGCAACGGACGGCTGCGGATCCCGGTGTAAGGGCTCGGCAAAGACGTAGGCGGGGGGATGCCGGGGCGGGCGGCCCGTGACATAAGCACAGGCGATTGGCGAACCGTGACCGAGCGATGAGCTCGCGGTGACGTCCAAGCACTCGGGTCACCCTACGGTGTCCCCAGAAAGGAGAAGCAACCATGCGTACCATCCTCATGTGCATGCTCGTGGCCAGCGGTCTCGCCTGCGCGTCGTCGAAGCCGGAAGAGAAGCCGGCCGAGCCGGCGGCGGCCCCCGCCAGCGAGCACCCGGCGGCCCCCGCGGCTGACGCGGCGGCTCCGGCCCCCGCGGCTGACGCGGCGGCTCCGGCTCCTGCGACGCCCTGAGTCGCGGTTGGTCGGTGCGAACGCCCTCTTCCTCGCTTGCGGGGAAGGGGGCGTTCGTCTTTTTGCGATCACTTGCGGCCGGCGTCGAGCTCCTCGAGCGCGTGGAGCATGGCCAGCCGTCCGCGCTCGTACAGACCGTCCTCGGCCAGCAGCAGCGCGTCGGTGAGCATGAGGCGGGCCAGGTCGGCGTCCCCCAGGGACGCCCGCCCGCGCGCCAGGGTGTGTCGCGTCGACACCTGGAGCATCACGTCGCCGGCGCGATCTGCTGCCGCCATGGCGTCTTGCGCGTGGCCGAGCGCCTGACTGGCGCCCGCGTCGGGCAGCATGGCGAGCGCCGACGAGAGGGCGCTCGCTCCCCACGGATCCTCCTTCGTGAGCACGCTGGCCGCCGTGGCAGCGCCGCGGGCAGCGTCGCCCTTGCCGACGCGCGCGAACAGGGTCGCGCTGGCGAGCGGCGCGGTCCAGGTGGCGGCCTCGTCACCGACGCCGTCGGTGGGCGCCAGCGCAGTTGCGTCTGCATAGGATGACAGGGCGGCGTCGGAAGCGCCCCGTGCCTCACTGGCGCGCCCCACGTCGACCAACGCCACGGCGGCCACGGCGGGCGCGCGGACGGCGTTGGCCATGGCCACCGCGGCCAAGAGCGGCGACAGGGCGGCCTCGGCGTGCCCGCAGCGCGCCAACGCGTGCGCGCGCATGCGCAGCACGCGCGCCATGCCAGCCGACGCGTGCGTGCGCGGCACCGCGGCCAGCACGGCGTCGGCTTGCGCAAGCGCCGCGGCGGCATCGGCGCCGAGCTGCGCCTCGAGCATGGCCGCCACGGCGTTGAAGACGGCCTCGGCGTCGTCGCCGCTCGCCGCCACCTGGCCGCCGGCGATGGCAGCGCACAGCGCCGGCCCAAGCTCGACGAGCGGCTCGACCACGCCGAGGCGTGCGCACCGCTCGAGCGCCGCGAGCTGCTCGTTGATCGCCAGGCCCGAAGGGTTCGAGCGCCGCCGGTGGTACGCGAGCTGCTCCAGTGCCGCCGGTTCGCTGTCGACGAGCGCCTCGGCGCGCGCCGCGGCAGCGGCGTGCAGCTCGACCACCGCGAGCGGGCCGCTGCGCTGCGCGTCGTCGATGAGGGCCCGCTGCAGGGTCGGCGAGAGCGGCGCCGGCCGCCCAGCGAGGCGCCGCGGCACCAGCCAGAGCGCCGCCGCCTCGTCGACGGCGGCCAAGAGCGCCGGGTCGTCGTGGAGCGCGCCACCAGCCACAGCGACGCCGGCGAGCTGCGCACGACCCTGCGCCGACAGCTTGGGCAGCAGCGCCTCCACCGTGGCGCTGCGCTTGCGCGCCGGACGCGGACCAGGGCACCAGCGCGCGCCGTCCCAGCTCATCGCTTGATCGGCGGCGAGCAGCCCTGCGGCACACAGGGCGGCACGCGGGTTGCCCGCGGCCTCCGCACAGATGTGCGCGCTCGTCTCGGGCGCCAAGGCGCCGCAGCTCGCCTCCACCATGCGCGCCACGGCGTCGTCGGACATGGCGGTGACGCGCAGCGGGCGCGCACCCGCCAGCGGCGGCGCGCCGTGCTTGGGGTTGATCGCCGAGACCACCAACGCGCGCTCACCCTTGAGGCGCGCACACACGCCCTCGAGCAGGGCGCGCGACGCGCTGTCGATCAGGTGCGCGTCGTCGATGAGCACCCCGAGCCCATAGCGGCGCGCCGCCGTGAGGAAGAGCCGCGCCAGGGACGCGCGCAGCGCTGCTGCGCGCTGCGCGAGCGCGGCGGGCTCGCAGTCGGGTCGCGGCGCGAACAGGCGCAGCACGCGCGCCGCCTCGGCGTCGCTGAAGCCGCAGGCGCGCACGCCGGCGTCGACGGTGGGCAGGCCTTCCGTCGACCGCTCCTCGGAGGCGATCTGCAACAAGAGCGAGCGCACCAGCTGCACCACCACGTCGAGCGGCGGCGCAGCCGCGCGCAGCGAGGCCGAGGCACGCGCGGTCAGCATGCCCTTCCAGGCCAAGAGCGCGCCGGCCTCGTTCAAGAGCGCGCTCTTGCCCGTGCCGGGCGCGCCCGACAGCGCCACCACGCCACCGGCGCCACGGTCGGCGTCGACCGCAATGGCGGCGAGCTGCTCGAGCAGCTCGTCGCGGCCCACCACCACCGGCTCGGGGCGGCTCGAGGGACCGCCCACGACCTCGCATGCCTCGATGTCACCGTCGACGGGCCGGCCGCGCGCCAAGCGGCGCGCGCTCGGTACTTCGCTCCCCACCACCACACCGGGCTCGTCGAGCGCGGCGGCCAGCGCTTCAGCGTCGTCGGCGGCATGCCCACTGAAGCCGAGGGCGCCTCGGGAGACGCGGCCATGGCACACCGCCACCCGCGCCGCGCAGCCATGCGGTGCCAATGCGCGCGCCACGCCGAGCGCGAAGGCGAGCGCCCGATCGCCGCTGCTCGGCACGCGATCATCTGCCACGAAGCCTGCCTGTGCGCGGCCACCGTCGAGCGCGCACAGGCGGCCGCCCTGTGCCTCTGCCAGCGAGCGCAGCGCGCCCACGTGGTCGGGTGGGATGCGACCGGCCACCAGGCGCACGAAGGCCAGCGTCACGTCGCGCGGCGCCCCCGTCGTTACCCCTGTGATGGTGCGCGGTGGCGCCGGCACGGTCGCCGCGGGGGTGACGACGCGCCCCACGACGGCGTCGTCGGGCGGCGCCACCTCTTCGATCTCTTGCACGTCGTCGGGGGGGAGCTCGGGTATCTCGACGGTGTCGTCGTGCGCGGGATCCGCCAGCTCCACGGGGGCAGGGGCGTGCGCTTGCCCCGGTGTCGGCGAGGGGGGAGCGTCGGCCGATCGGCTCGCGTCCAGGGGTGCGCCGCACGCCGAGCAGAAGCGGTTGCTCGGCGGCTGCTCGTGCCCACAGCGATCACAGGCGCGTCGGCTGGCCATCGCTTGCAGACCCGCAGGTCCCGCCGTCAGCAGGTGGTTGAGATCGTCGGCCAGGCGCGCGCCGGCCACGTCTTCGACATAGCGGCGCAGCTCGTCGGCCGGGGCGTGCAGCGTGTCGAGCGCGCCGCGCAGCGCGGCCGCCACGTCGCCCATGGAGCCGAAGCGCTTGGCGGGATCGCGCTGCAAGAGACGCAACACCACTGCGTCGAGCTCCACGGGCACCGCCGGCTCCACCGACGACGGGCGCGGGATCTCGCTGCCGAGCACCATCTTGAACAGCGCCGGGATGTCGTCGCTCTTGAACAGCCGTCGCTGCGCCAACAGCTCCCAGAACACCACGCCCAGCGACCACTGATCGTGGCGCGCGTCGACGGGCTGGTTCTTCACCTGCTCGGGCGACATGTACGGCACCTTGCCCTTGAGCTGGCCGTGGGCCGTCTTGCTCTGCTTGCGCTCTGCGCGCGCCACGCCGAAGTCGAGCACCTTCACGTTGCCGTCGGGGCGCACCATGATGTTCGAGGGGCTGATGTCGCGGTGCACGACGTTGAGCGGCGCGCCACGCCCGTCGAGGGCGCGGTGCGCGGCGTCGATGCCGAGGGCGGCCTGGCGAATGATCTCGGCGGCCACGCGCGGCGGCAGCAGCTTGCCGGCGGTCTTGCCGGCGCGCCGCAGCTGCGACAGGTCGAGGCCATGGATGTGCTCCATGACCATCAGGTACTGGCCGTCGTGCTCGCCCACCTCGAAGAGCCCGACCACGTTCGGGTGATTGATGGCGCCCACGATGCGCGCTTCGTCGAGGAACGCGGCCACCATCTCCGGGTCTTCCGAGAGCTGCGGCAAGAGCGTCTTCAGGATGACCAGGCGCTCGAAGTCGGCGAGGCCGCGCTGTTTGCCGAGGTAGATCTCGCCCATGCCGCCGGCTGCCATGCGCCGGACCACGTCGTACTTGCCGAAGATGGTCCCACTGCTCACGACGACCCCAGTCTACCCCGGGCCGGGGAGTGAGCGCGGGCGGTCACACCAGCGACGGCTGCCGCTGGTCGCGCTGGCCGGTGACCAGGTGGCGACGCTGATGCTCGTTCGGAAAGACGTCGAGGGTGCGCAACACCACGCCCAGGTCGCGCTCGTTCTCGGGGAAGTTCAGGTCGGCGGTGTCGATGGTCAGCACCGGGGCGGCGTCGAAGCTGCGGAAGAAGCGCCCATAGGCGTCGACCAGCGCCTCGAGGTAGCCGCGATCGATGTCTTTCTCGAAGGGGCGCCCCCGGCGATCGATGCGCTCGAGGATCACCTCCATGGGCGCGTGCAGGTACACCACCAAGTCGGGCGAGCGCACCTTCGACGAGAGCGCACGGAAGATCTGATCGTAGAGCGAGAGCTCCGACGCGGACAGCGTCAGCTCGGCGAAGATGCGGTCCTTGTCGAACAGGTAATCCGACACCAGGGTGCGCGAGAACAGATCAGCCTGGAGCAAGGCCTCTTGCTGCTTGAAGCGCGACAAGAGGAAGAACATCTGCGTCTTGAACGCATGCGCAACCTTGTCGCGGTAGAACTCGGGCAGGAACGGGTTCTCCTCGACGACCTCGAGCACCGTGTGGCCGCCGAGGTGACGCGACAGAAGGTGCGTCAGCGTGGTCTTGCCCACGCCGATGCACCCCTCCACCGTCACGTAGCGCAGCCGATCGAGGGGCAGGGCGGCGCCGGGCCCACGTGCTGGACCCGCCGAGGTGCCGGTTGCGGAGGCGTGCCCGTTCATGATCGGCGTGGCCTGGTACCGCACGCAGAGTAAGATCCAAAGGTATGTCGGCGTCCACCGATCGCGTTGCGTATGGGACGGTGGCGGATCCGGAGCAGACGGATCCGTCGTCGGCGCTGGTCCACCGCAGCGAGGTCGATGAGCAGACGGCGCTCGAGCCCTACCGTCTGCCGGTACCGGGGCGCACCTGGCGCTCGGCGGCGCGCTTCGGCGTGCTCGTGGGAGGATCGGCGGCCATCGGGATCGGCGTGGCCACCGGTGGCCTCACCATCGCCGGCGCGGCGCTGCTCGCGGTCACGCTCGCGACCGGGCAAGTGCTGGCGCAGACCTGGCGGCAGAACCGCCTCGGCCAGGCGGTGGTGGGTGGCATCGCCCAGGGTGACCTCGACGTGGCGCTCGGTGCCGCCGAGCGCGCGCTCGTGGAGTCGCCCACCGGCGTCATGCGCACCTTGGCCGCGTCCAACCTCGCGAGCGTGCTCATCCAGCGCGATCGCGTCGTCGAGGCGGCGGCGGTGCTCGACAAGTACCCGCCTGGCATGCTGCACATGCCGCTGGCGAGCATCCTGTGGCTCAACAATCGTGCCTTCGCGCACCTCACGCTCGTCGACGAGGATCCCGCCGGCCTCGAGGCCGCGGGGCGGCTGCTCGTGGAGGCGGAGCGGCGGCTCGCCAAGGCGTCGTCGCGCGACCTTGGAGGTGCGCAGAACGCCCGCAAGCTGCAGAGCGCGCTCGCCGGCACCCGCGCCATCGAGCGCGTCATCGACAAAGACGGTCGCGCCGCGCTGCAGCACCTGAAGGTCGCCACCGAGATCGACGACGGCGCCCCCACGCCCTTCCGCACCGTCGAGCGCGAGCTGTGCCGCGCCGAGGCGCTGCGGCTGTTGGGGCGCGCCGACGAAGCCACGCTGGCGGTGGAGGTCCTGACCGACACCTTCATGACCGCGCGCCAAGAGCAGCGGGCCACGCGCTTGCGCGGACGCCTCGGCATCGGTTGACCACGGCACGATGACCCAAACGCGCTTCGGGTCTTCGAACGCGCACCTTGCCCGGTCGAGGACCCTTAGGGCCCGCGAATGGACAAGTCGATCGGTGATCGCGAGCGAGGCGCGTCGATGGCAAGGAGCCCCGCAGGGCCGTGGCCGTCGCCACGGACCGAGGACGCGACGC
>JADZDP010000053.1 GCA_020850995.1 Deltaproteobacteria bacterium
AGGCCTCGTAGCAGGCGAGCGCGCCCGCCGCGCCGATGGGCTCGCACGAGCCCGACATGCAGTCGTTGTCGGCAGCACAGCTCTCGCCGCCCTGCTTCACGCCCTTCGGCCGTTCGCAGCCAAGCTCCAGGGCCGCCACCTTGAGGTAGCTGCCGCGCGCCACGCACACGCTGCCGGCGCCGCAGGCCGCATCGTCGACGCAGGCGGTGCGCGCGCGCACGCCGTCGCCGTTGATGGGCGCGGCGATGTCGGCGGTGGCGGCGGGATCGCCCGGGTAGTTCCAGGCCACGTTGTAGAGGTAGTCGTCGACCAGCTCGGCGCTCAGGTCGTGGTCGCGGTCGACGAGCACCATGCTGCCGCCGGCGGACAGGCCCTCCTCGCCGAGCTCGGGGTTCACGGCGCCCACCTCGAGCGCGATCAGCTGATCTTCCACCTCTTGCGCGGCGTAGTTGAGCGCGCCCGTGCACACGCCCTGCACCAGCGCCTGCACGAAGGCGTCGGACGAGAAGGACTGCGCGATGTTGGCGCAGCCGACCAGGTTGACCAGCACGTCGCCGAACGAGTCACCGGCGATGCCCTCGGGCAGGCTCGGGAGCACCACCTGCTCGAGGATGGCGAGCAAGAGCGCGCCGTAGCGCACGTCGAGGCCGTGGGGGTCGGTGGCCACGGTGAAGCGCTCGCTCTCCCCCGTGATGGGGCTGTGCTCGATGGCGGCGCCGTACTCGGTGACCACGGGTGCCAGCTCCAGGTCCTCGAGGGTCAGGGGGCGGCGCGCGCAGGCGAGGTCGCCCTCGTCGCAGGGCAAGGGCCAGTAGAGCACCACGTCGGTCCAGCGCTCCTCGATGGTGAGGCCGGTGGCGGTCTCGGCCACGTTCAGGCGCGTGCCCACCTCGAAGTCCGACACCACGTCGCGCACGCCGGCGCCCACGTTGGTGACGTCGACATAGGTCTGACCGAGCTGGTCGGCGAGCAAGCCGTCGAGGGCGTTGGTGGCGAGGTTCCAGGTGCCGAACGCGCTCGGGTTCTGCTCGAGGTCGCGGAAGCGATGCACCACGCCGCCAGTGGAGACGAAGCCCGTGCCGAACTCCTGGTCTACCTCGCGCAGCACCACGTAGACGGCGTAGCCCGCCGGGTTGCCGAGGAGGGCCGTGATCATGTCCACGGTGGCGTCGTAGGGCGCGGGCAGGGCGTCGCCGAGGGCGATGTGCTGCAAGACCTCGTAGTCACCAGCCACGATGGTCTCGCCCTGGGTGAGCACCACGGTCACCGGCAGCTCCTGCCCGCCCGCGATCACGCCCGCCTCGCTGCAGCCGCGCGCCACCACGAAGCCGTTGGCGGCCCGGCCGTCCGCGATCACCGTGGCCTTCTTGCCGGCCTGCAGCTCCTCGAAGCTGTGGCTGCCGGGCACCACGCTGTAGTCGGCGCTGGCCTGGGCGGCGGGCTCGGGGCTCATGGCCAGCTGCGCGCAGGTGGGCGGGTTCGTGCCCACCAAGACGCGCGCCGTCGCGCTGGTCACGGGGATGCGCGACTCGCTGCGCACCGTCACCACCAGGGCGCCGGCGGGGTCTTCTTGCACGCGCACGGTGACGCGCACCTCGTCGACGCTGCCATCGATGTCGACGGCGCGGGCAATGACCTGCGCGTCGCCGTCCTCGGCGCCGGCGTTGACGCGCAGGTCGGCGCCGCCGCCCTGATCGGTGAGCAGCGTGGCGTTGGCCAGCGTGACCGCCTCACCTTCAACGCTGACCGCGATCTCGTCGCCGGCCACGGGCAGGCCGCTCTCGGTCTTCCAGCTGAAGTGCAGGGTGCCGGTCTCGCCGCGGTAGAGGACGAGGGGATCGGCGCCGACGTAGCTGAGCACGTGCCGCTCGTCATCGAGCTCGTCGATGGGCAGGCCGTTGCCGGTGGGGCTGAGCGGCTCCGCGCAGCCGTCGCAGGCGACCGCGCCCATCGTCAGGGCGAGCGCGGCAAGTGTCAGGATGTTTGTGCGTCGCGTCATGTGCCACCTATCGGTCAACTTCCGTATCCTACCCTGGCAGGCAATATCGCACCTGGCAACCCGCAGTTGCGTCAGATCCAGCATCTCGTGGCGTTCAGACGCGGGATCGACGCTTTGGCGCCGGGAGCTACCTCCCGCGCCGCGCCCAACTCCGCGAAATTGATGGCCGGAATTGAAAGTACGATCAGTTCTTGGCGGACGGCGCGAAGGCCCCGTAGCCGAAGCTCTGGTCGATGGCCCAGGTCAGGCCCACGTTCACCATGTCGAAGGCGGAGGCGTAGCGGCCCATGGCCACGCGGGTCTTGGTGTCGGCGCCGCCCATGAGGAGCGAGGGGCCCGAGGTGCCGCTGTACACGATGCTCTCGTCGCCCACGACGCGGTCGAACACCTGCACGTGGCTGTAGCCCACGTCGAGGCGCACGCCGGCGATGCTGCCCGACAGGCCCAGGCCCACGCCCACCTTGTCGCCGCACACCAGCTCCACGGAATAGGTGGAGCTCGGGATGGCGCTGGTCTCGTAGAAGCCGCCACCGTGCAGCTCGAGCATGCGATCCCACAGCGCCACCGTGCCACCCACGCGGGCGCTCCACGCGTCGGTCCAGTCCTTGGGCTGCACCACGGGGTCGAGCTCCTCGCCCGCCACGTCGTCACCGGTGTTCATGTCGACCACCACGCCTTGCGTCGACAAGAACACGTGGTCGTAGACGCTCCAGCCCTCGTAGACGAAGTCTGCCTCCACGTCGAAGGCCAGGGTGTTCTTGCCGTCGCCCATGACGTCGTCGAGGCCGTAGCGGGCGCCCACCCGGTACATGGGCGCCAGGGTGAACTCGGCGGTGGCCGTGGCGCCGTCGGCCGAGAAGGCCACCAGGCCCGGCGTGGCGGGGTCGCCGTCGGGGTCGAGGAACTCGCTCACCAGGTTGTCGCCGAAGTGCTCGAGGGTGATGGGGCCCGTGGCCTTCACGCCGCGCGCGAGCTGCACGGAGCCGCCGAGCTCGAGGTCGCCGATGCCGAGCGCCTTGCCCGGGTTGGTCCACACGCCGAAGTTCCCCGAGGGGATGAAGTGCTGGTAGGCCGCGATGTGCACCAGGATGTCGTAGCTCGGGTCCTCGTTGGCGTACTGGTCGGCAGAGAGCTGGATGCGCTGATCGAGGCCCGCGCTGACGAGCTGGAAGCTCGCGCCCACCGCAATCCAGTGTGAGTAGCGATAGGCGGCGGCGATGCCGTAGTAGAGCTCGAGCATGTCGCGGTCGACCAGCGTGTAGCGCGTGGGCGTGTCAGCACCGAAGCCGAAGTCGCCGTTGCTCGGCGCATAGACGTAGGCGCCGAGCGCCACGCCGTCGAGGCCGAAGGTGTCGAGGTTCCACGAGAGCATGATGCGTGGCACCGGCTGCACGCCGGCCTGGTTGAGCGTGGCGCCGGTGCCGTCGAAGCGCGAGGGCGTGCCCAGGTTGCCGAGCGCACCCACGTCGGCGGGACCGGGCTGCGCGTCGACGTTGGCGTCGGGACGATCGGCCGTGACGTCGTAGGGGTGGGCGCCGCCCGCGTACTCCTTGTGCAGATCGGCTTGCGCCTTGCAGCCCTCGGCGAGGCCGCCGCAATCGCGGGTGAACGAGGAATTCAGGAACACCAGGTTCAGGTCGAGCTCGAGCTGCAGGCCCTTGGCGTTGGTGAGCGCGGCGGGGTTGAGCCAGGCCGCCATGGGGTCTTTTGGGTTCACCAGGTTGGCGCCGCCGCGCGCGATGGAGCGGGCGCCGATCTCACCCACGTAGTACGCCGCCGCGCGCGCCTGCGCGGCCAACGTCGACGACAACAGCAGCACGGCCAGCAAAGGGAGCTTCTTCATGGCGGCGCAGCATGGCAGAAAGCGCCCGGCATGTCCCCTGCGGATGCACCTGCGTTGTTGCGCCTGCGTCGTCGGCACGAAGCGCTCTGGGCGCTGCGCGCGCACCTGGTGGCGCAGGGCTTCTGGGAGCTCGACACGGCGCAGCTCACGCCCGGCCCCGGCCTCGAGCCCCACCTCGATCCCCTCGCCGTCGAGGTGCACCCAGGCTTCGAGGCCAAGGCCGAGCGGCGCTGGCTCATCACGAGCCCCGAGCTCTCGCTCAAGCGCTGCCTGGCCCTGGGCGCGCACAAGATCTTCCAGCTCGCTCACGTGTTCCGAGACGGCGAGCGCGGCGCGCGCCACGCCCCCGAGTTCACGCTGCTCGAGCACTACCGCGCGCCGGGCACGCTGGCCGACCTCGTCACCGACGTGGAGGAGCTCATCGACGTGGTCGCCCGCGCGCTCGCGCTGCCGGCGCCGCCGCGGCCCTACGCGCGCGCCACCGTGGCGGAGCTGTTCGCGCGCCACGCCGGCATCGCGCTTGACGACGCGCTGCGCGCGCACGCGCACGGCGATGGCGATGCGCTCTTGCGCGCGGCCCGCGCCGCCGGCGTGCAGCTTCGCCCCGGCGCCGACTTCGATGACGCCTTCGCCGGCGTCATGGACCAAAAGGTCGAACCGAGCTTGTCGCGCGAGCGGCCCACGGTGGTGTCGCGCTGGCCGGCGCCGATGGCGGTGCTGGCGCGCCGTTGTGACGACGATCCCAACGTCGCCGAGCGCTTCGAGGTCTACGCCTTCGCCGCCACCGCGGGGCCCGGCGCGCGACCCCTCGAGCTGTGCAACGCCTTCGACGAGCTCACCGACGCCGTGGAGCAGCGCGCCCGCTTCGTCGATGACAACCACAAGCGCCGCGCCCTCGGCAAGCCCGCCCTGCCCCTCGACGAGGACTTCCTCGCCGCCCTGCCCGCGTTGCCCCGCTGCGCCGGCTGCGCGCTCGGCGTGGACCGCGTGCTCATGCTCTTGCTTGGCGCCGCCGACATCGACGAGGTGAGCTGTCTGCCCTGGCGCTGATCGGCTTGACACGGGCGCCCGACGCGGCACGCTCCCGCCATCACCCTCGAGGATCCCATGAAGAAGCCGACCCTGCCCTTGGTGTTCTCCTCCCTGTGGTTGGCCCTGGCGATCACCATGAGCGCCTGCCCGCCGAGCGGCTCCGAAGGCGAGGGCGAAGGCGAAGGCGAAGGCGAGGAGGGTGAAGGCGAGGGTGAGGGCGATCCCGGCGAGGGCGAGGGCGAAGGCGATCCCGGCGAGGGTGAGGGCGAGGGCGATCCCGGCGTCAACGTCTGCACCACCGACGCCCAGTGCGAGGCCACCGAGCACTGCCAGACCATCTTCAGCGGCGGCGCCAACGGCTGCTACGCGGGCTGCGAGACCCAGGGCGGCTCCTGCACCACCAAGACCGGCGCCACCGGCCAGTGCCAGCGCTTCGGCACCGACCTGCCGCTCATCTGCTTCTCCGAGTCGGCCGACCTCGAGCCCTGCGGCAACGCGGCCAACGCGGCCTGCGCCAATGCGACCTCGTACTGCGTGACGCTCGGCGACATCGCCGCCACGCCCCAAGACGAGGGCAACTTCTCCTTCTGCGCCTCGGCGTGCAACGACACCACGCCCTGCGCCACCGGCGCCTGCTCGGACGACGCGCAGTTCACCGTGGGCGGCGGCGCCACCTATGGCATCTGCGGCCCGGTGTCCTCGACGAGCACGGTGTGCGGCGCGTCGGCGACCAGCCTCGGCGTGTGCACGGGTGATTTCTCCTGCGCGGTGGCCTCGGGGCAGAACACCGGCACCTGCGTGGAAGACGCGGGTGAGGGCGAGGGCGAGGGCGAGTAGGCGGCAGAGGTAGAGGAAGAAGAAGAGGAAGAAGAAGAGGAAGAAGAAGAGGAAGAGGAAGAAGAAGAGGAAGAAGAAGAAGTTGGGGCTTGTCGTCCTGCCCTCAGTCACGATCGCTGCTCTCGCGAGATCAGGCGATCGTGCCTTTCGGCAGCCGCGCCCGTGCAACAAACCAACGTGCTCCTCGAGGCCGAGCGCCCCCTCCCCTGCCCCTCCCCGTTCGGGGAGGGCCGTGCCAGGTAGGGGCGCCTTCAGGCCGGTGACGACGTCAAGGTCGTTCGAAGGTGGATGGGCCCTCCCCTGACAGGGGAGGGGCAGGGGAGGGGGCGGTCTGCAAGGCACGAACAGTTGCTCTCGCGAGAGCAGCGACCGCCGACGAAGGAGCGACAACAAGCCCCAGTTCCTGTTCCTGCTCCTGTTCCTGTTCCTTCTTCTTCTCCTTCTTCTTCTTCTTCGTCGCCGTCGCCGCCGCCGCCGCCGCCGCCGTCTTCACCCTCGTCCGCAGCCGCCCCTCAGAACGGATCCCCCCCATACCCCGCGCCGCGATCGCCGCCCGGCACGATCTTCACCTCCGCCTGCTGCCGCCCCCACAACGCCACGGCCGCGCTGCGCAGCTCCTCGTAGCGCGAGGGGGGCACCACGCGCTCCTCGATGCGCAGGGTGCGCGACATCCAGAAGCTGCCGTCGGCGACGGCCCACTGCTCCTCGACGTTCAAGATCGACCCCTGCTTGGCCAAGCTCGGCGGCAGCGCGGCCACGCCCGTGCCCGCGGGCATCTTCACGCTGAGCTTCACCTTCTGCACCGCGCGGTGCGAGAGCACCACCGGCGCCTTGCGGCCCTCGCGCCACAGGAACGCCAGGGGGCGCCCCGTGGCGCGCTCGGGGATGACGACGTGCTCGCGCTCGGGCAAGGGCGGCAGCGGCGCCGCGCGCAGCTGCAGCTTGAGCGGGTCGTCGGGGTCGTTGCCCTTGCCGGCGACGCGGAAGGCCTCGACCAGCTCGAGGCCCGGCAACAGGTCGGGCGCGCCGCTGGCGGCCGGCGTACCGAGGGGATCGCCGAGCAAGAGGGCGCGCAGGCGCGCGGGCGCGTCGTCGTAGGCGAGGGCCTGGCGCGCCACCGCCGCCTCCACACCGATGATCGTGGCCTTCACCATGCCGCTCAGCGTGCCGTCCTCCTGCATCTCGAGCTCCACCTCGACGGTGCTGAGGTTGTCCTCGGCCTGGTCCTCGGGGAGGTCGACGAATTCGCCGCGCACGCCGCCGCCGGGCGCCGGCCGCACCAAGAGCCCGCGCTGCCCCTGCAAGGCGCCGGGCAAGCGGCCCGTGGGCAGGCCCGGCGTGGCCGGGTCGATGAACGAGTAGCCGCCCCCCGTGGGGACCGCGATGACGACGTGGTTGAAGGGCGCGGGCGTGAGCAGGTCGGGCACCGCCGCGAAGCTGCCTTGGCGTGACACCAAGAGCGGGAAGCCATCGACGCCCATCTGGCGCAAGAGCGCGAGGCCCAGGCTCGCCTGGTCCTTGGCGTCGCCCATCTTGGCGCGCTGCACCTCGGTGGCGCTGTGCGTCTTCAAGGCCGCCAGGTTCAAGAAGGTCGGCACGTCGCCGATGTCGTCTTGCAGGTAGCGCTGCACGCTCTTGACCTTGTCCTGCTTGGTGCCCTTGTTCATGCCGCGCACCAGCTGGCGCGTCATGTCGTCGGGGCGGTCGCGGCCCCTCACCAGCTCGGCGTACCAGGCGGCCACGTCGTCGGCGGTGGCGATGCCCTTGCCCTCGGCGCCGCGGTGAGGCGTGAAGCGCAAGAGCTGCACGTGCACCTGCGTGGCCAGGGCGGCGGGCTCGGGCGCCATGCCCTCGGCGAAGAGCGCGGGCTCGCGCTCGAACACGAAGGCGAAGCGCGTGCCGGGGATGCCTTCCTCCTCCGAGGACTGCGCGGCCTTCTCGGTCAGCGCCTTGACGCGCGAGGGGATGCGCGTGGGCTTGATGCCCTGCACCACGCGCCCCTGCTTGGTGACGCGGAAGTCCACGTCGAAGCCGCGGGGCACGTTCACCACCACCTCGCCACGCACGAAGGGCAGCTCGCCGCCTACGGGCACAGGCTCGAGCCAGCGCGGGTCGCGCACCAGGCGCAGCGTGGTGGTCTCGAGCACGTCGCCCACGCGGGCGCCCTTCACGCGCGTGAGCTTGTAGCTCTTGGCGTCGTACAGGCGCGCCTCGGGGGTGCCGTCCTTGAAGCGGTCTACGTCGACCCAGGCGTCGGGGTGGGTCGCTTCGGTGCTGCCGTCGTCGTGGATGACCTTGGAGCCGATGGAGACGATGCGCGAGCGGTCATCGAAGGGGATGAGGATCTTCGCCTGATCGAGCCCGGCCTCGGTGACGATCTGCGTGCGGCGCGTGTGCACCACCTCGGCGATGACCGTGTCCTCGCCCGGCGGTGGATAGAAGGTGACCTCGGTGCGGTCGAGCAGGATGACGGCGCGGGCGTCGGGGAAGTCGCCAGTGCCCACGCGCGTGCGCGTGGAGAACTTCTCGCTCTCGGGACGCGGCGGGCTGGCGCACGACGACGCGAGCGCGAGCGCAAGCGCAAGTGGGAGAACGCGGGCCTGGTCACGGGCGAGAGCGCACATCGCGCGTGAGCGTAGCAAAGACCGCTTGCGCGCCGCGTGTGCGCTTGCGATGTCATCGCCATGTTCTCGTTCGCGCTGAGCCGCTCCGTGGTGACGTCGTACGACGGCACGCCGCTTGGGGTGCAGACCGTCACCTCGGCCAACACGCCGCCCGACGCGCCCGTGCTCCTGCTGGCCAACGGCCTCGGCGCCACGGTCACCGCCTACCGCTACCTGCTGACGCGCTTCTCGCGCACCTTCCGCTTCGTCTCCTGGGACTACCGCGGGTTGTACGCCTCGGGGCGGCCCGTGGGCGGCTACGACTCCCTCGACGTGGCCTGCCACGCCAAGGACGCGCTGGCCGTGCTCGAGGCCCTGGGCCTCGACGAGGTGCACGCCCTCGGCTGGTCCATGGGCGTGCAGGTGCTCATCGAGCTCTACCGCCACGCTCCCGATCGCTTCGCCACGCTGGTGTTGCACAACGGCGTCGCGGGCAGGCCGTGGGACTCGGTGGCCGGCACAGAGCTGTTCAAGGGCCTGATGGACCCGGTGCTGGCGGCCAGCCAGCGCGTCGACTTCGCCATCGAGCGCGCGGTGGCGCGCGTGGTCGACTGGGAGGGCTTCTTGCCCTTGGCCATGCGCGCCGGGCTCGTCAGCCGCGAGCTCGATCGCGAGGTGTTTCTCGACGTGGCCGGCGGCTTCAAGACGCTCGATATGCACCTGTACATCGAGCTGTTGCGCCGCCTCGGGCGCCACGACGCCTACGACGTGCTGCCGCAGATCGCGGTGCCCACCTTGATCCTGCAAGGCGCCAAGGACGTGCTCACGCCCCTGGCCACCGCCGAGCGCATGGCGCGCGCCATCCCTGGCGCGCAGCTCGCGGTGCTGCCCGGCGGCACGCACTACGCGGCGGTGGAGATGCCCGACGAGCTCAACCGCTACCTGGCGCGCTTCTGGGAAGTGGCGGGGCTCGAGGTCGGCGCGCCGGGGGGTGGCACATGAGCGGGCGCGTGGTGGTGGTGGCGGGCGCCTCGGGTCTGGTGGGACGCGCGCTCGTTCGAGCGCTGGCGTCTGATGAGCGCGTCGCGCGCGTGGCCTGCCTGGTGCGCCGGCCGCTCGTCCTGCCCGCGGACCAGCCCGGCGCCGCCAAGGTCGACCAGCGCGTCGTCGAGGCCTTCGACGAGGCCACCTTGGGCGAGGCCGTGCCCAAAGACGTCGACGACGCCTATTGCTGTCTCGGCACCACCATCAAGGTGGCCGGCAGCCAAGAGGCCTTCTTCAAGGTCGATCACGACGCGGTGGTGGCCTTCGCGCAAGCCGCGCGCGGCGCCGGCGCGCGCCGCTTCGTCGTGGTCAGCTCGCAGGGGGCCGACCGCCACAGCGTCAGCTTCTACCTGCGCGTCAAGGGCGACATGGAGGCCTCGGTGGCGCGGGTCGGCTTCGACCTCGTGCACGTGGTGCGCCCCGGCATCCTCGACGGCGAGCGCGGCGAGCGGCGGCTCGGTGAGGAGCTCGGCATCAGCGTCATGCGCGGCGTGTCGCGCCTGTTGGGCGGCCCACGCTTCAAGTACGCGCCCATCCGCGCCGAGACCGTGGCCCGCGCCATGATCGCGCTGGCCTTCGGCGAGGAGCGGGGCGTGGTGAGCACCGAGAGCGCCCGCCTGCAAGAGCTCGGCGGAGCCACGGATTGACCGCTGTGCCGAAGCGGTCCACAGCGCCCACAACGCGTTGACAGCCGGGGGCCCCGGTCGCGTACCGTCCTAGGGGGAGATTCCATGGGTGAGCTGAAGGAGCAGCGACGAAGCCGGCGCTTTCGGCACGACCTCAAGGTCGAGCTCTTCGACAAGCGTGGCGCGCGCGTCTTGCACGCGCTCGATGTCGCGCGCCATGGGCTCTTCCTCGCCACCAACGATCCCCCCCGCGATCGCCACCTGGTGCAGCTCCTGGTCTACCTGCCCGACGGTCCCATCAAGGTCGCGGCCACCGTGATGCGTACTGTCCGCGCCGCCGGCGACGTGGATGACGGCGTGGGCGTGCAGTTCTTCGCGCTCTCGGAAGACGCCAAGCGCCGCTGGGACGACTTCGTGTTCCTGCTGCAGCGCACCACGCCGCCGCGGGGCATCGAGCGCCCCAAGCGCGGCCAGGCGGCCGAGGCCCCGGGCTCGGGGGGCGCGACCTTCCTGGTCAAGCTCAAGACCGTCGATCGCCTGCGCGACTTCGCGCAGACCCACCTGCAATCCGGCGGCACCGTGCTGTTCACGCCCGTGCTGCGCGCCGCCGGCGAGCACGTCACGCTGGTATGCGTGCACCCGCGCACCGACGAGGAATTCCACCTCCCGGGCGTGGTGCACCGCGTGCACAGCGACAAGCCCAAGCGGCTCGAGCTGCATTTCATCGGTGTCTCGGCGCAGCTCTTGAACAACTTCACCGCCTTCGTCGAGAGCGGTCACCCGCCCCGTGTGCAGGCGGTGCAGCCGCCCGCCGTGGCGTCCCAGCCCGCCTCCGACGACCTCGACGTCGACGTCGACGTGTTCGACGAGGACACCATCGACACCGATCAGCGCATCGCGCAGCCCCCGAGCTCGGCCTCGGGGCCGCCGAGCTTGCTGGCGCCGCCCCTGCCCTCGCAGGTGCCTGCGCCTGCGCCTGCGCCTGCGCCTGCGCCTGCGCCTGCGCCATCCGCGCCATCCGCGCCGAGCACCAGGCCCCCCGCGCCGGTGGCCGCGGCGCCCATCGACCCGGGCCTGCGCCCCGATCCCTATCTCGTGCGCTGTGACGGCTGCGCGCTCTCACCCTACGCCATCGACCTCGGGCCCT
This sequence comes from Deltaproteobacteria bacterium, assembly GCA_020850995.1. Classification (GTDB taxonomy): domain Bacteria; phylum Myxococcota; class UBA727; order UBA727; family VGSZ01; genus JACOUT01. Next base: position 11,132 of record JADZDP010000053.1, read on the forward strand.
GCCGCGGCGTGCTCGGGCTCGTGGCCGACTACGCGGCGTTCTCGTCGAAGGACGGCCGGGTGATGGGCGCGCCGCGCATGGTCTCTGCAGAGGAGCGGCACAAGCGCGTGCAGCGCTTCTTGTCGACCGGCGGCCGCCTCGACGCCAGCATCGATCTGATGACGCTGTTTGGCGTGGTGGCGCTGGCGGAGCCCGCCAAGGACGAGACGGGCGACGCGCTGCGGCGCCCGAAATCGGTGGAGCGCCTCGACAGCGTGGCGCGCAAGCTCGATGCGGGCGAGCCGCCTGCCAAGACCAAGGTCAAGTGCCCGGCATGCAAAGACGGGCACCTCACCGTCGAGCGTTCGGCGATCTGAACCCTCGGGACCCGAGACCTGAATGACGAACAGCAACGGTCACGGCGGCAACGGCAGCAACGGGCGCTGCCGCATCGTGGTCACCGGCGGACCTGGCGGCGGCAAGACCACGGCCGCGGATCTGTTCCGGCGCGAGATCGGCGATCGCGTGGTGGTGGTGCCCGAGGCGGCCACGCTCTTGTTCAACGGCGGCTTCCCGCGCAGCGGCGACGAGGCCGCGCGCAAGGCCGCCCAGCGCGCCATCTTCCACGTCCAGCGCAACCTCGAGGACGCGCAAGCGGGCCTCTTCCCCGATCGCATCCTCCTGTGCGACCGCGGCACCGTCGACGGTGCCGCCTATTGGCCAGAGACGCCCGAGCGCTTCTTCGCCGCCGTGGGCACCACCGAAGCGCACGAGCTGTCGCGCTACGACGCAGTCATCTTCTTCGAGAGCGCGGCCGTGGGCGGCCTGCTCATCGAGGGCAACCCGGTGCGCACCGAGTCGCTGGCCGAGGCGGTGGCGCTCGACGCCAAGCTGCGCGCCGTGTGGTCCCGGCACCCGCACTTCGTGGTGGTGCCGCACGACACCTCGTTCGTGAAGAAGATCATGTTCGGCCTGGCCGCGCTCGAGAGCCTGGTCGCGCAGCTCGGTGTCACGCGCTCGCAGCGCTGATCACGCCACCGCGTCGAGCAGGTCCTGCAAGCGCTCGACCGCCTGCGCCGCCGTGGGCCGCTTGGCGGGCTCCTTGACGAGCAGCTCCAGCACACGCGCGTCGAGCGCCTTCGGCAACGCGGGCTCTGCCTCCGACGGCGGCACGGGCTCGTCGCGCAGCTGCATGAGCGCCACCGCCATGACGTCGGAGTTGCCGCTGCGAAATGGCACCTCCCCGGTCAACAGCTCGTAGAGCGTGATGCCCACGGCGTACACGTCGCTGCGCCCATCGTAGGGCCGCCCACGCAGGCGCTCGGGCGCCATGTAGGCCGGCGAGCCCGCGATGGCGTCGCGCGTGGCCTCCGAGCCGGTGTCGGTGAGCTTGGCCACGCCGAAGTCGAGCACCTTGACCACCTCGCCCGAGGGGGTTTGATGCAAGAAGATGTTCTGCGGCTTGATGTCGCGATGGATGACGTGCTGATCGTGCGCGGCGGCCAGCGCCTGGCACACGGGCACCAGCACCTCCACCGCGCGGTGCACGCTCAGGCGACCGTGCTCGTGCAGCTCGTCGTCGAGGGTGCGCCCGCGCAACAGCTCCATCACCAGGTACGAGGGGCCGAAAGGTAAGGTGCCGTAGTCGAACACGCGCACGGCGTTCGGGTGCTGCACGCGGCAGGCGCGCACGCCCTCGCGGCGGAACTCCTCCGCCTGCTCGGCGGAGATGGCCTTACCCTGCGGCCGGCCGCGCGAGTCGATGGGCGTCAACAGCTCCGTGCCGCTGGCGGCCACGGTGCGCAGCACCTTGATGGCGAATTCCGTCTCGAGCGTCTTGTGGCGCGCCCGAAAGACCACGCCGAAGGCGCCCGCGCCCACCTGCTCCAACAGCTCGTAGCGATCATCGATCACCAAGCCCGGGCCCACCTCGGTGCTGCCGGTCACGGCGACGGGCGTGCTCGGTCGCTCACGGCGGCGCAGGCGCGCGTCGATGCGCGCCATCAAGACTGGCAGCTCGTAGGGCTTGGTGACGTAGTCGTCGGCGCCGAGCTCGAGGGCGCCCACCACGTCGGTGGTGCCGCCCACCGCCGTCAGCATGATCACCGGCAGGTCGGGATGGCTCTGGCGCAAGCGCGCCAGCGCGTCGATGCCGCTCAAGACCGGCATCATCCAGTCGAGCAGCACGAGGTCGAAGGGACCCTGATCGAGGGCCTCGAGCACCTCGAGGCCGTTGCTGACCGCGCTGACCGTGAAGCCGCGCTTCTCGAGGTAGAGCCGCAGCATGGTGCGGTTGGTGTCGTCGTCCTCGGCGACCAGGATGTGGCGCGCGGCCTCCGACGTCATGCACCCATCATTCCGTCGGACCCGCGCCAACGCAAATCCGCGCCCCCCGCGAGGCACCTTCGTGGCACCATGGCGCGTGTCTTGCCGCCGCTCTTGCGCCGCCGCGCTCGCCGCGCTCGTGCTCGCCGTCACTGCACCGGGCTGTGCGACCCGCCGGGCACGACCGAACGCCGACGCCGCCGAGGGTGACGAGGCCGACGCCGAGCCGTGGCTGCTGCGGCGCGCGCGCCCCACCACGCTCGTGCACCGCGGCCCCGCGCCGGGATCGTCGATGGCGCCGGCGCTCCTGCCCGGCATGGAGCTGGTCTACTACCCCTCGGCCGCGCGCGGCGTCGAGCTCTCCCTGTTGGCGGTCATCGCGACGCCGCGCCGCGCCCCCGAGACCCCGCGCCGCGGGGGCGAGCGGCTCCCCGCGGTGATGCTCTTGCACGCGGGCACGGCGCTCACCGAAGAACACCTCGCGTGGGCCGCGCCCTTCGTCGACGCGGGCCTGGTGGTGCTCTTGCCCACCTGGCGCGGCGAGAACGGCAACCCCGGCGAGCACGAGCTCTTGGCCGGCGAGCTCGAAGACGCCATGGCAGCGGCGCGCTGGCTCGCCGTGCAGCCCGACGTCGACGTGGACCAGCTGTCGGTGTTCGGCGCCGCCGAGGGCGGCGCCTTGGCCGCGCTCTTGGCGCTCGATCCCGAGGCGCCCTTCGCCACCATCGCCGCGGTCAGCGCCGTCACCAGCACCACCACCTTCGCGCGCTGGCAGCGCGACGGTGGGAAGGCCCTGCCCTTCGACGTCAACGACCCTGTGGAGCAGCGCCGACGCGCGCTCTTGCCGAACGCCGCCGAGCTGGCGCGCCCCCTGGTGCTCTACGTGGGCCAGGACGACGTCGAGGGCGCGCGCGACGCGCAGCGCGTGCAAGGACGCGCGCCTACGCTGGTCGAGCTCGTCGCGGTCCCCGGCGACGCCACCACCGCGGTGGCGCCAGCGCTGGCGCGCTTCCTCGCGAAGCTGAGCGCACCGACCACGCCCGCGCTGGCTCAGGGCCCGCGAACGGACAACTCAATCGTCCTCGCGAGCGATCCATCGTCGCTGGCGGCGTCGCGTCCTCGGTCCGTGGCGACGGCCACGGCCCTGCGGGGCGCCTTGCCATCGACGCGCCTCGCTCGCGATCACCGATCGACGTGTCCGTTCGCGGGCCCTACTTGGCGGCGAGCTGGCGCTTCTCGCTCTGCACCTTGACCCACGTGGTCGCCTGCTTGAGCCCGTTGTCGACGAGCAGGCCGCGGATGAAGTCGGGCACCCAGCCCTTGATCTTGATGTCCACTGAGTACTCCACCAGCGAGCGCGCAGGGTCGCCCTCATAGGGCGTCACGCGCCAGAAGCCCACGCTGTCGTCGAGGTCGCTCTCTTTGTTGTAGTCGAGCGTCCACGTGCCCCAACGGTTGGCCATGTCGTAGTCGTGGGCGATGAAGTACTCGATGGTGACGGGGAAGCTCGCGATCTTGAACGCCACGTCGATCTTGCCGCCGTCCTTCTTGTAGATCTCGCACTTCTTCACCTCGCCGATCCACTTGGGATACGAGGGGAAGTCGTTGATGATGGCCCACACCGTGTCGGGCGCCGCGTCGACACGGAAGATGGCCATGCCGCGGCCGCCCGCCTCGCCCTCGAGCTGGCGCATGACGCTCTTGCCCTTGTCGAGCGTGGCCTTCTCCTTGTCGGTCAGCACCAGGGCCGGTGGCGGACGCGCGTAGGGCTTGAGCACGCCGTGGTGGCCGTGCGCCTTGGCGCCGTCAGCGGCGTGCGCCACCGGGGCGGCGCCGGCGCTGGCGAGCAAGGCGAGGAGGAGGGAGCAGGCCAGGCGGGTCATGGGGAGATCCTCGAGGAGCGACGCGCGCGGCGCCTGGGGCATTCTACCGATGACGGCGCGCGCGCGATCGGCCACGGCCGAGCAGCGCGGCCGCCACCGCGAGCGCGGCGACGGCGGCCACGGGGTCGACGGCGCCCCGAGCGCTCGCGCAGCAGCACCCCTCGCACTCGGGCGGCGGCGGCTCGTCGACGGGGATGACGCGCCCGCACTCACCTTGGTCGCAGGGCAAGGCGCCGCACAGCTCGGCGACCTCGGCGCAGGCGTCGTCCACCGCGGGCGCCTCGATCTCCACCGTGGCCTCGTCAGCCGACACGGCGCTCACGCGGATGGTGATGCCCGTGGGCGTGCCGTCCATCAGGTTGGTGGAGAACACCGCGTGCCCAACCGAGCGCGGCTCCACGTCGTCACTGGGGGCGATCTCGTCACCCGCCAAGAACAGATCGTCGGCGTCGTCGGTGCCAAAGCCGCTCTCGAGCTGAAAGAGCCCGTCCGCCTGCTCGATGGACAAGAAGCTGTCGAAGGCCGTGCAGTTGACGCAGTTCTGCAGCGTGTTCAGGTACTGGCCGCGCTCCGGCGAGGGGCGCTTTTGCAGGCGCACGCGCTCCACTACCACGCCGGCGTCGATGCGCAGGTCGTCATCGAGCACGCCGGGCAGCTTCCGGCGCAGCTCCACCATGAAGAACTCCTCGCCGGTGCCCACCTTCAGAACCGTGCCCGAGGCATCGACGGGCGTGAGCCTGAAGCTGCCGCTGCCCTGCACCTGGATGAGGTGGGCGAAGCCGATGGCCGCGCGAGAGAACGGGTCGAGCGAGGGCGCCGCGTTGTCGTAGTACCAGCCGCCCATCACCGTGTAGGGCATGTCGGTGGTGGTGCCGCGCTCGTTGTAGAGGTCGGCGAAGCCGAGCGAGTGGCCAAACTCGTGCACGGCCACCCACACCTCATGATGGGGCGCGTCGACGCGCCCGGCCACCGCGACGACGCTGACGCTCTGATCCCCGTAGCTGAAGGTCGGCAGGGGGCCGAGCAGGTTCATGAGCGGGTTCTCCGAGAGCTCCTTCGCCGGCAGGTCGATGCCGGGGAAGCCGCCGTTGCTGACCACGATGACGCCGTCGATGAAGCCGTCGGGGGTGCCCGCCGTGACGCCCGTGAGGTCGAAGGCCCCGAGGTCCACGCCGCCGCCCTCGGTGCAATCCAAGCCCGCGCCAGGCCCGCTCTGCGCGCAGCGAAACACCTGATCGAGGAAGAACAACGAGCCCCGCAGCGTGGCCGCCGCCGTCTGCAGACTGCCGTCGGTGATGCCGGCGCCGCGCGGGATGGCGCAGTCCTCGTACGTGCCGATGGTGGGGCAGGAGGCGAAGCGCACCGGCGACGCCACCGTTGCTACCGGCCGATAGCGACCGAGGCTCTGGGTCTCCCAGTACGAGGTGAAGGCCCACCCCTCGGCGGCGGGATCGAAGAAGGTGCTGATCTCCTCGAGGAAGCTGGCCTCGCTGCCCTGCGAGAAAGGCAGGTCGTCGATGATGAGCGGGATGACCAGCACGGGCACCTCGCCCTCGTGGGGCATCTTGAGCAGGCCCACGTCGTCCTTGGTGGCGAAGTGGTCGATGAAGTCGGCGCGCGCGGCGGCGGCCAACGCGAGCGGCACGGCCACCACGCCGAGCAAGGGGAGGAGCGGGCTTCTCATCACGAGCGGTCCTTCTGCGCGGGGGGGCTCCGGGGGTCGAAGGAGAGTCTGACACGCAGGGGCCCCGGCGCCACCGAGCCCACGGCAGCGCCGGGGACGGGGGGCGCCAGCGGCGGCCCGTGCTCGTGGGCGCAGCCGGGCCCGTGCTCGTGGTCGCCGGCGTGGCGGTGCTGCGGGCTCATCACCTGCACCACCGCGCCGCGCACGCCTTGGCGCCACAACGAGGCCACGCCGAGCGCGGCCAGTACGAAGAGCGCGACGAGCTCGAGGGGGCCAGCGGCGCTCGGATCGAGCGGCGCGACCACCGTGACGAGGTCGAACGCGCCCGCGAGCGCATCGAGGGCCATGCCCAAGGCCGCAGCGCCAAAGAGCACCGTGAGCCCGAGGGTGAGCGCGGCCCTGCGTCCCGCATGCGCCGACACCATGACGAGAGAGGGCAGGCTGGTGGCCGGACCGGCGAGCACGAGCGCGAGGGCGCCGCCGGGCGAGAGGCCGAGCGCCAACAGCGCCGCGGCCACCGGCGTGAGGCCCGCGGGGCACAGGTAGAGCGGGAACGCCAGCAGCGCGGCCAGCGCCGGGTGCCACAGGGGCGGCAGCGAGGTGAGCGACGATGGCGACAGCGACGTCGACAACGCGCCCGCGGCCATCAGGCCTACGAAGAGCCAGGGCAGCACGTGGTCGACGGCGTCGACGACGCCGTGGCGCAGCCCGTGGCGCAGTCGCGCGGAGAGCGGGGCGGCATCGCCGTCGCGCGCGCGCGCACGATCGGACGAGCGCCCCTCGCTCGACGACGTGAGCCCGGCGCTCACGGCCAGCACGGCGGCAGCGACGACGCGCGCGAGCACCAGCGGCCACGCCAACAAGCGCAAGGACAAGAGCGCGGCGGGCACGCCGAGGGCGGGCGCGGCCACCAGGAAGGCGCGCGCCGCGGCGGGGCTCGCGCCGCGCGCCACCAGCGCCTGGAAGAGCGGGCCCACGGCGCATGCGCACAAGGGGTGCGCCAAGCCCGCTGCGCACCCCGCCGCAGCGTCGACGACGCGGAGGCCGCGCGCGCGCAAGCGCGGCGCGCCGTCGGGGTAGAAGGCCGAGAGCACGCCCACCAGCACGAAGGAGGTGAGCAACCACGGCGCAGTGGCCAACGCATAGGTGAGCGTGGCGTCGAACAGGCCTGGCGCCGTCTGCTCCTCGTGCGACACCAGGCTGAGCGCCACCGCCGCCAGCGCCGCGCCCGCCATGCCGGCGGCGCGCCCGCCGAGGGATCGAGTGGAGCCGAGCGGCGGCGACTCGGCGACGACGTGAACGATGGAGCCGGCCACCAGCGCCTGCACGAGCGCCATGGGGACGGCGCCTGCCGAGCGCAACAGCGCGCCGCCCACGGCCGCGCCCGCCACGGTGCCGAGCGCATAGATCGCCAGCACGAGCACGGTACGGGTGGTGCCGACGCGCGGCCGCACCAGCACCCAGAGCGCCAGGCCCGCGGGCAAACGATGCGCCACCACGCCCAAGGCCAGCGCCTCGCTGTGCGCGGCCAGCGCCGCGCCGTCGAGCAGCGCGTGCACGGCGAGGCCCGCGGTGAAGAGCGTGTACACCACCACCTGGCGGGCGGTGCGCGCGGCGCGCTGGCGCTCGTCGCTGAGCGCCTCGTCGACGCGATGGAGCGCGATGGGCAAGAGCAGACCGGCCAGCGCGGCCACCAGCGCGCCGGCGCCGATCACCTCGGCGCTATGGGGCACCACGTGCAAGACCACCACCGCGCCCACGGAGACGAGCACGAAGCTATCGAGGCCGGCGGCGAGCGCGGGGCGCTTCTGCAGCGCGTGCGCGAGCAGGGGTGCCAGCGCCAGGGCGCCCAAGCTCAGCGCCACCAGGGCCCAGGTGCTCGGCATCACCCGGGGTCTAGCAGGTTCTGCGCCGCGCTCATCTCCAGCGGTGTGAGCCCACCTTGAGGAAGAGCATGATGCGATCGCGCTCGGCAAAGGACTCGATGCGCTTTTCCGCCAGCTGGCCATTTGGGATGGTGATGAGCGTGCGGTCGAGCTTGCGAATGCGAGTGGAGCGCAGCCCGATGTTCGCCACGGTACCCACGAAGTCGTCGACCTTGACGAAGTCACCCTCGCGCAGCGGTTGATCGATGCCCCCGGCGAAGGCGCCAAAGACGTTCTCGAGGACCTTCTGTGCCGCCAGCGCTACCGCCAGGCCACGAGCACCACGACCTGCAGCGGCGACGCCACCACCGACTCCGCGTAGGGCGACCGACTTGTTCATTCGCGGGCCCTGATATGGAGCGACCCCTCGTCAAGCCACAACGTCACAGGCGCGGATCTGCACGGCGGTGACGTGGCCCGCGGCGTGGGAAGGCGGGGCGAGCCAGGGCGCTTCGACGACGAGTCACACTGATATCCGCGGGTTGCCGACGGCAGAGCCGCATGACCATGATCCGTCGAGAGGGTGCGCAGGCTTACGACGCGGGTCAGCCGGGGCTGCCGCTTGGGCCCATCGCGCGTCCTCAGATCGTGCCTGTTCTCGCCCCGCCTTCCCACGCCGCGGGCATCCTCCTGCTCAAACGTCTCTGACACCGCACGAGCAGGCACGGCGCCGTCCTCGACGAGTTGGTCGACGGTGACCCTGCCGGCGCGCGCGCGAGGAATCATGCTGAAGCCGTCCTCTTGTCTTCCCCGACCAGAGCCGCCCACACAAAGCCGCTGAGCTCGCGAGCAACGGCGACCACTACCTTCGTGCTCGGCTTCCCTCGAGCTTCCAGGCGCCGGAATCGGCGATGCAGACGTGCCTGGCATTTGTCGGCCACGGCGATCGCGTCGCCGGGCGCGTCTCGACGTCGAGCGTGCAGCACCTTCGAGACGCGCGGCGGGTGCCGATAGTGCCATGCGGCCTCGACGAGGACGCGGCGCACGTGCGCGTTGCCCGTCTTGGTTATTCCGCCGCGCTTCTCCTTGCCGCCGCTGCTGTACTCGCTCGGCGTGAGGCCGAGGTACCCCATCAGCTTGTGCGGCGACTTGAACCGCGTGATGTCGCCGAGCTCGCTGAGCAGGATCATCGCGCTCGTGACCTCGATGCCGCGGAAGCAGCGCAGGACTCGGACGGACTCTCGATAGTCATCCGACTGCGCGATTTCGGCGATCTTCTCGTCGAGCGTCGTCATGCGTTCATCTGCCGCCTCGACGGTGCGTAGGTAGTCGTCAAAGGTGGCTGTCGCCGCCGGATGTTCGAAGCTGAGTGTCGCGAGCCAACGACGGTGCGCGTGCGTCCATGCCTTACCCTCGCTGTAGGCCATGCCGTGCCGCAGCAGAAACTTCGCCAGCCGATGCCTGGCACGCAGGCGGTCGTCGCGAGCGTCGTCGCGCGCACGGCAGAGGTCGCGCACCGCTTCCTGGTCGTCGGTCGGAGGGTGGACTTCCGTGAGCAAGCCGGCGCGAAACAACGACGCCAGCTTGCGCGCATCCCGCGTGTCGGTCTTCACCCGATTTCCAGCCTGCTTCGGGATCAGCGCCGGCGCGATGACCTTGCAAACGACGCCCATCGAGGTGAGTTGCCTCAGAAGAGCAAAGCCGCAGGGTCCGGCCTCGTAGCAGGCGACGACGTCGCCGCCTGAGTCCTTCTTCAGCCGTTGCGCGAGCTTCGCGACAGCGGTCGGGCGGTTGTCGAGCTTCCACTCGGTGGGCTCATTCTTGCCCGGCTCGAGGACAGCGACGTTGATCGACGCCTTGTGGACGTCCATTCCGACGAAAGTAATACTCGTCATGACCGGCTCCTCTCGCATGCGGCTCTGTCGCCGCTGGTGACCGCCTCTGGCGATAACCCGCGACGCTGCGAGATGGAGCCGGTCGCTCCATATGGTCTTA
>JADZDP010000054.1 GCA_020850995.1 Deltaproteobacteria bacterium
TTCGCGGCGGGCGCCTTTCGCGGCTTCTTCGGCTGCGGCATGATCACCTCGGCCGAAAGCCTGATCCTCATGCGCGACCTCCTCAAGCACAATCGACGTCGTCAGCTCAGGATCGGATCCACCTTGCAGGCGCAGCACCTGGTCGGGCACATCCGGGTTCGCCGCCGTCGATCCCATGACGATGGTCGGTCGGCCCAGACCATCGTAGGCGTAGGTGGTGTACTCGAGCGTGGCCCCGTTGGCCTTGAGCACCTTGCGGCTGGCGAGGCGGGTCTCGTCCCACCACGTGTACTGCACGCTCTGCCCCACCGTGTAGCGTCCTTCTTGGCGCAGCCGGCGCATGCCGTCGTAGCTGTAGTGGCCCACCGAGCCCCAGCTCAGGTCGGGGTTGACGATGTCGGCGATCAGCCCATCGCGCGTGTGCAAGAAGCGCTGGACGACGTGCTCATCGCGGGCCACCTCGTAGATCCGCCCCAGGTCGGGGCCAGGAGGTGCAGCGTCGGCGTTGCGGTACTCGACGAAGGTGCCGTCGCCCTCGGTGATGGATGAGACCTCACCCCACGGGTGGTAGCTGTACTCGACGCCGGCGAAGCCGCTGCCGCCCGGTGTCAGCAGCATGGTCTTGTCGTCCGCGTCCGGCGCGCGCGTCGTGGTGGAGCGCACGACATTGGCGGCGTTGTACCCCGTCGTCGAGGTGAGCTGCCCGTAGTCGTTGTACGAGTACGCCACGCGCGCGACCTGGTTGCCCGCCGCGTCCACTTCCTTCACCTGACCAAGCGCAAGCCCGGTGCTCGCGGTGCCTCCCTTGAAGGTGGTGCGCACCGCGTTCCCCTCGGCGGCGCCGCCGCTCACCCCGTCGCCGACGCCGCGCTGATACACCGGCCCCCAGGCGAGGTGCTTCGTGTGTGTCGTGAGCGCCGGTCCTGGGCCCACCGTCTGCACGCGTCGGAACGCCACGATGCCGTCGCCGTTGGCGGTGCTCTCGCTGACGCGGATGGCTTGCTCCTGCTGCGGCACGTCGTAGCAGGTGAGGCGTCCCTCGTCGTCGTACGAGGCGGCGTCGCACACGTCCTGCACCACCATCGGCCCGCTCGGCGACGCGCCGGGAACGAGGTAACGCGTGACCTTGTCGATGCGACCAACGCCTCTCACGGTCGGGCTCGAGGCGAAGCGATCGATCGTCGTCACCTCGCGCTGCGCGCCGTTGAAGAAGCGCCGGACCGCGGTGACATCGCCGCGCGCGTTGCGGCGCGCCACGGTGCACCGCGTCTCCACCGGGTAGGGTCCCGTGCTCAGCGCCGCCTCGTTCACGCGCACCACCAGCGCGTCGGGCCTGGCCGCGAAGCGGCTATCGCCGAGCTCGTTGAGCACGCCGTCGCCATCGCTGTCGGCGTCGTACACCGTCACGTGCCAGCGGTGCACGGCGCCGCCGATGTCGAGCGACGCGGTCAAGGAAGGGCACGAGCTGTCCGAGAGCGCCTCGCTGTCGAACCAGTTGACGCTCGCGTCGCCCGTCGACGCCGGGAAGCGCATCCCGTCCGTCAGCGTGGTGTCGGGGTCATAGACGGCGCGCGCCCACAGGCGCCCGTTGTCGTCGTAGTAGCGCCGCTCCAGGTGTCGCACGTGGGCCGTCGACGGGGTCGCAACCTCGACGAGCCCCGACGGGTAGAGGTAGCAGCGCGCTACGTTGCTATCCGAGAACGCCGCCTGGCACTCGAACTCGAGCTGGCCCGCGTCGCTCCACTGACGGAAGGTGTAGAAGCCGTCCTGTCCGAGCACCACGCTCGGCCCCAGGCTGTAGCTCGGGAACGAGGCGTGGTTCTGATAGCTGCGCGTGAGGTCCGCGTCGCCGCAGATGCCGCTCGAGCATTGGATCAGGTTGCCGTTGTCGTCGAAGGTGAACGCCTCGCTCGTGCCCGCGGGCGCGTTGCGCCGCCAGCTCATGGTGGTGAGCTCTATGTCCGGGTCGCGCTCCCCGCTCAGCGCCTCGAGCTCGATGCCGAGGCTCCGGTGGGTCTTCACCACCTCGGTGCCGTTGCCGTCCAGCTCCCAAGCGAAGTACTCGTCTTGCAGCGTCGTGGCGCCGCCCGCGGTGCTGACGCCCGGCCGAAAGACCATGACGATCTTGCTCTTGTAGGTTGTGTTCCAGCTGTAGCGGGCGATGTCGCAGGATCCGTTCGTCGCCGTGCACCACAGCCGCGTGCTGATCCGCGACAAACGCGGCACCACGCCGGTGGACGTCAGCCACGATGTTTGCGCGAGCGTCGAGATGCTCGCGCCATCGGCGCGGTCGCCGCCCGCCCGCACCAGGTCGAGGCCGATGCGCCCCCGGCTCACGGGGCTCGTTCGCTCCGTGTAGGTGAGCTCGAAGCTCGGGCCCTCCGTGTCGTCGTCGAGGATCGTGACGACCTTCACCAGCAGGCCACGCGGGACATAGCAGTCACCTTGGCCGCTCGGCGCGCCGGTGACGAGGCCTATGCACGCGGCCGCGGGCAGCTGTTCGACCCCTGAACCTGTAGGCTCGTCCTCGTACAGCAGCACGATCTTCCGATGCAGGGCTCCGCCCGGATAGATGCGCTTGAGTCGCGCGTGGTGGGTCGGGTGGTTCTCCGTGGGCGTGCTCGGTTCCTCGAACTCGAGGACATCGCCGCCCTCGGTGTGCAGGCGCCAGGTGGGCAGCAGCGTGCCAAACGCCTCGCGCAGCCGGTGGTTCGTGCCCGGCTCGCTGCTGTAGTCCCCGTTGGGGAAGATCTCCACGTTGCGATCCAGGCTCTCCCACACGAAGCTCGTGGCCCCACCCCAGGCGTCGTTCACCACCAGGCGGTCCCCGTAGCGGTGCCGAAAGCCCGGGCCAAGCACGCGGAGGTAGGGCGTCGTGTCCGCGTAGTCCCTCGTCGCGCGGCGCGAGTCCCACAAGATGTCGAACGCCAGGTCGGCGGAGCCACCGAGGTCAGAGCTGATGCGCGCCATCTGGTGCGGCCCGATGGAGGCCTGGCGCAAGAGCAGGCTGACCGGTTTCCCATCGCCCTTGCAGTCCTCCATGCACTGCGCGGCCGTGCCGTTCCTGTCGTCGTTGCCGCCGCCGATGTCGTCCTTCTTGTTGCAGGGCGGGTCGCCCGCGCAGGGGGTTTCGTTCAAGAGGCCGTCGCAGTCGTCGTCCACACTGTTGCCGCAGACCTCGTAGCTCAGGTCTCCACAGGAGGGGCAGCTGCTCGCAGGTGCATCGGCGTATCCAGATCCTCGTGCTGCAACTGGATTCTCCGGGAAATCGCCGCCTCTGCAAAGTGTATGCGGCGGCGAGAACTGTCCGGCCCAATAGCCACAGGTAGCGTAATCGCATTCCCAGAAGGTTCGATCGCAGGACGGGTAGTCGTCGTAGTTGGCTTGTCGCTGGCGACAGCAGAAGCCCCCGAGGAGGCACCCCTCGCAGTTCACATCGGGAAGCTCGAAACACTCCTCCGGTACGTGTGCAATTGGATCGTTTCGCCCTTCCGGGTTCCTACAAATAGGTTCGGTGATCCAGACGACGTCGGGCCCGGGGAGATCCACAGGGCACCCGTACAGGTTGTACCCCACAGGACAAACCGCCTGTGCCCCGTTGGCCTCGCAGGTGACATCGAACTGGGCGAGAGCTCGTCCAGCGCCTAGCGAGCCACCGAGCATGGCAGCGAGGGCGAGGGCGAGCGAACGAGAGAGAGAGAGAGAGAGAGAGAGAGAGAGAGAGAGAGAGACCGCCGAGCCATCATTCCCCCAATGACTGCTCACCAATAGCCAAACGACGGGTCGATTGTCGAGCGAATTCCCACGCGACGCCGCGCTCAAACCAGCACGCCCGTGCCAA